>NZ_CP016226.1:917051-1222735 GCF_013377235.1 Mannheimia varigena | reverse complement strand
CTATCTTCCCAACCAACCGAAAGCAAATGGTGACGAATAACTTCATTAAGTGAACGTTTTACATCATGCTTATTTGCCTCTATATCATAACTACAATGCATATAAACATCGTGTGAAATTGCATTTGGTAATTTATGTAAGTTCTCTATTTGCGCTAGTTTTTCTGGAAACCATTGCAAAATAGCAGAACGTTTTGAAAAAGCAGATGAAGTGCCAATAAATCTTGGCGACTGTAGTGCGAAACACAAGGATGCAGTAAGATCGGAAGAAGCTTCCCATGCAGTATCTAGATTTAATACAATATTAGATTCTGGAAAATATAAAATGCAGAATTTAATGAATGCCTGTAGTGTAGCATCCAATTCCACCATATTGTAGTCGGTAGATTCCTTATTCTTATTATAAGTACGCAAAATATGATCTGCATTTACATATGGGGAGCTTGCAAAAATCAATGCAATCCAGCGTTGTAACGTGAGAAAACGCATAGCGCCCTGCTCTGAGATAGCTAAATTAGGATCCTCAAATAGGCGGGTAATGGCTACTGCCATTCGAGTACAGAAATAGATAGTTTTATCCTTTTCTAAATTCTCAAGCTGCTTTGGCGTATCAAATTCAATATTAAATAACCCACCAAAATTACTATCTAGCTTAGAAAGAATAGATAATAGTTCGATACAAGCTACATCATAATCTTTGGTAGCTATTGCTTGTTCAAAACGAATAACGCTAGGCATTTTCTCTTGTGACATAAGTTGTCCTTAATTTGTTAAGCTACCCCACAGATCGTACTCATCTGCATGTGTAATGGTTACTGAAATAATTTGTCCTACAGAAACGTCTTTATTTTCAAGGTTATCCACATAAACCACACCATCAATCTCAGGTGCATCAGCCATTGAACGCCCAATAATACCTTCTTCGTCAATTTCATCAATGATTACAGGTAAGGTTTTACCGATTTTAGCCTGTAAACGCTCGGCTGAAATTTGTTGCTGTAACTGCATAAAGCGGTGGAAGCGTTCTTCTTTTACCTCTTCCGGCACTTGATCCGGCATATCGGTTGCAACTGCACCTTCCACCGGGCTGAATTTAAAGCAGCCGACACGGTCGAGCTGGGCTTCTTGTAAGAAGTCGAGCAGCAGCTGGAAATCTTCCTCGGTTTCGCCCGGGAAGCCGACAATAAAGGTCGAGCGTAGGGTCAATTCCGGGCAGATTTCACGCCATTTTTTAATGCGCTCAAGGGTTCTTTCAATGGAGCCCGGGCGTTTCATCGCTTTTAAGATTTTCGGGCTGGCGTGCTGGAGCGGAATATCCAAATACGGCAGAATTTTGCCTGCTGCCATCAGTGGAATTAAATCGTCCACGTGCGGATACGGATACACATAATGCAAACGCACCCAAACGCCCATTGAGCCTAATTGTTCACAAAGTGTGATTAGGTTACTTTTAATTGGCATACCGTTCCAGAAAACGGTTTTAGTAGTTTCTTCTTTTTTGCGATCTAATGAGTAAGCAGAGGTGTCTTGAGAGACAATTAATAACTCTTTTACACCTGCATCTACCAAGCGTTTTGCTTCGTCTAGCACTTGCACAATCGGGCGGCTTGCCAAATCTCCACGCATTGATGGAATAATGCAGAATGTACAACGATGATCACAGCCTTCTGAAATTTTTAAGTAAGCGTAATGCTTTGGTGTGAGTTTTACGCCTTGTTTTGGTACAAGGCTAGTGTAAGGATTGAACTCAGGTTTCGGCACATATTTGTGAACGTGGTTCATCACCGCTTCATAACTATGCGGACCTGTAATTTCCAATACTTTCGGGTGAACTTCACGAATTTGGTTTTCTTTTGCTCCTAAACAGCCTGTAACGATCACTTTACCGTTTGCTTCCAACGCCTCGCCAATGCTTTCTAATGATTCTTGCACTGCGGAATCAATAAAACCGCAGGTGTTTACAATCACTAAGTCAGCGTCTTCATAACTTGGGATAATATTATAACCATCTGCTCGTAGTTCAGTTAAAATACGTTCGGAATCAACTAAATTTTTTGGGCAGCCTAAGCTGATAAAACCAATATTCGGGGTAGCACTCATATAACTCTCAACAATTAAAAAAGAAAATGCCTACAACTTTTGTCTTGTAGGCAAAAAACTAGCGAGATTTTACAAAAAATTGCCGTAAATTGCGATAATAAGCGGTCAATTTTTAGTAAAGTTTTGCAAATAGTTAATCAATATCGTTTAGCATTGCTAACACAATAGCTGATGACTTTTCTGCTGCCAAAGGTAAAAACTCTTCAAATGATAGGTGTGATTCTTTATCCGCTACATCAGACACAGCTCTTACAATAACGAATGGAATCTTAAATCCATGGCAAACTTGCGCAATAGCAGCAGCTTCCATTTCCACGGCTACTACATTTGGGAAGTTCTGGCGAATTTCATCAATTTTCTCTTTGCCATTAATGAAGGCATCTCCACTACAAATTAGGCCTGAGATTACATTAAATCCTGCTTTTTTTGCTTCTTTTTGTGCCAGCTCAACTAATTGTTCATTAGGTAAAAATGCAACAGGATTTGCAGGAAGTTGCCCGATTTCGTAGCCAAAAGCGGTTACATCGACATCGTGATGACGTACTTCGGTGGAGACTAAAATATCTCCCACATTTAAGTTTGGATCTAAACCACCTGCAGAGCCGGTATTAATAATTATATCTGGTTGAGTAAGTTGAATCAGTAACACTGTGCCAATAGCTGCAGACACCTTCCCAATACCTGATTGTAATAACGCAATACGTGTATTATTAATTTTCCCTTCAAAAATTTTACAGCCTGCTAATTCTGTTATTTTTGGCTCAACCATTAACTTACGTAAAATTTCAACTTCCTGTGCCATCGCACCAATAATACCAATCTTCATTTTTTGCTTTCCTATTTATATTAAATACTAAAAATACACCACATTAATAATGTGGCGGTGGTGTTTCTTCTAAACGTGAGGCAACTTGACTAATTTGTGCCCCTTTTAATTTTTCGGCAATGTGGCGAATTTGCATCTGTAGCTTATCTATTGCGAATTGTTGGTCAATTAATGATTGATTTAATTCCTCAATAATCATCTCTTGAAAGGCTACTTTTGTTTCTAATTCGGTAATTCTTACTGATAATGTATAATTATTATCCATTTTTAACAAAAAAAGGTTGTGTGAAACGAAATTACACTTTACCCTATCTAGAATTTTCTTAACAGTTATTTTTATAAGGAAAAATTATGTTAAAAATGAAATTATCATTAGCTGCTATTATTGCAGGTGCTTTTTTCGCAACAAATGCAATCGCACAAGAAAAAGCAGATCCGAAATTTGTGGATGATTCTTCTTATGCAGTCGGTGTGTTAATGGGTAAAAACATTGAAGGTGTGATTGAATCACAAAAAGACATTTTTACTTATAACCAAGATAAAATCTTAGCAGGTGTACAAGACACGTTAAAGAAAACGGGTAAGTTAACTGATGAAGATTTACAAAAACAGTTAAAATCATTAGATGCTTACTTATCAGAGAAAGAGGCTAAAATCAGCGAAGAAAAAAATAAAGCAACTGTTGCAGCAGGTGATAAATTCCGTGCAGACTATAAGAAACAGGTTGGTGTGAAAGAAACTGCTTCAGGTTTATTATATAAAATCGAAAAAGCTGGCGAAGGCGCTTCTCCAAAAGCAGAAGATACAGTGAAAGTTCACTATAAAGGTACATTAGTAGACGGTACGGTATTTGATAGCTCATACGATCGTGGTGAGCCGATTGAATTCCAATTAAACCAACTTATTCCAGCTTGGATTGAGGCAATCCCAATGTTGAAAAAAGGTGGGAAAATGGAAATTGTCCTTCCACCAAAATTAGGCTATGGTGAGCGTGCAGCAGGCAAAATTCCTGCAAACTCAACCTTAAAATTTGAAATTGAATTATTAGATTTTAAAGCAACAGCAGCTAAGAAATAATTAATATTCTCTTATCATTGAACTTACACAAGCGGGTAGATTTATTATAATATTTGCAAAAAATGTGATAAAACTAACCGCTTGTAATTTCTATTATGACTCAAAAATTCACCCCTTTTTCTGATGAGGATCACGCAATTCTTGCCTCATATTTTCCGATTGTAGATGGCATTGCTGCACTTATCGGAGAGCATTGTGAAATCGTATTGCACTCTTTGGAATTTCTTGAACATTCTGCTATTTATATCGCAAATGGGCATAATACCAACCGAACTATCGGCTCACCCATTACCGATCGAGCGTTAAAATCTCTTCACCATATGGCAACCGATAGTGTGTCTAAGCCTTATTTCACCAAGGCAAAAGGTGGCGTATTGATGAAATCCATCACGGTAGCTATTCGTAATGGCAAGCAGCACGTTATTGGGTTACTCTGTATTAATATCAATTTAGAAGTGCCAACCTCGCAATTTCTTAGCTCTTTCATTGCCCCACAAGATGAAGCGGCAGATGTTACCTTTGCCAGCTCTGTAGAAGATTTAGTTGCTCAAACTATCCAAACAACTATTGATGATGTGATGGCAGATCGTACGATATCAAATAATAATAAAAATCGCCAAATTGTGATTTCACTGTTTGAAAAGGGAATTTTTGATATTAAAGATGCTATTAACCAAGTAGCCGAAAAGCTAGATATTTCTCGCCACACGGTTTATCTCTATATTCGCCAAATCAAACAGGATAATGAGTAATGGATTATGTACTTGCAATAAAATCCCCCGTTTATGGCTCACAAGGAGCATTTTTAGCCTATCAAGTGGCAGAAGAATTATTGAAAGCCAATCATAGAATTTGCCAAGTGTTTTTTTTCCAAGAAGGCGTAAGTAATGCTAATGTGCTTGTAAATCCCGCAAGTGATGAAGCTAATTTAGTCGAAAAGTGGAGAAATTTAGCAAAATCACACAGTTTGCAACTTCATTTATGTATTGCCGCGGCACAACGTAGAGGTATTGTAGATGAGCAAGCAGCTGGTTCTCGAATAACTAATTTAGCAGAAGGTTTTACACTCGCAGGGCTAGGAGAATTTAGTCAAGCGGTATTAAAAGCGAATAGACTTCTCACATTTTAAAATGAAAAAATATAAAATTGCTTTTCTTTTTACTCAACCACCATTTGGTTCTGCAATCAGTCGTGAGGGGTTAGATGCCTTACTTGCCGCGAGTGCTTTTTGTGATGAGCAGGAAATTTTGATCTGCTTTATCAATGATGGTGTATTTAACCTACTTGCTAATCAACAACCTGAGCAGCTTTTGCAAAAAGATCATATTTCTACGTTTAAGCTATTAGATCTTTACGATCTAACAGAATGTTTTATCTGCC
This sequence comes from Mannheimia varigena, assembly GCF_013377235.1. Lineage (NCBI taxonomy): Bacteria > Pseudomonadati > Pseudomonadota > Gammaproteobacteria > Pasteurellales > Pasteurellaceae > Mannheimia > Mannheimia varigena. The sequence continues at coordinate 1,217,353 of NZ_CP016226.1, read as the reverse complement.
AAGAGTCGGCTAAGTTAAGAAAGTTGGATGATGCAGAATGGGTGCTACCGCAGCTACAGTTTAGAACAAAAGCGGAAATTATTACGTTGCTCCATCAGTCTGAAAAAATAATGACATTCTAAGGAAAAACAATGCTTTATACTTTATCAAAAGCACAATATGATGAAGATACTTTAACTATCTTAAGTCATTTAACTGAAAATGATGTGGTTGTTTTATGGCAAGATGGTGTATTACAAGCGGTCAAAAATCCTCAATTTTTTGCAAATTTGCCTCGTTGCTATTTGCTAGAGCAAGATATTACAGCGAGAGGTTTAGAACAAATCCTTTCTTCATTTCAGCTTATTTCATTGACCGAATTAATTAAACTCACTGAAATTGATTTTCCTCAAGTCGCGCTATAATTTTTCTTTGTCACGCTAGAATATTTGGATTATGATGTAAGAAATACTAATATAAAGGAGATATAGTATGGATATCAAACCTCTAGTTGCGTTATTTGTTCTTACCCCTGTATTGGCGGTAGCAAATGAAAATACTACCTGGGTAGATAAGCAGCACGAAACGGCAAGTACGACGTTAGATCGTTGGGCAAATAATATTAATGATTGGCTAGGGGACGCAGATCCAGATAAACCTGGGACGGCTTCTTTACGTGTAATGTTAGACAGCCGTTGGGATAAACACGATAAATTTACAGTTAAACCTCGTGTTCGAGGTAAGATTAAATTACCTGTACTCAAAAAACACCTTAATGTTGTATTTGGTGATGATGAATTGGATAATGAGCTAACGGATAAAAACCATGTAGGAAAGCTCTATAAAGATGTTAAACCAAATAAACGTTATAACTCTCGTGAAGCACGTGATTCTAACTCATCTATTGGTTTACGTTGGTCAGATGGCATTAAAGCGCTTGGTATTGAAACGGATTTAGATGCAGGTATTCGTTCAGGTAGCGATATTTTTGGGCGTTTACGAATCAGCAAAAACTGGCAAATTACTAACCAATTCAGTACTCGTCTAGAGCAAATTTACCGTTATGGCACAGAAAGTAAGCACTATTTACGCACTAATTTTGAAAATAAATATAGTGAAACTGATACCACCTTTATTATGAACCACTCTCACTTTGAGTATCGCCATGATGTTGATGAAGAGAGAAGTTGGGGCAATAGTTTATATCGTCAGCATAACTTTAAACCATTAACGCATATCAGCTATGGCATTGGTATGGGAGGCCGTTTAGATAAAGATTTCTCAAGATTTAACTATTGGGGGCCATTTGTTACTTACCGTCAACCAATTTGGCGTAATTGGCTTTTTATCCAACCTGAAATCAGTTTCTATAATGATAAAGACAAAGACTACAAACACTATATTCACACCTTTGTGCGTTTAGAAGCGATTTTCTAATAGAGTTAACCCTAAGCAAAATGCTTGGGATTTTGTTTTTTATAAAAACAACTCAAACAAGCGGTCAATTTCTTGTCAAAATTCGCAAAATCCGCTATAATTCCTAACCATTTTTAGCAAAATTTGGCTGACGGCTTGACCGGTCAGCCTTTTGTGCTTGAACGCAATGGCTGATTTTGTCATTTTAATCAGCAAAAATTGCAAATTTCCTGCCCAATTTGCCCGCTTGCAGTAGTGATTTTTGACTGCTTGATTGGCGATTGGAAAATGACACCTCGTACAGTTTTTTATAATGCCACTTCCAACCGAGTCTTTCGTGTCGGATTGTGTAATCTCAACCAAAATATATTTCAGAGGCTATCTTAAAAAATGGCATATTCATATTCCGAGAAAAAGCGTATCCGTAAGAGCTTTGGTAAACGTCCACAAGTTCTGAACGTACCTTATCTATTAACAATTCAGCTTGATTCTTTTGCAAAATTTATCGAAAAAGATCCTGAAGGGCAGCAAGGTTTAGAAGCGGCATTCCGTTCAGTTTTCCCGATTGTGAGCAATAACGGTGCAACTGAATTACAATACGTTTCTTACGAATTAGGCGAGCCGGTATTTGATGTGCGTGAATGTCAAATCCGTGGCACAACCTATGCCGCTCCATTACGTGTGAAATTGCGTTTAGTGTCTTACGACCGTGAAGCTGCGGCCGGTACAATCAAAGATGTTAAAGAGCAAAACGTGTATATGGGCGAAATCCCATTAATGACCGACAACGGTACTTTCGTGATCAACGGTACTGAGCGTGTTATCGTTTCACAATTACACCGTAGCCCGGGCGTGTTCTTCGACTCTGACAAAGGTAAAACCCACTCTTCAGGTAAAGTGCTTTATAACGCACGTATTATTCCTTATCGTGGTTCTTGGTTAGATTTTGAGTTTGACCCGAAAGATAACTTATTCGCTCGTATCGACCGTCGCCGTAAGTTACCGGCAACCATCATCTTGCGTGCATTAGGCTACACTACCGAAGAAATCTTAAACTTATTCTTCGAGAAAGTTAAATTTGAAATTGCAGATAATAAATTATTAATGACCTTAGTGCCTGAGCGTTTAAGAGGTGAAACAGCGTCATTTGATATTGCAGCAAACGGCAAAGTGTATGTTGAAGTGGGTCGCCGTATCACCGCTCGTCACATTCGTGCGTTAGAAAAAGATAACGTGACACAAATCGAAGTGCCGGTTGAGTACATCGTTGGTAAAGTAGCAGCACAAGATTATGTTGATTTATCGTCAGGTGAAGTGATCTGCCCTGCGAATATGGAAATCTCAATGGAAATGTTAGCGAACCTTTCGGCAGCAGGCTATAAAGAGATCGAAGTACTATTTACCAACGATTTAGATCACGGTCCATACATTTCTGAAACATTACGTGTTGATCCAACTTACGACCGTTTAAGTGCGTTAGTGGAAATTTACCGTATGATGCGTCCGGGCGAGCCACCAACAAAAGAAGCGGCAGAAGCGTTATTTGATAATATGTTCTTCTCTGCAGAGCGTTACGATTTATCTGCAGTAGGTCGTATGAAATTTAATCGCTCTTTAGAGATTCCTGAAGGCGAAGGCACAGGCATTTTAAGCAACGATGACATCATCGGTGTGATGAAAAAATTAATTGAGATCCGTAACGGTCGTGGTGAGGTGGACGATATCGACCACTTAGGTAACCGTCGTATCCGTTCTGTAGGCGAGATGGCAGAAAACCAATTCCGTATTGGTTTAGTGCGTGTTGAGCGTGCAGTACGTGAGCGTTTATCTTTAGGTGATTTAGATGGCGTAACCCCACAAGATTTAATCAATGCAAAACCGATTTCTGCGGCAGTGAAAGAGTTCTTCGGCTCTTCACAACTTTCGCAATTTATGGACCAAAATAACCCGCTTTCAGAGGTTACGCACAAACGCCGTATTTCTGCATTAGGTCCGGGTGGTTTAACCCGTGAGCGTGCGGGCTTTGAGGTTCGAGATGTTCACCCGACTCACTACGGTCGTTTGTGTCCAATTGAAACCCCAGAGGGTCCAAACATCGGTTTGATCAACTCACTTTCTGTGTATGCTCGTACCAATAACTACGGTTTCTTAGAAACGCCATTCCGTAAAGTGGTTGATGGTCAAGTAACAGAAGAGATCGAGTACTTATCAGCGATTGAAGAGAGCAATAATATCATTGCTCAGGCGAACTCAAACTTAGATGAAAACTTCCGCTTTACTGATACTTATGTAACTTGCCGTCAGCAAGGTGAGTCAGGTTTATTCAAACCGGAAGAAGTTCAGTATATGGACATCTCAACTCAACAAGTGGTTTCTGTGGCGGCAGCGTTAATTCCGTTCTTAGAGCACGACGATGCGAACCGTGCGTTAATGGGTGCGAACATGCAACGTCAGGCAGTTCCAACATTGCGTGCGGACAAACCGTTAGTCGGTACCGGTATGGAAAAACCAATCGCTCTCGATTCAGGGGTTGCGATTGTGGCAAAACGTGGTGGTACAGTTCAATATGTTGATGCATCTCGTATCGTAGTTAAAGTGAATGAGGATGAAACGATTCCGGGCGAGGCAGGTATCGACATCTATAACTTAATTAAATACACCCGTTCAAACCAAAACACTTGTATCAACCAAGTGCCTTGTGTGAACTTAGGCGAGCCGGTTGCTCGTGGTGAGATTTTAGCAGATGGTCCTTCAACAGACTTAGGTGAGCTAGCGTTAGGTCAAAATATCCGTGTGGCATTTATGCCTTGGAACGGTTATAACTTTGAAGACTCAATGTTAGTGTCTGAGCGTGTGGTTCAAGAAGATCGCTTCACTACAATCCACATCCAAGAGTTATCTTGTGTGGCTCGTGATACCAAATTAGGTTCAGAAGAGATCACGGCAGATATTCCAAACGTAGGTGAATCTGCATTAAGCAAATTAGACGAATCCGGTATCGTTTACATCGGTGCGGAAGTGAAAGGTGGCGACATCTTAGTGGGTAAAGTAACCCCTAAAGGTGAAACCCAATTAACACCGGAAGAAAAACTATTACGTGCAATCTTTGGTGAAAAAGCTTCTGATGTGAAAGATTCTTCACTTCGTGTACCAAACGGTACTTCAGGTACGGTTATTGATGTTCAAGTCTTCACCCGTGATGGCGTAGAAAAAGATAAACGTGCGAAAGAGATCGAAGAGCTGCAACTTCGTGAAGCGAAAAAAGATTTATCTGAAGAGTTAGAGATCTTAGAAGCCGGCTTATTCACTCGTGTTCGCAACTTATTAATTGAAGGCGGCGTGAAAGAGTCTGTACTAGATGGCGTTGCTCGTGAAAAATGGTTAGAACAAACTTTAGAAGACGAAGCAAAACAAAATCAATTAGAGCAGTTAGCAGAGCAGCACGAAGAGTTACGCAAAGAGTTTGAACGTAAACTTGAAATCAAACGTAACAAGATCATTCAAGGTGACGATTTAGCACCGGGCGTGTTAAAAGTGGTTAAAGTTTACCTTGCGGTGAAACGCCAAATCCAACCGGGTGATAAGATGGCGGGTCGTCACGGTAACAAAGGTGTTATCTCGAAAATCAACCCAGTTGAAGATATGCCATACGATGAAAACGGTCAGCCGGTAGAAATCGTATTGAACCCGCTGGGCGTACCATCTCGTATGAACATTGGTCAGATCTTAGAAACCCACTTAGGCTTAGCGGCTCGTGGTATCGGTGATCAGATCAACAAGATGATCAAAGAGCAACAAGAAGTAGCGAAACTGCGTGAATATATGCAAAAAGCGTATGACTTAGGACACGGTTCACAGGTTGTTGATTTAAGCACCTTCACAGATGAAGAAGTAATGCGTTTAGCACAAAACTTACGTAAAGGTTTACCGCTTGCAACACCTGTATTCGATGGTGCTCACGAAACGGAGATCAAAGGCTTATTAGAATTAGGTGGCTTACCGACTTCAGGTCAGATTACCCTTTACGATGGTCGTACCGGTGAGAAATTCGAGCGTCCTGTAACTGTTGGTTATATGTATATGCTCAAATTGAACCACTTAGTTGATGACAAAATGCACGCACGTTCAACTGGTTCTTATAGTCTTGTTACTCAACAACCGTTGGGTGGTAAAGCACAGTTCGGTGGTCAGCGTTTCGGTGAGATGGAGGTTTGGGCATTAGAAGCATATGGTGCTGCTTACACCTTACAAGAAATGCTCACAGTGAAATCGGATGACGTGAACGGTCGTACGAAGATGTACAAAAACATCGTAGACGGCACACATTATATGGAACCGGGAATCCCAGAGTCATTTAATGTAATCACCAAAGAGATTCGTGCATTGGCGATCGATATGGAGTTGGATGAGGCATAGTTCGTTTATGTAGGTGTATGCCTATAAACGAAATAACAAGCGGTTAATTTTGCAAAATTTTTTACAAATTCGACCGCTTGTAGACAAAATTTACTCGCCTGGTTTAGTAACGGGGCGAACTTAAAAACCTACCCTAGGGGCAAAAAAGTGAAAGACTTAGTGAAGTTTTTAAAAGCACAAACAAAATCAAGCGATGATTTTGATGTGATTAAAATTGGTTTAGCATCACCAGACAAGATCCGTTCTTGGTCTTTTGGTGAGGTGAAAAAGCCTGAAACCATTAACTACCGTACCTTCAAACCGGAGCGTGACGGTTTATTCTGTGCTCGTATCTTCGGGCCGGTAAAAGATTACGAATGTTTATGCGGTAAATACAAACGTTTAAAACACCGTGGTGTAATCTGTGAAAAATGTGGTGTTGAAGTAACGCAAACTAAAGTACGCCGTGAGCGTATGGGGCATATTGAATTAGCTTGCCCGGTTGCACACATTTGGTTCTTAAAATCACTTCCGTCCCGTATCGGCTTAATTTTAGATATGCCGTTGCGTGATATTGAGCGTGTACTTTACTTTGAAAGCTATGTAGTAACTGAACCGGGTATGACTGATTTAGAAAAAAATCAGTTATTAACTGAAGAACAGTTTATGGATGCTGAGGAGCGTTGGGGCGATGAGTTTGAAGCGAAAATGGGTGCAGAAGGTATCCAAGCATTACTTCGTGATTTAGACCTAGAACACCAATGCGAAACGTTACGTGAAGAATTACAAGAAACAAATTCAGAAACGAAACGTAAAAAAATCACTAAGCGTTTAAAAACCTTAGAAGCGTTCTTACAATCTGGCAACAAACCAGAATGGATGGTAATGACCGTTCTTCCTGTGTTACCACCAGATTTACGTCCATTAGTACCGCTTGATGGTGGTCGTTTTGCAACTTCTGACTTAAACGACTTATACCGCCGTGTAATTAACCGTAACAACCGTTTAAAACGCTTGTTAGACTTAGTTGCACCGGACATTATCGTGCGTAACGAAAAACGTATGTTACAAGAGTCTGTTGATGCGTTATTAGACAACGGTCGCCGTGGTCGTGCAATCACCGGCTCTAACAAACGTCCGTTAAAATCATTAGCGGATATGATTAAAGGTAAACAAGGTCGTTTCCGTCAAAACCTATTAGGTAAACGTGTGGATTACTCAGGTCGTTCTGTAATCACCGTAGGTCCATACTTACGTTTACACCAATGTGGTTTGCCGAAGAAAATGGCGTTGGAATTATTCCGTCCGTTTATCTACTCTAAATTAGAGAGCCGTGGCATTGCATCAACCATCAAAGCGGCGAAGAAAATGGTTGAGCGTGAAGAGCCGATTGTATGGGATATCCTTGCAGAAGTGATTCGTGAGCACCCAATCCTACTTAACCGTGCGCCAACGCTTCACCGTTTAGGTATCCAAGCGTTCGAGCCGTTATTGATTGAAGGTAAAGCAATCCAGTTACACCCACTCGTGTGTGCGGCGTTCAACGCGGACTTCGACGGTGACCAAATGGCGGTTCACGTTCCATTAACTCTTGAAGCTCAGTTAGAAGCTCGAGCGTTAATGATGTCAACCAACAACGTACTTTCACCGGCGAGTGGTGATCCGATCATCGTTCCATCTCAGGACGTTGTATTAGGCTTGTACTATATGACTCGTGAGAAAGTAAACGGTAAAGGTGAAGGAATGTACTTCCTTGATCCTCGTGAAGCGGAAAAAGCATACCGTACAGGTCAAGCAGAATTACACTCTCGTGTGAAAGTGCGTGTGACTGAATACGAGAAAAATGAAGCAGGCGAATTTGTTGCTAAAACGGAATTAGTAGATACTACAATTGGTCGTTCAATCTTATGGATGATCGCACCAAAAGGTATGCCATTTAGTTTGTTCAACCAAACCTTAGGTAAAAAAGCGATCTCGAAATTAATCAACGAGAGCTACCGTCGTTTAGGCTTGAAAGAGTCTGTGGTTTTAGCTGACCAAATTATGTACACTGGTTTCGCTTACGCTGCTCGTTCAGGTGCGTCTGTTGGTATCGATGATATGGTTATCCCAGAGCAAAAATACGCGATTATTGAAGCCGCTGAAGCTGAAGTGGCAGAGATTCAAGAACAATTCAATGGCGGTTTAGTAACAGCTGGTGAGCGTTATAACAAAGTAATCGATATTTGGGCTGCAGCAAACGAACGTGTTGCTAAAGCGATGATGGAGAACCTTTCAACGGAAGAAGTGATCAACCGTGAAGGTAACCCGGAAAAACAAGCGTCATTCAACAGTATCTTTATGATGGCGGACTCTGGTGCTCGTGGTTCTGCAGCTCAGATTCGTCAGTTAGCGGGTATGCGTGGCTTGATGGCACGTCCGGATGGTTCGATTATTGAAACCCCAATCACGGCAAACTTCCGTGAAGGCTTGAACGTTCTTCAGTACTTTATTTCAACCCACGGTGCTCGTAAAGGTTTGGCGGATACGGCATTAAAAACAGCAAACTCCGGTTACTTAACCCGTCGTTTAGTTGACGTGGCACAAGACTTAGTCATTATCGAAGATGACTGCGGTACACACGAAGGTATCGTGATGACTCCGTTAATTGAGGGTGGTGATGTAAAAGAAGCTCTGCGTGATCGTGTGTTAGGTCGTGTAGTAGCAGAAGACGTATTAAAACCGGGTACAGATGAAGTATTAATTCCACGTAACACCTTATTAGATGAAAAATGGTGTGATGTAGTTGATCGTGAATCAGTTGATGTAATCAAAGTACGCTCTGTTGTAACCTGTAATACAGACTACGGTGTGTGTGCGAAATGTTACGGTCGTGATTTAGCACGCGGACACTTAATCAACCAAGGTGAAGCGGTTGGTGTTATTGCGGCACAATCAATCGGTGAGCCGGGTACACAGTTAACGATGCGTACGTTCCATATCGGTGGTGCGGCATCTGCGGCAGCGAAAGAATCTAGCATTCAAGTGAAAAATGCAGGTACGATTAAGTTAACTAACGCGAAATTTGTAACGAACAAAGATGGTAAAATCGTATTAACGTCTCGTAATACTGAATTAACAGTTATTGATACATTCGGTCGTACCAAAGAGAACTACAAGGTGCCTTACGGTGCAGTGTTATCGAAACATGATGGTGCAGAAGTTAATGCAGGCGAAGTAGTAGCGAACTGGGATCCGCATACAATGCCAGTTATCTCGGAGGTATCAGGTCGTATCCAATTTAGCGATATCGTTGATGGCTTAACTGTAACTCGTCAAACGGACGAATTAACAGGTTTATCATCAATCGTGGTGCAAGATGTGGGTGAACGTGCAACTGCAGGTAAAGATTTACGTCCAGCTCTACGTTTAGTAGATAGCAACGGTAACGATATCTTAATTCCGGGTACAGATGTTCCGGCACAATACTTCTTACCAGGTAAAGCTATCGTAACCCTAGATGACGGTGCGGAAATTGCAGTGGGTGAAGCATTAGCACGTATTCCACAAGAATCTGTTGGTACGAAAGATATTACTGGTGGTCTTCCACGCGTTGCAGACTTATTTGAAGCTCGTAAACCGAAAGAGCCGGCAATCTTGGCGGAAATTTCAGGTATTGTTTCATTTGGTAAAGAAACCAAAGGTAAACGCCGCTTGGTAATTACTCCAGCTGAAGGAGAAGCGTTTGAAGAAATGATTCCAAAATGGCGTCAATTAAACGTATTCGAAGGCGAAATGGTACAGCGTGGAGATGTAATTTCAGACGGTGCAGAAACGCCACACGACATCTTACGCTTACGTGGTGTACATGCTGTAACAGACTACATCGTAAACGAAGTACAAGAAGTTTACCGCTTACAAGGGGTAAAAATTAACGATAAACACATCGAGGTTATCGTTCGCCAAATGTTACGTAAAGCAACCATTACCAATGCTTACGACTCTGAATTCCTAGACGGAGAACAAGTCGAAGTGGCTCGTGTGAAAATTGCTAACCGCAAACGTGAAGCAGAAGGCAAACCACTTGTTGAGTTTGAACGTGAGTTGCTTGGTATTACCAAAGCATCTCTTGCAACTGAGTCATTTATCTCAGCCGCATCGTTCCAAGAAACTACTCGAGTGCTTACCGAAGCAGCAGTGGCAGGTAAACAAGATGAGTTACGAGGCTTAAAAGAAAACGTAATCGTTGGTCGTTTAATCCCTGCAGGTACTGGTTTTGCTTACCACCAAGCTCGTGCAAAAAAACGTGCACAACTTGAAGCAGGCATCGTGCTAGCCCCTGGGTACGAAGCACCAGCTGCAAAAGAAAACTCATTTGTTACTGATGCAGACATCGAAGCTGAATTTGAATTTGTGGCAGACGATGCAACTCAAAGTCTAGCGGCAATGTTAAATGCAGGTGATGAAGAGTAGTTCTAGCCTTTAAAAAATTGAAAGCCCTCAGAATGGAAGTTCTGAGGGCTTTTAGTTTTTAAATAATAGAGAAAAATAATGAGAAGGAATTTTTGAATTTTAGATACATAACGCTAAAATTGAAAATTTCCTTACTTATCAAGCGCCTAACTGCTCCTACCTCTGAATTACCAATCAATTAAATTGCTCAAAACTTAGATAAATAGTTTCTCAATCTGCTAATATGCTCAAAATTTATTATATTAGGATTTAAAAATGTCGAAATATACTCTTAAAATTGTTACTAAGGGCTCGGAAAAGACTATGCAGCTTAGCCGTGGTAATACGAAATACATTCAAGCAGAAGAGAGTACCCAATACCAAATTTTCAATGAGCAGGGTGAGCTAGTACTTAACCCAAAAGTAGAAAAAGTAAATAAAGATGATTTAGCCATTTATGTTGAAGGTGAAACCCAGCCATCATTAATTTTAGAAGATTATTACGACACTTACCCGATTGAGGACAGGGCTTACTTAGCAGAGCATTCTGCCAGTTTGGCGACTTCAAGCCGTGAGGCCGTGCTTGCAACAGAAGTTACATCAGGTGTATCCTCTAAAGTTGTTTATGGTTTAGGTGCTGCTGCCTTGATTGGTGGTTTATTTGCTTTAGGTGGCGGTAGTGGTGGTGCTAAATCGTCAAAACCGAACGATCCTGAAAAACCAGTCGATCCAACTACACCTGAAGAACCGACAACGCCAGTTCAGCCGACAACGCCAGTTCAGCCGACAACGCCAACTGAGCCAAAGCCTGTAGATAAAGAGATTGCTCATCCAATTATCACTTTGAATGATGTTACAGCGGACAATATCATTAATATCTCAGAAAGTGGTGAAGTGATAAAAGTAAATGGAAAGGTGGCAAATGTTACCAATTCAGAAGCCAAAGTTGGCGATAAAGTGACCGTTCAAATTGGTAACGAGAAATTTGAAACTACGCTGAAAGCTGATTTAAGTTTTGAAGTCAATGCAAGCGGTCAATTATTAGCAACAAATAGCAAAGTGACAGTAACGGTAGAAACTTCTGATGCTGCAGGCAATACGCTTAGTACACTGGAGGAAAAAGTCTACACTGTTGATACTGTGTTAGAGAACCCAATCATCACATTGAAAGATGTGACAATCGACAATATCGTCAACATTGCAGAAAGCAACGAGGCAGCAATCAAGGTTGGCGGAATAGTCGAAAATGTAGCAAATTCAAATGCCAAAGTTGGCGATAAAGTGACCGTTCAAATTGGTAATGAGAAATTTGAAACTACGTTGAAAGCTGATTTAAGTTTTGAGGTCAATGCAAGCGGTCAGTTATTGGCAGCAAATAGCACAGTGACGATAACGGTAGAAACTTCTGATGCTGCAGGCAATACGCTTAGTACACTGGAGGAAAAAGCCTACACTGTTGATACTGTGTTAGAGAACCCAATCATCACATTGAAAGATGTGACAATCGACAATATCGTCAACATTGCCGAAAGCAACGAGGCGGCAATCAAGGTTGGCGGAACAGTCGAAAATGTAGCAAATTCAAATGCCAAAGTTGGCGATAAAGTGACCGTTCAAATTGGTAACGAGAAATTTGAAACTACGCTGAAAGCTGATTTAAGTTTTGAAGTCAATGCAAGCGGTCAATTATTAGCAGGAAATCGCAAAATCACTGCAACTCTTGAAACCACTGATGCTACAGGCAATCGTTTAAGTACGGTGAAAAACCACGATTACAAAGTAGATACCGATATTGCAGCGCCAACGCTTGTGATTGATAAGATCGCCACAGACGATATTATCAATGCGGTGGAAAAACGTGCAGAAACCATTACTATTACAGGTTCTGCAGTAAACGGCACTTTTGCTGAAGCGAAAGCAGGCGACAAAGTTGTGTTGCAAGTCGGCGGCGTGCGTGTTGAAGGGCAATTAACGCCAGAACTGACGTTTAGTATTCCTGTTAGTACCATTGCGTTGGTGAACCACAAATCGGTAAATGCTACCTTAGTAACTAGCGATGCGGCGAATAACAGTATTACTGCAACGGCAAATCGTGCAGTGAGCGTGGATACCGAGTTAGCCTTATCGGTTAAAATTGATAATATTGCGATTGATGATGTGGTAAATCGTGTGGAATCTCAGGGCGATATCACCTTGAAAGGCAGCTACACCGTTGACAGAGATGTGAAAGCTGGTTCAGTGAAAATTGCTATATTAATTGGTAGCGAATCACGTCAGGCTGTGGTGAATGAGGCGGATAAAACGTGGTCATTAGTGGTAAGAGGGCAAGAGCTAGCCACAGGCGAAGGCAGTCACCCACTTACGGCAACTATTCAGGCGGAGGATAACGCAGGAAACCAAAATTCGGCCACAACGGGCCATCAGTACACAGTAGATACTCAAATTGCGAAGCCAGTAGTGACTATTACTAGCATTGCAGACGATGATGTGATTAATTCCGTTGAGGCTAGAGGTTCGATCACTATTAAAGGGATTGTTGAAAACGTAGAGGGCGATGGCCCGGTGACGATTCTCTGCCCTTGCGAAAGCTGTACAGGCGGCTGGAAGGAAGTTGAAGCTCAGGTGATAGACGGCAAGTTTGAAGTAAATGTAACCGTTAGCGAAACTAGTTTGGCAAATGCTAAGCGTCAATCGTCCGAACGTATCGTGAAAGCAAAATATACCGCAGAAGATCAGGCAGGTAACACTGCTGAGGCAGACGAAGCGAGCCGTCCGTATGAATTGGATTTATACAAAGAGATCAACATTACCAAAATTGGTAACAACTTTGATTTCACTCCGTCTGAGACGACCCGTATTTATGGTAAGATAACGGAGTTCGGTACGTTAAACAATGCGGTTGCTTACGCTTATAATCAAGGCTTGAATGCTCGTTTTATTCGTATGCTGAAAGTGAAAATTGGTGAGAAAACTTACCAAGTTGGCTTTAATAGCGTGGAAAAAACCTTCTATGTGGATATTCCAAACAGCGATCTGCCACAAATTTCAGGCAAAGCGATTTCGTTAGATTTTGATGCTCCGTTAACCAATAACCGTTCGGGCACGGCAAACTACTACAACGGTGATACCGTGCTGAATGTGTTGATTACCAATGCAGATGGCTCTAAACGAGTGGATTCTGCTAGCCGCCTCGTGCCAACGGCGAAGCAGTTCACATTGGAAGGCGATATTTTGGTGAAAAACGGGGATAACAGCTACAGCGTGAAAGATTTCACTGCGGAGAAAGCAGAAATCAGCGGTACGGTGAAAGGCGATATTGCGGTGGGTGCGGAGATCGAGGTAAAAGTCGGCAACCAAACTTTCACTACGCAAGTAGAAGAAGGCAAAACTTTCAAAGTGGAAGTAGATCGTGCCTTGTTGCAAGACAATACGGAAAAAACCGTGACTGCTACCTTGAAATCGGATGCCACGGTGAGAGATGTTGAGGCGTATACGTCTGAAAATACGGCTTCTGAAGCCTTTAAATCGAGCCATAGTTTAGTAGATAGAGCGAAGCGTAATATCGATCATACCAGCGATAACTACAACTTCTTCTATCCGATTCACTTAATTGAAGGAGCTAATAGTGTAAGACAGGGCTTCCTAAGTAAATACGAACCGCCTGCAACGCAATCCCCAATGGTGGTGAAATATCACTTTGTAACGGCAGATGAAATCAGCCAGTTACCAAGCACTACGCAAGGTTTTGTAGGGTTAAATAACTCACAACGAGCAGCTCCACAAGGTTTAGATGCGGTATTTAAACTGGCGTTTAAAGAGATCAGTAGCAAGTCTAACGTGGTGTTTGAAGAGGTGGCAACCTGGCAAGAAGCGGCTAATGGTCAAGGTACCTTAATTTACGGTGGTAATACAGGGACAGCCTATGCCTTCTCCGGTGGTAATATCGTTTGGGGCGGAGGCGGTGGTGACAGCGACTACAGCTTCCAGTTAGCGATTCACGAAATCTTGCACGTTTTAAATATGGGGCACTCCCATCAATTATTCCCGGCTTACAGCCGTGATCTTCTTGGTGAAGCCACATTAGAGCACTCGAACTTATCGTACTACCGCCCTCGTTTATTTATGGGAATGCGTGATCTGCGTATGTACGATATGGCGTACCTGCACTATCGCTTCGGTGTGAACAGCGAACATCGTAAAGGCAATGATGTTTATACCTTTAAAACTTACGATGCTCTGAAATCTGACGGTGACATCTACATCTGGGACGGTAATGGGGTCGATACCTTCGATGCTTCCTCAGAGAAAGAGGGCGTGACCGTGAACTTGACACCAGGCTCGTGGAACTACCGTGGTGATAAGAAAAAATTCTTCGTCAGTGAAGGCTTCACTAATTACGATGTGAAATCCTACTTTGGTTTAGACGCAAGCGAAACCGTAAGTGGTAACTTGAATAACCGTGGCTCAACTTACTACGGTGGTGATACCAATCCACCAGCAAACCACGCTCAGTTTGGTAACTACAACTTTGATGGTCAATCGTTCATTGGCTATGGTACGCAGATTGAAAATCTCATCGGCTCGGCTTACAAAGATACGCTCACCGGCAACAACGCTGATAACAACATCTTTGGTGGGGCTGGCGATGATACGATTGCAGGTGGCTTGGGTAACGATTTCATCAACGGCGGTCAGGGCATTGATCTGATGTTTGGCGGCAATGGCGATGATACCTATGTGGTAGATAACTCAGGTGATGTAGCCACTGAAAATGTCGGCGAAGGTACGGATCACGTTTACAGTATCATTGACTTCAGCGAAGCGAATAAATTATTCGATAACGTGGAAGACCTTACTTTGGTTGGAATGACTGCGAAAGAGGCGACAGGTAATGATCTGAATAATATCTTACGCGGCAATGATATCGGCAATACCTTACGTGGTTTGGAAGGTAATGACACCCTTATTGGTGGCTTAGATGTAGATACCTTAATCGGTGGTGCAGGAGATGACATCTTCGTGTTTGAAAGTATGCTAAACGGCAAAGCGGACATCATTACCGACTTTAACACAGGCGATAAAATCAAGCTTTCGAAAGATATCTTTGGCTCATTGGCTAACGATTTATCGAACTTGAACGACCACCTGTTCTACGATCAAGCAAGCGGTCAGTTAAGCTATAACAGCGATACAACCGGCGTTGCAAATTCGGTGAATTTTGCAGTAGTATCAGGTTTACAAAGTCTTGAAGCAGAGAAGTTTATCTTAGCTTAAGCGAACATAGTTTAGTGCAAAAAAGAAAAACCCGATGGAAACATCGGGTTTTTTATTATTTATTGGTGTATTTGCAAAATTTCTGCGAAATTTAACCGCTTGTACGTCTAAAGTTGGGCAAATGCCTTATCTGCCGCCTCTAACGTACGAGCAATATCTTCATCGGTGTGAGCCAGCGACATAAATCCAGCTTCGAATGCGGATGGAGCTAAATATACACCTTGTTCCAACATTAAGTGGAAGAAGCGGTTGAATTTTGCTGCATCGCATTTCATCACCTCTTGGAAGTTGTTGATGGCTTGCTGTTCTGTGAAGAATAGACCGAACATTCCGCCTACATATTGCACTGTAAGTGGCACGTTGTGTTTGTCGGCAAGGGCTTTGAATCCTTCAGCTAATGTTTTGGTTTTCGCTGCGAGCAGTTCCTCATTGCCTGCTTTTGAGAGTTCGGTTAAGCATGCCAAACCGGCTGCCATTGCGATCGGGTTGCCCGAAAGTGTCCCAGCTTGGTAAACTGGGCCGGTTGGGGCGATGTGCTCCATAATCTCTTTTTTGCCACCGAAGGCTCCCACCGGCATACCGCCGCCGATAATTTTACCTAGCGTGGTTAAATCCGGTGTCACACCATAGTAAGATTGGGCTCCACCCAATGCGACACGGAAGCCAGTCATCACTTCATCAATAATAAACACCGAACCATATTGCGTGCAAAGCTCACGCAAGCCTTGCAAAAAACCTTCTTGTGGCGGAATACAGTTCATATTACCGGCAACGGGCTCAACAATTAAACAAGCGATCTCATTTGGATATTGTTCAAATGCTGCTTTTACCGAATCCAAATCATTGTAAGTACAAGTAAGTGTGTGCTTGGCAAAATCAGCTGGCACGCCCGGGCCGCTTGGCTGACCGAGAGTTAAAGCGCCTGAGCCTGCTTTTACTAATAGCGAATCAGAATGCCCGTGGTAGCAACCCTCGAATTTGATGATTTTATCTCGTTTGGTGTAACCACGAGCCAAACGAATAGCGGACATAGTTGCTTCTGTACCACTACTTACCATTCTCACCATCTCGATAGACGGCACTAATTTGCAGACTAATTCTGCAAGGGTGATTTCAGCTGCGGTTGGAGCCCCGAAACTTAAGCCATTCGGTACGGCCTTTAACACCGCATCAATAATTGCAGGGTGATTATGCCCCAGCACCATCGGGCCCCAAGAGCCGACGTAGTCTATATACTGTTTGCCATCGCTATCGGTGATATAAGCCCCCAGCGCCTTTTCAATAAAAACTGGTGTACCGCCCACACCCTTAAAGGCTCGAACAGGTGAATTTACCCCACCTGGGATCACTTTTTGAGCTTGTTCAAATAGTTGTTTTGAAACAGACATATTAATTCCTTATTTTAATTGCAAAAATTCCCTACTATTGTAATGAAAATGCTCCTCTTTCGCTAAAAAATTTTACGATTTTGTTGCCTTATGCTATCCTGCATACCTATTTTTGGACTCATTTTTTGAGGCAATCCCTGTATGTGGCTTACTTTTCTAACGGTTTTTATTGTTTCTTTTTTAGCCTTAATTGTGATGCGACCAGTAGCGGAATTTGTCGGTTTGGTTGATAAGCCAAATTTCCGCAAACGCCATCAAGGTTTGATTCCACTGATTGGGGGGATTGCTCTGTTTATCGGCAATATCACCTTTTATTTTATGCAGTGGCAAGATATGCGGTTACCGGAGCTTTACCTCACCGCGGTCACGATTTTGCTGATTATCGGGGTGCTGGACGACCGTTTTGATATTAGCCCGTTGTTACGAGCTGGCATTCAAGCCGGACTTGCAGGAGCGATGATTTACAGTGGTTTGTCGCTGAGTAGTTTAGGGCAAATTATCGCCCCTTTTAGTATTGAACTCGGCTGGCTCGGCGTGGTGTTTACTGTTTTCATCACGATTGGCGTAATTAATGCGTTTAATATGGTGGATGGCATTGATGGCTTGCTGGCAGGGCTTTCCAGCGTGAGCTTCGCCGGACTTGGCACGTTGATGTTTATTAACGGTGAGCCATCACTCGGTTACTGGTGCTTTGCAATTATTTTGGTGTTGCTCCCTTATGCTATGTTCAATCTCAGCTTGTTTGGGGCGAAATGGAAAGTCTTTATGGGTGACTCGGGCAGTATGCTAATCGGCTTTACCATTATTTGGATTTTGCTGTTAAGTACCCAAGGGCAAGGCTCACCGATTAGCCCGATTACCGGCTTATGGCTGATTGCTGTTCCGCTGATTGATATGGTGGCGGTGATTATTCGCCGTTTGAAAAAAGGTAAAAGCCCGTTCAAACCTGACCGCTTGCACCTACACCATTTAATGATGCGAGCAGGTTTGACTTCTCGCCAAGCTTTATTGGTGATAGTGCTTTGGGCAGGTTTTTGTGCCACCATAGGGGTGTTGGGTGAAGTCTATTACTGGAACCAATGGGTGATGATGCTGATGTTTATCGGCTTATTCTTACTTTATGCCTATTCAGTAACTCATGCTTGGCGTGTAACCCGCTTTGTTCGTCGTTTAAAACGCCGTGCGAAACGTAAACAGATCTAAGGAAATATGGTGAAAACATTATTTTATCGACTTTTAGTTATTCTTTTATTTACAGCAGTTGGGGCTGGAGCCGGGTTCGGTTTGAGTTACTCTCAACCTGAAAAATGGAAAGTAACGGCTCAATTTGAACAACCAAATGTGCCTGATTTAGGTAATTACTATTCGCTACTTTCTACCTATAATTTTTTAAGTAGTAATACGAAGGAGCTCAATAGCTCGGTTTCACAAAAAGAGGCTGTAGAGCAATCCTATGAGGAATTTAAACGCAATTTGAATTCGGCTGATTTACTCCAAGCCTATTTAGTGCAAACTGAAGAGGTAAAGTTAAAAGCGCAAGTTGAGAAGAAATCTCCTGAGCGGGTTGCGGCGGAATTGGCTGAGCAGTTTAGTTTCCAAAAAGATGGCGCTAGTAATACAGATAATGTGAGTTTAATTTCAGAAAATGCGGAAGAGGCACAGAAATTATTAACAGATTTTATTCCGTTAGTGAATACTCAGGCTCGTGAAAAATTAAATGCCGATTTAATTACGAAATGGAAGGTATTATTTCAGCAAATTAAAACTGCCTCTGAGTTAAATGTAGGCGAGAGAGGTATTCAAGATTGGTCAGCGAAATTGCAAATGATGCGTTCGGTTCAGCCATTAGATAACCAATTAAAAGCCTACCGTTTAGTGAAATCGCCAACTATTCCGTTAAAAGCAGAATCCCCAGATCGCCTATTTTGGTTAATGGCTGGAGCATTAGGAGGATTGCTTATCGGCTTTATGTTAAGTTTTGCAGTAAGAGTAAAAACTAATTTAACATTAGAAAAAGTATAATTAAAATGGTACACGTGTAGTGTGCCATTTCTCTTTTTAATGGATAAAGATGCAAATAACTAAATTTAATCGAATTTGTATTGTTGGTTTAGGCTACATTGGCTTACCCACCGCTGCCGCTTTTGCCAATGTGGGACGAAAAGTGATTGGGAGCGATATTAACCCCCACACTGTTTCCACCATCAACCAAGGCAAAATCCATATTGTGGAGCCGAAGTTGGAAGAAGCGGTTGCACAAGCGGTCAAAAATGGTTGTTTTTTTGCAACTGACAAGCCGCAGCCTGCGGACGCTTTTATTATCGCCGTGCCTACGCCGCTCAATGCTCGCCAGCCTGATCTTTCCTATATTCGAAATGCGGCTCTCGCCATTGCTCCCCATCTACGCCAAAGCAATTTGGTGGCGTTGGAATCCACCTCGCCTGTCGGCACAACCGAGCAATTAGCCCAATGGCTGAGTGAGGCTCGCCCCGATTTACAATTTCCGGCTGACGTACATATTGCCTACTGCCCCGAGCGAGTGCTGCCCGGCAAAATAATGACCGAAATCATTGAAAATGACCGCATTATCGGCGGCTTAAGCGAAAAATGTAGCCAACAAGCGGTGGATTTATACCAACTTTTTGCAAAAGGCGAATGCGTGAAAACCACTGCACGCACGGCGGAAATGTGCAAGCTGGTGGAAAACAGCTTCCGTGATGTAAACATTGCCTTTGCCAACGAGCTTTCAATGCTTTGCGATGAGTTGAACATCAACGTTTGGGAATTGATTGAGCTTGCTAACCGCCACCCGAGAGTAAACATTCTTGAACCGGGGGCTGGCGTGGGCGGACATTGCATTGCGGTCGATCCGTGGTTTATTGTGAAAAAATCCCCAGAATTAGCTCGCTTGATTCGCACCGCCCGAGAGGTGAATGACAGTAAACCGAATTGGGTATTTGAGAAAATCAAAGCAACGGTTGCCGAGTGTGCGGCAGAGAAAGATTGCAAGCCGAGCGAGCTGACGATTGCTTGTTTGGGCTTGGCGTTCAAGCCCGATATTGATGATTTACGTGAAAGCCCAGCGTTGCAGATTACCCAAAAAGTCGCCGCGTGGCACAAAGGCAAAGTGCTGGCGGCAGAGCCAAATATCCAACATATCGAGCTTGAAAATGCGGAATTGGTCAAGCTGGATTTCGCCTTGAAACAGGCAGATATTTTGGTGCTGTTGGTGGATCATTCCCTATTTAAGCAAATCCCAGCGGAGCAGATTTCACAACGCTTTATGGTGGATTGCCGAGGCGTATGGAGAAAATGATGACGGAGCAGATAGCAGATAAATGGCTTTCCGATTTTTTCGGCAGGGAAATCATTCAGGCGAAAGTACCGGCGGAGGATGTTGCCCAAATCGAGCAGCTCCAACAGCAAGGTTTTCAATTTGTGGAGGGCGAAATCGAATTTGCTCTCGAACTTGCAAACTTTTCGCCAAAAATGACCGCTTGCACGCCAGCGGAATTAGCAGCTCTAACAGAGCTTAAAAGTTTATTTGGTTCGGCTTTTCCAAACAGTCGTTTCCGCCCGCCCTATTTTTCGCTGCAGGAAAATCAGCGTTTTTACCAAAAGTGGATTGAAGCAGCGGTGAAAGGCGAATTTGATGATATTTGCTTGGTGCAGAAAAATGCACAAGGGCAAATTCAAGGCGGTGTGACGGTGCGGCTCGAACAACATCAACACGCCAAAATCGGTTTGTTAACAATTGCCCCAAATTTCCAAAAGCAGGGAATCGGCTCGGCATTATTGAATGCCGCCGCCAGTTGGGCGAAACAGCAAAATGTCAAACAGTTGAACATTGCTACCCAAACCAACAACCTAGCCGCCATTCGGTTATATCAACGTGCTGGGGCAAGCATACAAGCGGTGAATTATTGGTTTTATTTTGCAAATGACAACACACAACAGGACGTATGTAATACGCCCCTGCATAGGGGAGAACGATGACCCTCAATTTTATCCCTTTCAACCGTCCTCCGATTGTAGGCTCGGAGCTGCATTTCATGCAAAAAGCAATGGCGACAGGCAAACTTTCCGGTGGTGGTGAATTTACTCAAGGTTGTGAGCGGTGGCTGGAGCAGCACTTAACCCATTCCAAAGTGCTACTCACGCCTTCTTGCACGGCGGCTTTAGAGATGGCAGCGATTTTGCTTGATATTCAGGCCGGTGATGAAGTGATTATGCCGAGTTACACTTTCGTTTCCTCCGCCAACGCTTTTGTGCTGCGTGGGGCGAAAATCGTGTTTGTGGATATTCGCCCCGATACGATGAATCTTGATGAGAATCTTATTGAGCAAGCGATCACGCCGAAAACCAAAGCGATTGTGGCGGTGCATTATGCCGGTGTGGCGTGCGAGATGGAGAAAATAATGGCGGTTGCCCAAAAACACCTTTTGTTTGTGGTGGAAGATGCCGCCCAAGGGGTAAATGCGTTTTATCAAGGCGGGGCATTAGGTTCAATCGGGCATATTGGTTGCTATAGTTTTCACGAAACCAAAAATTACTCGGCGGGTGGCGAGGGTGGTGCGATTGTGCTGAATGATCCTGCTTTGATCGCCAGAGCGGAGATCTTGCGAGAGAAAGGGACAGATCGCAGCCGCTTTTTCCGTGGCGAGGTGGACAAATACCACTGGCAAGATATTGGCTCAAGCTTTTTGATGTCGGAAATTCAAGCGGCGTATCTTTATGCTCAACTTGAAGTTGCGGAGCAAATTAACCAAAAGCGGCTGGCACTTTGGCAGCATTATCAGCAGGCCTTTTCGCCGTTAGAACAGACTGGAAAAGTAGCGTTACCGAAAATTCCTGAACATTGCCAACACAACGGGCATCTGTTTTATCTGAAATTAGACGATTTGAGCGAGCGTTCAGCATTTATTTCGTTTATGAAAGCTCGGGGGATTTTAGCGGTGTTCCACTATGTACCGCTGCACTCCAGCCCTGCAGGGCAGAAATTCGGGCGATTTTCGGGGGAGGATCGTTTCACCACGAAAGAGAGCGAAAGGTTGGTACGATTGCCGCTGTTCTACAATTTAAGCGAGCAAGAGCAAGATCGGGTCATCAAAGCTGTGATTGAATTTATGCAGAAATAACAAAAAACGGCTGAAATTATTTCAGCCGTTTGTTTTTGCTCTAGACTTATTTATTAAGCGTAGTAAAGTTCAAACTCCACAGGGTGTGGGGTCATATTCACACGCTCAACTTCTTTACGGCGAATGCCGATGTAAGCTTCGATGAAATCTTTAGTGAATACGCCGCCTTGGGTTAAGAACTCGAAATCGTTGCTTAATGCATCTAATGCAACTTCTAAAGAAGATGCCACGGTTGGAATATCTTTCAGCTCTTCCGGCGGTAAGTCGTAAAGGTTTTTATCCATTGCATCGCCCGGGTGGATTTTGTTGATCACACCGTCTAAACCAGCCATTAATAATGCGGCAAAGCAGAGGTATGGGTTCGCCATTGGATCTGGGAAGCGAGCTTCTACACGAGTTGCTTTCGGGCTAGTTACTGCCGGAATACGGATTGAAGCAGAACGGTTACTTGCCGAATATGCTAACAATACTGGAGCTTCAAAGCCCGGCACTAAGCGTTTGTATGAGTTTGTGGTTGGGTTGGTGAACGCATTTAACGCTTTAGCGTGTTTGATGATACCACCGATGTAGTAAAGGGCAGTTTCAGATAAACCTGCGTATTTGTCACCCATAAACACGTTTTTGCCGTCTTTGCTTAACGACATATTACAGTGCATTCCCGAGCCGTTGTCGCCGGCAAACGGTTTTGGCATAAAGCACGCTGTTTTGCCGTGTTCCACTGCTACGTTTTGCACGATGTATTTGTAGATTTGGGTTTCGTCTGCTTTTAACGTTAAGCTGTTAAAGCGGGTTGCGATTTCATTTTGTCCTGCTGTTGCCACTTCGTGGTGGTGAGCTTCAATCACTAAGCCCATCTCTTCCATTAACAAGCACATTTCTGAACGAATATCGTGAGCGGTGTCGATTGGAGCCACCGCACAATAGCCACCTTTTTTCAGCGGGCGATAGCCATTGTTACCATCTTCAAATTTACGGTTGGTATTCCAAGCTGCTTCTACATCATCAATTTTATACGACACATTATTCGCTTCGGTGCTGAAACGAACATCATCAAACAAGAAAAATTCAGGTTCAGGACCAAACATCACGCTATCTGCAATACCTGTTGATTTTAGGTAATTTTCAGCACGAGTTGCGATAGAGCGAGGGTCGCGGTCATAAGACTGCATTGTGTTAGGGTCGTAGATTGAACAGCGGATAGTGAGGGTAGGGATGCGAGCGAAAGGGTCAACCACAGCGGTTTCAGCGATTGGCATTAAAAGCATATCGGCTTTATTGATTGCCTTCCAACCTTCAACGGACGAGCCGTCGAACATTTTGCCTTCCTCAAATAAGTCTTCAAGATCGTTGGCGACTAAGCTGACAGGCAGAGAAACTCCGTGTTCTTTACCTTTAATATCGGTAAATTTTAATAAGACAAATTTAATATCATTGTCTTGGATCAGTTTAGACACATTAGCGATAGCGTTTGACATAGTAAAATAAGTCCTCGTTGGAAAAATAGGAGAAAAATGATAAGAAAAACTTTGCTATCATAGCACTTTTTAGTGTGGTTTACATAAAAGAAGTTTCAGAAAAAGCATAAATTTTTGTTAAAATTTATTTGACTCGAATGACTTGGAGAAAATGATGTTATGACACCGATTTATCATATTTTAGGCTCGGATATTCCGCACCATAATCAGCGTGTTTTAACGTTTTTTCAACAAGAGCTTTTACCTACTTTGCCGGCTTCTTCTCATTATTTTTATGTAGTGGGTGGGAAGACGATAAAATCTGCTTTTCCTAATTTAGAGATAACATTCTTTTCCTCCCAAAAAATGATAGTTAAAGCGATAATTGCAAAAAATCAGCAAAATCCGACCGCTTGTTTTATCTTACACGGGCAGTTTAATGTATGGATTTGGCTTGCTATTGCGTTAGGTAAGCTACCTGCAGAAAATATCATCTGGCATATTTGGGGAGCGGATTTATATGAGGTCTCTGCTTCTTGGAAATTTAGGTTATTCTATCCAATTAGGCGGTTTGCTCAACGTAAGTTAAAGCAGGTTTGGGCGACAAGAGGGGACCTGGATTATTTCTGGCGAAATATAAGATCAAGATCGGAACAAGATCGGTTAATCTATTTTGCAACGAAATTGCCAGATCGACGTAGCGTGCAGACAGTTAAAAATGGTCAATTAACTATTTTATTAGGCAATTCAGGCGATCCTTCTAATAATCATATTCAAGCAATAAAGGAAATCCAGCAGCGTTTGGGCAACAACGTACGAATTATTGTGCCAATGGGCTATCCGGCAAATAATGAATGCTATATTCAGCAAGTGGAAGCAGAGGGCAAGCGGTTATTTTCTGCTGAAAATTTGCAAATTCTGCGAGAGAAATTAGAGTTTGATGAATATCTTTTATTGCTTTCACAATGCGATCTCGGCTATTTTAACTTTGAACGCCAGCAAGGCATCGGAACGATTTGTTTGTTGATCCAACAGAATATCCCCTGCGTGCTGCACCCGAATAATCCGTTTGGTTTGGACATGCAAGCCGAGCAAGTGCCTTATCTGTTGGCGGAGAATATGACATTTTCAAAAATTCAAGCTGCCAAACAACAATTAGGTGATATGAATAAAAACAACATTGCGTTTTTTCCTCAAACTTATCTGAAATTATGGCAAACACAATTAACTGAATTGATACATAATGAATAATTTACTGTTTCTTGGCGGATTTTACCTCGTTTCCGTAGGGCTATTTTTAACCGTACTTTATCGGCTTTATCAGAAATCGGGCTTTACTTTCCATTTACTGTTCAGTTTGATCTATTTTATTACCTTTTATTCGGGTTTTCCGTTTTCGCTCGCAATGGTATTAGGTTTTGGTTACCCACTCCCAAACATTGAACATCAATGGTTGGTGTTTATGACAAGTGGAGTGGGCTATTTCATTTATTTTGTCGTTTATTCTTACTGCTGCCGTTTTCCACTGCCGTTTGAGCCAAAATCTGTAAATTTTCAGGCAAAAATAACCGCTTGTATGTTGGCGTTAGTTGCCATTTCAACGTTATTTTACTTCCTTTATTTAAACGGTTTTCTCTTCTTTAAACTAGAAAAATATAGCCAGCTGTTCGCCAAAGATTGGGTCGTGCTTTCAGCATTAAAACGTTTTTTCTACTTTTTATTGCCGTCTCTGCTGATTTTCTTCTTCTTATATAAGAACAAAAAAGCGTGGTGGGCGGTGTTGATTATCGGCGGATTATTTGGTTTGTTAACTTATTTCGCCGTAGGTGGTACAAGGGCAAATTTAGCATTAGCGGTGGCATTTTTCTTGCTGATTGGCTTGCAGCAAAAGTATCTTTCACTATCCACTGTAGTTTGGCTAGGGTTAAGCGGTGTAATCGCAATGTTTTTCCTCGCTCTCGCTCGCTATAAATTGAATCTTTCTGCCAGTGAAACCATCTACACCTTCTTATATTTAAGTCGAGATACATTTTCGCCTTGGGAAAATCTCGCTCGCTTATTATCTTCCGATGTGGAATATCAAGGCTTAATGCCGATTGTGCGGGATTTCTATGTCTATATTCCTCAATCTGTTTGGCAAGAACGCCCCGATATTGCGTGGAATACGGCAAATTATTTCACTAAAGTGATTTTGAGTAACCATTCAGGCTTAGCTATTTCGCCCACGTTATTAGGCTCTTTCTATATTATGGGCGGATTTGGAGCGATTGTAGTTGGAATGGTGATTGTGGCAATTTTGATTAAACTGCTCGATAATTTTTTTGCTTACGGAAAAGCAACCAATTCTGCATTAATTCAGGCTTACTGTTTCGGCAATCTGTTTAACTTGATTGTATTAGTACGAGAGGGAATAGACGCCTTTGTCTCCCGCTTCCTCTTTTTTACGATTGTTTCTGCCCTTTGTTGGCTATTAGCGAAGTTAATAGGTGGAAAACGCGATGGCAGATAAAGTGATTATTCGAGGCATTGAGCTACAAGCGGTCAAAAATCTGGAAATTTTTGCAAATTTCTTAATGGATGAGCAGGGCATTCAACAAGGGAGGCTGATTGCCATTAATGCGGAAAAAGTGATTAATGCAGAAAAAAATCCGAAGTTACGCCAAGTGATTGATGAGGCTGAATTTAACTATGCAGATGGGATCAGCATTGTTCAGTCGATAAAAAAGAAATATTCCAATATGGAAATAGAAAGAATTGCAGGAGCAGATTTATGGGAAGAACTAATGCAAAAAGCAGGGGAGTTGAATGTGCCTGTTTTTTTAGTGGGTAGCACTTCTGAGAATTTAAAGTTAGTTGAAACTAAGTTAGCGAAATGGAATGTTAATATTGTTGGCACGCATCACGGCTATTTTAATGCCGAAGATGAACACTCTCTTATTACCCAAATTGAGCAAAGTGGAGCGAAATTTATCAGTGTTGCAATGGGAACGCCAAAACAAGAGCTATTTATTCAAAGAGTCTATAATGAATATCCGCAGGCTCTATATATGGGGGTAGGAGGGACTTACGATGTTTTTACCGGAAAGCAAAAAAGGGCCCCTAAAATCTGGCAAAACTTAGGACTGGAATGGTTGTATCGCTTATTACGTGAGCCTACACGTTGGCAAAGACAACTTAATTTGCTTAGATATGCTTATTATTATGTAACGAATCAGCTCTAAAAATCAGCATGCTTGCTATTTATTACACGTTTTGAATAAAATAAAAACAAACAAGATGTTTTTTTTAATTTTTTTGAAAAAGTGCTAGACAAGGGAAATAGAAATCTATAATATACGCCTCCGTTGCGACGCACTAAGTAAAGCGATGTAAATCGAAGCGTTCGTAGCTCAGTTGGATAGAGCGTTGGCCTCCGGAGCCAAAGGTCGCAAGTTCGAATCTTGTCGAGCGCGCCAGTTGCTAACGCAGCACTATCAACCCTATGGTGGCTATAGCTCAGTTGGTAGAGCCCTGGATTGTGATTCCAGTTGTCGTGGGTTCGAATCCCATTAGCCACCCCATTTAAATATACTCTTATGAGTAACTGACGGCGAGTAGCGCAGCTTGGTAGCGCAACTGGTTTGGGACCAGTGGGTCGTAGGTTCAAATCCTATCTCGCCGACCAATTTTATTATTTTCGTTCTTTAACAATTTATCAGACAATCTGTGTGGGCACTTGTTGATTGACTTGATTTTAAAAATATTTTTAAAACTTGAAGTCTTAATAGGTGCTAACTAGAAATTCATTTAACTTTTTTAAGTTTTCTTATTAAAGTGTGATTTTATGTCAGCAGTATTGAGCGATTAAACTTTTTGAATTGAAGAGTTTGATCATGGCTCAGATTGAACGCTGGCGGCAGGCTTAACACATGCAAGTCGAACGGTAACAGGGAGAAGCTTGCTTCTTTGCTGACGAGTGGCGGACGGGTGAGTAATGCTTGGGAATCTGGCTTATGGAGGGGGATAACTACTGGAAACGGTAGCTAATACCGCGTAATGTCTTTGGACTAAAGGGTGGGACTTTCGGGCCACCTGCCATAAGATGAGCCCAAGTGGGATTAGCTAGTTGGTGAGGTAAAGGCTCACCAAGGCGACGATCTCTAGCTGGTCTGAGAGGATGACCAGCCACACTGGAACTGAGACACGGTCCAGACTCCTACGGGAGGCAGCAGTGGGGAATATTGCACAATGGGGGGAACCCTGATGCAGCCATGCCGCGTGAATGAAGAAGGCCTTCGGGTTGTAAAGTTCTTTCGGTAGCGAGGAAGGCAGACTTGTTAATAGCAAGTTTGATTGACGTTAACTACAGAAGAAGCACCGGCTAACTCCGTGCCAGCAGCCGCGGTAATACGGGGGGTGCAAGCGTTAATCGGAATAACTGGGCGTAAAGGGCACGCAGGCGGACTTTTAAGTGAGATGTGAAAGCCCCGGGCTTAACCTGGGAATTGCATTTCAGACTGGGAGTCTAGAGTACTTTAGGGAGGGGTAGAATTCCACGTGTAGCGGTGAAATGCGTAGAGATGTGGAGGAATACCGAAGGCGAAGGCAGCCCCTTGGGAATGTACTGACGCTCATGTGCGAAAGCGTGGGGAGCAAACAGGATTAGATACCCTGGTAGTCCACGCCGTAAACGCTGTCGATTTGGGGATTGGGCTTTAAGCTTGGTGCCCGTAGCTAACGTGATAAATCGACCGCCTGGGGAGTACGGCCGCAAGGTTAAAACTCAAATGAATTGACGGGGGCCCGCACAAGCGGTGGAGCATGTGGTTTAATTCGATGCAACGCGAAGAACCTTACCTACTCTTGACATCCAGAGAATCTTGTAGAGATACGAGAGTGCCTTCGGGAACTCTGAGACAGGTGCTGCATGGCTGTCGTCAGCTCGTGTTGTGAAATGTTGGGTTAAGTCCCGCAACGAGCGCAACCCTTATCCTTTGTTGCCAGCGATTAGGTCGGGAACTCAAAGGAGACTGCCGGTGATAAACCGGAGGAAGGTGGGGATGACGTCAAGTCATCATGGCCCTTACGAGTAGGGCTACACACGTGCTACAATGGCGTATACAGAGGGCAGCGACCCAGCGATGGTGAGCGAATCTCACAAAGTACGTCTAAGTCCGGATTGGAGTCTGCAACTCGACTCCATGAAGTCGGAATCGCTAGTAATCGCAAATCAGAATGTTGCGGTGAATACGTTCCCGGGCCTTGTACACACCGCCCGTCACACCATGGGAGTGGGTTGTACCAGAAGTAGATAGCTTAACCTTCGGGGGGGCGTTTACCACGGTATGATTCATGACTGGGGTGAAGTCGTAACAAGGTAACCGTAGGGGAACCTGCGGTTGGATCACCTCCTTACCAAAAATCAAGAAGCGAGAGCTTGAAATGACAGCAAGTGTTCACACAGATTGTTTGATAGAAAGTAGAATAACGGAAACATCCTTTTGGGTCTGTAGCTCAGGTGGTTAGAGCGCACCCCTGATAAGGGTGAGGTCGGTGGTTCAAGTCCACTCAGACCCACCACTCGATTGAGCAAGTGAGCGAAAGTGAACGAGCGAATGCTGAGTGAAAACTGAAAGGAAGGTTATGATGTACGGGGATATAGCTCAGCTGGGAGAGCGCCTGCCTTGCACGCAGGAGGTCAGCGGTTCGATCCCGCTTATCTCCACCAATCATCATACCTAAGATGACAAGCGGTTAAAAACAGTAACTTTTTTGCCATTTTAGGTATGATGATAGTCGAAAGATATCGTCTTTGTTCTTTAAAAATTTAGAAACAAGCTGAAAAACTGAGAGATTTTCGAAAGAAAGTCTGAGTAGTTAAAAAATCTTAGCTGAACAAAGGCAGCTAAGTGTTTAGTTGAATAATATCGCTTCAAATCAATTCGTTTGACTTGTTTAAATGAAAATATTTGAGGTTGTATAGTTAAGTGACTAAGCGCACAAGGTGGATGCCTTGGCAATCAGAGGCGATGAAGGACGTGCTAATCTGCGAAAAGCTTGGATGAGTCGATAAGAGGCGTTTAATCCAAGATGTCCGAATGGGGAAACCCAGTAGGTGAAGAACCTACTATCATTTACTGAATCCATAGGTAAATGAGGCAAACCGGGAGAACTGAAACATCTAAGTACCCCGAGGAAAAGAAATCAACCGAGATTTCGTTAGTAGCGGCGAGCGAACGCGAAAGAGCCAGTTAGTGATAGCGGATTTATTAGAGGAATGAGCTGGGAAGCTCAATCGTAGAGGGTGATAATCCCGTACTCGAAAATATTTCCGTGGTACTAGGCTAACAACAAGTAGGGCGGGACACGTGATATCCTGTTTGAAGATGGGGGGACCATCCTCCAAGGCTAAATACTCCTGATTGACCGATAGTGAACCAGTACTGTGAAGGAAAGGCGAAAAGAACCCCGGCGAGGGGAGTGAAATAGAACCTGAAACCTTGTGCGTACAAGCAGTGGGAGCAGATTTATTCTGTGACTGCGTACCTTTTGTATAATGGGTCAGCGACTTATATTTTGTAGCAAGGTTAACCGAATAGGGGAGCCGTAGGGAAACCGAGTCTTAACTGGGCGTGTAGTTGCAAGGTATAGACCCGAAACCCGGTGATCTAGCCATGGGCAGGTTGAAGATTGGGTAACACTAATTGGAGGACCGAACCGACTAATGTTGAAAAATTAGCGGATGACTTGTGGCTGGGGGTGAAAGGCCAATCAAACCGGGAGATAGCTGGTTCTCCCCGAAATCTATTTAGGTAGAGCCTTATGTGAATACCTTCGGGGGTAGAGCACTGTTTCGGCTAGGGGTCCATCCCGGATTACCAACCCGATGCAAACTGCGAATACCGAAGAGTAATGCATAGGAGACACACGGTGGGTGCTAACGTCCATCGTGGAGAGGGAAACAACCCAGACCGCCAGCTAAGGTCCCAAAGTACTAGTTAAGTGGGAAACGAAGTGGGAAGGCTTAGACAGCTAGGATGTTGGCTTAGAAGCAGCCATCATTTAAAGAAAGCGTAATAGCTCACTAGTCGAGTCGGCCTGCGCGGAAGATGTAACGGGGCTAAAACTAGTCACCGAAGCTGCGGCATCAGTGGTAACACTGTTGGGTAGGGGAGCGTTCTGTAAGCGGATGAAGGTGAGTCGAGAGGCTTGCTGGACGTATCAGAAGTGCGAATGCTGACATAAGTAACGATAAAACGAGTGAAAAACTCGTTCGCCGGAAGACCAAGGGTTCCTGTCCAACGTTAATCGGGGCAGGGTGAGTCGGCCCCTAAGGCGAGGCTGAAAAGCGTAGTCGATGGGAAACGGGTTAATATTCCCGTACTTGGTGTAATTGCGATGTGGGGACGGAGAAGGTTAGGTTATCAGGGTGTTGGATATCCCTGTTTAAGTTGGTAGGTGGAGTGTTTAGGCAAATCCGGACACTTATTAACACCGAGAGATGATGACGAGGCTCTACGGAGCTGAAGTAACCGATACCACGCTTCCAGGAAAAGCCACTAAGCTTCAGATTACACTAAACCGTACTATAAACCGACACAGGTGGTCAGGTAGAGAATACTCAGGCGCTTGAGAGAACTCGGGTGAAGGAACTAGGCAAAATAGCACCGTAACTTCGGGAGAAGGTGCGCCGGCGTAGATTGTAGTGACTTGCTCACGAAGGTTGAACCGGTCGAAGATACCAGCTGGCTGCAACTGTTTATTAAAAACACAGCACTCTGCAAACACGAAAGTGGACGTATAGGGTGTGATGCCTGCCCGGTGCTGGAAGGTTAATTGATGGTGTTATCGCAAGAGAAGCTCCTGATCGAAGCCCCAGTAAACGGCGGCCGTAACTATAACGGTCCTAAGGTAGCGAAATTCCTTGTCGGGTAAGTTCCGACCTGCACGAATGGCATAATGATGGCCAGGCTGTCTCCACCCGAGACTCAGTGAAATTGAAATCGCCGTGAAGATGCGGTGTACCCGCGGCTAGACGGAAAGACCCCGTGAACCTTTACTATAGCTTGACACTGAACATTGAATTTTGATGTGTAGGATAGGTGGGAGCCTTTGAAGATGACACGCCAGTGTTGTTGGAGGCGTCCTTGAAATACCACCCTTTAACGTTTGATGTTCTAACGAAGTACTCGGAACGAGTACTCGGACAGTGTCTGGTGGGTAGTTTGACTGGGGCGGTCTCCTCCCAAAGAGTAACGGAGGAGCACGAAGGTTTGCTAATGACGGTCGGACATCGTCAGGTTAGTGCAATGGTAGAAGCAAGCTTAACTGCGAGACAGACAAGTCGAGCAGGTGCGAAAGCAGGTCATAGTGATCCGGTGGTTCTGAATGGAAGGGCCATCGCTCAACGGATAAAAGGTACTCCGGGGATAACAGGCTGATACCGCCCAAGAGTTCATATCGACGGCGGTGTTTGGCACCTCGATGTCGGCTCATCACATCCTGGGGCTGAAGTAGGTCCCAAGGGTATGGCTGTTCGCCATTTAAAGTGGTACGCGAGCTGGGTTTAGAACGTCGTGAGACAGTTCGGTCCCTATCTGCCGTGGGCGTTGGAGAATTGGTTGGGGCTGCTCCTAGTACGAGAGGACCGGAGTGGACGCACCGCTGGTGTTTCGGTTGTGTCGCCAGACGCATTGCCGAGTAGCTATGTGCGGAAGAGATAAGTGCTGAAAGCATCTAAGCACGAAACTTGCCAAGAGATGAGTTCTCCCAGTCTATAAGACTGTAAGGGTTGTTGGAGACTACGACGTAGATAGGCGTGGTGTGTAAGCGTTGCGAGACGTTGAGCTAACACGTACTAATTGCCCGAGAGGCTTAACTATACAACGCTCAAGTGTTTTTATGAGAAAGAAGAAAACACAAGTGGAGAAACTAAACGCATAAAGAAAAAAATACACTCAGAATAATCAGCTTGTTTTTGAATTTTGACCCAATTATCCCGATGACCATAGTGCTGTGGTTCTACCTGATTCCATACCGAACTCAGAAGTAAAACGCAGTAACGTCGATGGTAGTGTGGTGATTCGCCATGTGAGAGTAGAGCATCATCGGGTTTTACTGAATAGATAGAAGAAAATAGATAACGAAGAATAGATACAGAAAGCGCCCCTAAGTAGAGATACTTAGGGGTTTTTTGTATTTATCATTTATCGAAAGATAAGATGCAAAAAATTGAAGTAATATGACCGCTTGTTAGCAGGAGAAAGTTGCACAAGCGGTCGATTTTCGGGGAAAGTTACAGCTCGTTTTAGCTCCATTCAAGTGTATAGGGCTTAATGCCAATCTCTTTACTATTAAGACAGTCCTGTAAATCTCTAACATTATTAACAATATTTTCAGTAATTAGGTTGGCTTGTTTAATTTTTTCTTCGGTAATATTAGGATCTTTTTCATTAAATAAAATTGCATTTAACAACCTTTCTGCGTGCATACCTTCTCGGCAGTAATGTAAAACACCAACATCATTAAATGCAGTAGCTACTGAGGCGATTTGTGTAGTGGCTATGCCTAATGCACCATCTTCTCCGCCTAATTCTCTAAAGATCTGATGATGTGGAAATCCACCGCAAGTTAAGAAAAATGAACGGCGAAACACTACATTTCCTCCACAGGTCATTCGCATATGTTGCCAAGCTAAATTAAAATTTGGGTGAGAGCTATAGCGTTCATCTAAGTTAATTGGTTTTAATGCAAGGCGAACTAAAGCTGTTTCAGGTTTGAATTCAAAAATCTTTTCGGCTACTTGTAATGCTCCATTTTCGTAAGCGTCATCTGCATCTAAAAAGGCAATTAAAGCCGCTTCACTTTGCAAGGCCCCCCAGTTGCGTGCTTTCGCCACACCGCTATTTTGAGGCATTTGTTCCACCCTAATTTTATCGGGTACTCGAGCTTGTAAGTGTTTAGCTAAAGCAAGCGTATTATCCGTTGAGCCATCATCAATAAGCCATAGTAGATTTAACTCTGGTTGATTCAATGCACTTTGAACGGCTCGAACAAGTGTGGTTTCAGCGTTATAGCAAGGAATAATGACATCAATCATATAAATTCTGCTCCTTGTTGGGTTACTCTTAAAATAGAAGCGTAATTTTCTTTCCAGTCGCCCAATACAATGCGTGTAAATCCATTATGCTGATGAATTGCTTGGCGATGCGTATGTCCGTGTATAAGTTGAGTTGTGTTGAATTTTTCGACAATTTGAGCGGTAAATTTGGCATTTACGTCCATAATTTCAGCGGATTTATCACGTTTTTCTTGTTTACTTTTGGAGCGAATCTTCTCTGCAATACGAATTCGCCAAGACAGTGGAAACATCAAGAAGATAGCTTGTCGCCATTTTTGGTGGACTTTTTTACGGAATTGCTGGTATTTCACATCGTCAGTACAAAGCGTATCGCCGTGACAAAGTAATGTAGATGTGCCAAATAAATTAATGACGTGATAATCAGGTAAAATAACCATACCTGTTTGTTCGCTGAAACGCTTTCCAATTAAAAAATCACGATTTCCGCAAATAAAATAGCATTTTGTACCGCTTGCAGTGAGCGTTTTAATTGCATTTTTGACGGTTGAAATAAGCTCAGACTCTTCATCATCACCAATCCAGAAATCAAACAGATCGCCTAATATATAAACCGCTTCTGCAAGCGGTGCTTTTTCTTGCATAAATTGCAAAAAGAGATGGGTTATTTCGGGTTGCTCTTCGTTTAAGTGCAGATCAGCAATAAAATAGTAAGTCATTTGATATGTGTAATAAAAAGAAAACGGTTCAATTTTTTACAAAATCGAACCGTTTGTCAAAGGTTTAATTGGCTTAATCTTTAAAGATACCGCGAATAAATTGTACCGAGAGGAAGAACAAGAATGCTAATACAGCATACAATACATAGCTCATAATTGGTTTGCTCACGGTTTCTGCTTCAGCTAATGGCTTGATAGAAACAATATTTCTGAACTCATTTAACCAGTTAATTCGCCAGCCGTAATATTTGATTTGCACGCGTTGTTTTTCATTTGCATAAGCTTGTGCTTTTGCTTGAATATCAGCTGAACCAAATTTGAAATAAGGTGGTAAGCCCCAACCTGTATCTTCATTACGGTAAACCATCACTTTTTTGGTTTCAGGATCTTCAGTAAAGAGGAAGTAAACATCACGCACTTGGCCATCAGCAGGGTTCGCTTTACTGATAACGCCATCTTTATCCATTCGGCGAACTTCCATTCCTGTTACTAGCGTTTCTTCATAGCTTGGCATTGCGTAATTAACTGCTCCGCCTAACACAATAAAAAAGGCAAGTGAGACTAAAATTAGAAAATATTTGAGCATAGTTCTCATATTTTGTTCCTTATAATTGAATTTTAAATAAGTTTTGCACATTTTCGGTTGTAATGCGAGCAAATTCTTCTGTTGAAACTCCTTTTAATGTCGCAACATATTCACAAGTTTCTCTCACATAAGCGGGCTGATTTGGCTTTCCTCGATAAGGAATTGGGGCTAAGTAAGGCGAATCAGTTTCTACCAATAAACGATCTAATGGGACTTTTCGCACCACATCTCGTAATTCTTCCGCATTGCGAAACGTGATAATGCCCGAAATTGAAATATAAAAGCCAATATCTAAGGCTCGTTTTGCCATTGTCCAATCTTCGGTAAAGCAGTGCAAAACACCGCCACATTTTTCTGCGTTGTTTTGTTCTAGCATATCCATAGTATCTTGGCGTGCCGAGCGAGAATGAATAATGAGGGGCTTATTCAGTTTATTTGCAATATCAATTTGTTGAACGAAAAGGGATTGCTGTAATGCTTTAGTTTCTGGTGTGTAGTGATAATCCAATCCTGTTTCGCCAATGGCAACCACTTTTGGGTCTTGAGCAAATTCAAAGAGTTTATCGTAATCAAAGGGTTCATCTTCCACATTTAATGGATGAACACCGCAAGAAAGTGAGACATCATTGCGATGAGAAGTTAAATTTTTCATTGCCTCAAAACGCCCAATAGTAGTACAAACAGAAATGAAGTGATGAACACCACGAGCTTTCGCATTTTCAATCACTTCATCGATATTTTTATGCTTGGTTTCGTAGTCTAAAGAGTCTAAATGACAGTGGGAATCTATAATAAATAAGTCTTTCATTTTTTTCCTTTTATTCAAAAATCAAAACCAACTTCGTTAAACAATCCAATAACATCAACTCCTGATTTACCGCATTTATTTGCACTAAATCTTGCTGGGTTTGTTGGAGGATTTGGTGTCCTTGCAGCAAGCCGTGAGCCGTAAGTTGTTGGCTAAATGGGATAATACCGTTTTGCAGATCTGGGTTGATCCAGCCTTGAGTGATGTTCATTTTAGCTTTGAGGGCATCATTAAAGAAACTTTCGAGCCATTCGAGTTGTTGCAAAACATCATCTTTTTCTTTGTCAAAGGCTTGGAAGAGCAGCACAACATCTCTGCTTTTATAGAAACGCCAGAAGGTTTGTAGGAATGTTTTACGCTTTAACAAGCGGTCATTTTCGAGAAAATTTTTGCAAATGAGCGGGCGAGAGCGGCAAATGCGGAGAGCAGTTTCTAGCTCGTTCATTGAGGTTGTAGGGAATTGCGATTGTAACCACTGCATTACTTCATCCGTTGGTGGAACATAAAGTACCCACGTTTGGCTGCGGCTTTGAATGGTGGCTAACACGCTAGATTGTAATGGAGCCTCCAGCAAGAAATAGACATTCTCACGCGGTTCTTCAAGAGTTTTGAGTAGAGCATTGCTGCTGGCTTCGGTTAAGCGATCTACTCCTCGGATATAAACAATGGTATTTCCACCCTGCTGTGAGAAATTTTGTAGATTACTGATCAGCTCTCGTACTTGATCAACACCAATATCTTTCCCTTCAATAGGCTCTAAAATATGGAAATCAGGGTGGTTTATGCTTTGTGTAAGTTGGCAACTTTTACATTGAGAGCAAGGCTCATTGCCCGTTTTTTCGGTGCAAAGTAACCACTTAGCTACTTTTTCAATTAAAGTATCTGTGCCAAGCCCGACATCGGTTTTAAACAGCAGGGCGTGGTGTCCGTATCCATTCAAAAACGAAGCGATGATTTGTTGATAAGTACTTTCAAGCCAAATGTACATTATTTCAGCCAATTTCTGATTGCTTGTTGAATATCTGTGGTAACTTTTTCAATGGGTTGCTCCGCATTGATAATAACCGCTTTATCATTATTTTGCGTAAGTTCTAAATAACGCTCACGGGTGCGATAGAAAAAATCTAAACTTTGTTGCTCAATTCTGTCTAGTTCGCCTCTGCCTCTAGCTCGTTCTAAGCCGATCACAGGATCAAGGTCGAGATAAATTGTTAAATCAGGCTCAAATGTGCCAAGCACCGATTCTTTTAAGGTTTCGAGTAATTTTCGATCCAGCTTACGTCCCCCACCTTGATAGGCTTGGGAAGACATATCGTGTCTGTCACCCAGCACCCATTTACCTTCAGTAAGTGCCGGCTTAATTACATTTTCCACTAGCTGAACACGGGCAGCGTAAAGCATTAATAATTCTGCTTTATCGGTTACAGGCTCTGCGCTTTCGTGTTTAATTAAATGACGAAGTTTTTCTGCAAGGGGAGTGCCGCCGGGTTCACGGGTCATTACAATATCTTTAATGCCAGCTTGTTCAAGTTCTCTTAGAATTACTTGATGAGCGGTGGTTTTACCCGCACCTTCTAAACCTTCAATTACAATAAATTTTCCACGCATAGATTTCTCGCTATTTCTGTTCGTTATTTTGATTATTTCTGCGTTTGCGTTCAATTTGAATCCACTCTTGCACGGCTTTATTATGCTCACTTAACGTTCGACTGAATTTGTGTCCGCCTGTGCCATCTGCTACAAAGTATAAGTATGGTGTGTTGTCAGGATTTGCCACTGCCTTGATAGAAGCCTCGCTTGGCATTGCAATTGGCGTTGGTGGTAAACCATCGATTTGATAAGTGTTATATGGCGTTACTTCTTCTAAATTTTTACGACGAATATTGCCATCGTAGCGGTCGCCCATCCCATAAATTACGGTTGGATCAGTCTGCAGACGCATTTTAATGCGTAGGCGGTTTATAAACACCGAAGCAATTTGAGGGCGTTCGCTTGCAATGCCAGTCTCTTTTTCAACAATAGAGGCGAGAATTAACATCTCATACGGATTTGCAAGCGGTAGATTTTCTGCTCTATTTTGCCAAGCCTGCTCTAATGCTGTTTTTTGTTTTTGATAAGCACGTTTGAGTAGGGCTAAATCAGTCGAGTTTGGTGTGTAGCTGTAAGTGTCCGGGGCAATCCAACCTTCCATTTTTTCGTGTGGAATGCCGAGTAATTCTGCGATCTCTTTTTCTGATTTATCTTTTAACGTTTGTTGCAAGTACTCCGCTTGAGAGAGCTGTTTACGCCAAACTTTGAATGTTTTACCTTCAATAAACTGCACATTCAGTTGAACTTCTTTCCCTGAACTTAAATGAGTGAATAAATCTTTTACTGTAGTTAAACCATTTAAGGAATAAGCTCCTGCTTTGAATTTGCTTAATTCTGGGTATAGTCGCATCAAATAAGGGAGGAGATCTGCATCATCGTGAGTAATAATGCCTTGTTCTTCTAATATTGTAGCTAATCTTGTGCTTGAAACGCCTCGCTCCAATACAAAAAGTTGGTCTGGTTGAGCGGTAATTTTATGCTCTGCTAAATTGTTCAGCTTCTGGTAGCCGTAAAATAATCCGCTACAGGCGATAACACCGGCTAAACCTAATGCAATAAGGATTTTTTTTAACATTGAAATTGAATAAATAGTTAAGGAAAAACGAGTTAAATTCTACTATAAAGCGGTCGTTTTTTCAGAAAAATTTGCAAATGTGATTTGAATAAATGGTGGGTCATGAAGGATTCGAACCTTCGACCAACGGATTAAAAGTCCGCTGCTCTACCGACTGAGCTAATGACCCAAGAGGGATTTTGAAATTTAATGGTGGGTCATGAAGGATTCGAACCTTCGACCAACGGATTAAAAGTCCGCTGCTCTACCGACTGAGCTAATGACCCAAAGAGGTGTTTTGAAGATTAAATGGTGGGTCATGAAGGATTCGAACCTTCGACCAACGGATTAAAAGTCCGCTGCTCTACCGACTGAGCTAATGACCCATAATCTTGCGTAACGAGGGCATATCATACGGATTTTTGAAAGTTTGGCAAGTTTTTTTTCTCTAAAAAATATTGAGTGTGTGGTTTATAAACAATTTTTCGGAAAATTAAGCAGTTTGATACAAAATACAAACGGGCTTTTATCTTTTTATGAAAATAAGCTATAATCACGCCGTTTATTTAACCATCAATTTTTAGAAGGAAACCAAAATGGGCTTAGAATTAGTTCCAGCTGGTAAAGAGTTACCAGATGATATTTATGTTGTTATTGAAATCCCAGCAAATTCAGATCCGATCAAATATGAAGTAGATAAGGAAACAGGTGCATTATTTGTTGACCGCTTTATGGCAACAGCAATGTTCTATCCAGCAAATTATGGTTATGTGAATAATACATTATCGTCTGATGGTGATCCGGTTGATGTATTAGTACCAACACCATACCCGCTACAACCAGGTTCAGTAATTCGTTGTCGCCCGGTGGGAGTGTTAAAAATGACCGATGAAGCAGGTGGTGATGCAAAAGTTGTTGCGGTTCCGCACACGAAGTTAAGCAAAGAATACGATCACATTAAAGATGTGGGCGATTTACCTGCGTTACTAAAAGCACAAATTCAACACTTCTTTGAAAGCTATAAAGCATTAGAAGCAGGTAAGTGGGTGAAGGTTGAAGGCTGGGGTGATGTAAACGAGGCCCGTCAAGAAATCTTAGAATCTTTTGAGCGTGCGAAGAAATAATTTCTTTATATTAAGAATGCCAAGCAACCTTGTTTGGCATTTTTTATAGGATATGAAAATGAAACTCATTAAAAAATTAGGTTATTCTGCATTTTTAGCAACAATGATTGTTGCTTGTGCTACAACGGAAAGCATTAATCAAGAAGCAGCTCAAAGCTATGCAAAAGTGAAAACTCAAGCTCGCCAACAAAATGCGATCGATACGTCATCGACTACGGCAAAACGTGTGCACGCAATATTTCATAAAATGAAATCTTACGCTGAACAAGAAAATGAAACGGGTGTGCCTTTCCATTGGGAAATTACCGTTTTAAGATCTGATGAACTCAATGCGTGGGCAATGCCGGGTGGTAAAATGGCATTTTACACAGGTTTAGTTGAAAGACTTGATTTATCTAATGATGAAATTGCAGTAGTGATGGGGCACGAGATGGCTCATGCTTTAAAAGAACATGGTAAGTCAGACCGTACTTTTAGTACTATTAGTGGTATTGTAGGAGTTATTGCCGATGCTGCAGTAACCGCTTCTACTGGTGTAAATACAGAAGGCTTATTAAGCACGGGTGTTGACTTAATTGCTACCAAGCCATTTTCTCGCAGCCAGGAGAATGAGGCAGATGAAGTGGGATTAATGTTGATGGCAAAATCAGGCTATAACCCATCTGCAGCACCAAATGTGTGGATTAAAATGAGTAAAGCGAATGGTGATTCAGGTTTATCTATTTTCTCTACACACCCTTCAAATGCAGATCGTCAAGAGAACTTAGCTCGGCTTGTTCCAGAAGCAATGAAGATTTATAAGGCTCGTAAGTAATTCACATTTTTATAATAGATGCAAGATAGATTGATAGAGGGCGTACCACTGTGTTCGCTCGTTTTATCTATAGGAAAGGCGAAAATAAATAGAAATATTATTTTATAGACAGAAAGATAAATTATGCTCATAAAGCGGGCGGCGAAAAGTATAGGTATCTCTTATAAAAGGATTAAATATTTTTAAAAAAGAGTTGGCAGGAATAAAAGATCTTCATTACCAACTATTTTTGCTCTCTATATGTCAATAAATTCTAACTTACTGAATCTAATAGTTTTTCTAGTAATTTACGATGAACCCCACCAAATGCTCCGTTGCTCATTATAAGAATATGATCGCCTGCTTTTGCCTCTTTAATGATTAAATCTACTAAATTATCAATATTATCTGAATAATAAGCCGGTTGTGATAACGCTTTTGTAATGATACTTACATTCCAAGGAATGGTATCTGGTTGGAAAACAAATACTGCTTGAGCATCGCACAAACTTGGGGCAATCTCATCTTTATGCACACCCATTTTCATTGTATTTGAGCGTGGTTCTAACACGGCTAAAATACGTTGATTACCCACTTTACCACGTAAAGCATCAATGGTGGCTT
Source organism: Mannheimia varigena (assembly GCF_013377235.1). Lineage (NCBI taxonomy): Bacteria > Pseudomonadati > Pseudomonadota > Gammaproteobacteria > Pasteurellales > Pasteurellaceae > Mannheimia > Mannheimia varigena. The sequence goes on along the minus strand of NZ_CP016226.1, from coordinate 1,176,523 downwards.
CAATTGCTGTTGGATGGTGGGCGAAATCATCATAAACAGTAATGCCGTTTACCTCACCTTTTACTTCTAAACGGCGGTTTGCATTTACAAATGATCCTAATGCTTCGCATGCACCCACAACATCTACTCCCGCGTGGTGAGCAGCAGCAATAGCCATTAATGCGTTGTACATATTATGTTTACCGATTACCGACCAGCGCACTTCACCTTTTTTAGCTCCTAAATGGTAAACCTCAAACTGTGAACAATCTGTTGTTAATGGCTTAGCAAACCATTCATTTTCTTCACCGATAAATTGCAACTCACTATAACTGCCCATTTTGATAGTTTGTTGTACATTTTCATCATCAAGAGCAGATAAAATACAACCGCTTTTGGGCATTGTGCGGATAAGATGGTGGAATTGGCGTTGAATGGCTTTTAAATCGTCAAAAATATCGGCGTGATCAAATTCCATATTATTGATGATTAACGTTTTTGGTGTGTAATGTACAAATTTAGAACGTTTGTCAAAGAAAGCTGAATCGTATTCGTCTGCTTCAATTACAAAGAATTTGCTATTGCCTGCACGGGCAGAAATACCGAAATTGCCCGCCACTCCGCCGATTAAAAAGCCGGTATCAATGCCGTTTTGGTCTAAAATCCACGCCAACATTCCTGTTGTAGTGGTTTTGCCGTGCGTGCCGGAAACAGCAAGTACCCATTTATCTTTTAATAAATGATCGTGTAGCCATTGCGGGCCAGATGTGTAATTAAGCTGATTATCTAGCACATATTCAACACAAGGATTACCACGGCTCATGGCATTGCCGATTACCACTAAATCTGGTGCAGGTTGAAGTTGAGAAACATCATAGTTCGGAATAATTTCAATACCGTGCGATTCTAAAAAAGTGCTCATTGGAGGGTAAACATTAGTGTCTGAACCTGTTACTTTGTAGCCAAGTTCACGGGCAATCATTGCAACACCACCCATAAAGGTGCCGCAAATGCCTAAGATGTGGATATGTTTTTTCATTACTTTTATTTTTTCAAAAATAAGCGGTCATATTCACATAATTTTTTGCAAATCGTTGATGAAATTTAACCGCTTGTAGATTAATCAATACCTTTTAGTTCTTCTTCAGAAAGCTGTTCTTGCTGACCAGCCTCTACCTTGCCATCTTTCACTTTGAATTCTAAGTTTTGGAAGTAAGCCTCACGGAAAGTAACATAAGGATCTTGTGCTTGTTCTAATAATGCATCTTGCTCTAACAATTTAGAACGGGTATCAATGCCTTGTACAACGTATTTCGCTACAGACCAAGGCGTACCCACATAAGTTAATACAGAATAGCCTGTTTCTACTGCACTACCAATACCCTGACGTGGTGTTGTTGCACCATAGGCGGGCATCATAATATAAGAACCTGAAGGAACACCATTTGCCCCTAAGCTTTCGCCTAAACTACGTTGTCCGTTTTCTAATCGTAAGCCATTGTCTAAGCTCGCCCAGTCAATTAAGCCCCCTAAACCGAATACGGTATTGATCCAGAAGCGGTTAAAGTGAACCATTGCTTTTTTGCCTTCACCTTCTAACAAACGGTTAATAAAACTCACTGGCTCATCAAGATTATTTACTACATTCACTAGACCTGTTTTGATTGGACTTGGAACGTACTCTTTCCAACCTGTTGCCACAGGTTTTAACACATAAGGATCTAAAAACTCGTAATTGACTTTCCACATCGCACGGTTAAAACCTTCTAGTGGATCATCACGCACACCAGTTTCTGGATTAATTTTTGAAGAGCAGGCAGTTAGAACTGCTACGCTTAGTACCACAAAAATCTGTTTAAATATTCTTAGTTTCATAAAATAAGCCTTTTAGAGATAAATTTTGCACATTGTAGCGAAGTTCGTTAAAAACACCAACAAAAAGCCGTTTTTGACTCTAGAAATCTAGACGTCTAGATTGTTATATGGTTCAGTTTTGATTACAATACAAACAAATTTTAAGGAGCAATAAAATGGCAGATTGGAACGGCGAATATATCAGTCCCTATGCAGAACATGGCAAAAAAAGCGAGCAAGTGAAAAAAGTCACAGTTTCAATTCCAATTAAAGTATTGGAAATTTTAACGAATGAGCGAACTCGTCGCCAAATCAAGAATCTTCGCCATGCAACAAATAGTGAGCTGTTATGTGAGGCATTTTTGCACGCATTCACAGGACAGCCTTTACCTAACGATGAAGATTTAATGAAAGATAGGGCAGATGAAATTCCTGAAGAAGCAAAACAAAAAATGCGAGAATTAGGCATTAATCCTGATGAATGGCAATACTAGAAAACCTCGCAGTTGCGAGGTTATTTTTTATGTTAAGGAGACAGAATGTATAAACAATTAGAAAAAGAGGCTCGTTGGGCAATATTGCTAACCTTACTTTATTTGCTTGGTTGGGTAGGATTTGCTTACTTTTCCCCTCAAGGCAGAGGGATTTTAGGTTTTCCGATTTGGTTTGAGCTTTCGTGTATTTTATTACCCGTGATTTTTACTTTAGTCGCTATTGTTGTAGTGAAAAAAGTCTATAAAAATATTGATTTAGAGGTGAATCATGAATAACGATATGCTCATTCCGCTGTTCGCCTACCTTCTTTTTGTGTTTGGCGTAGCATTCTATGCTTACAAGCAGAGGCAGGGAAGTAGCTTTATTTCAGAATACTACATTGGCGGGCGTTCAATGCCTGGGTTTGTATTAGCGATGACGACTGCAGCCACTTATGTTGGTGCAAGCTCCTTTATTGGTGGACCTGGTGCTGCTTATAAATATGGCTTAGGTTGGGTATTACTGGCGATGATTCAAGTACCAGCAGTGCTACTTTCTTTAGGAGCTTTAGGTAAAAAATTTGCTTTGCAAGCACGTAAACATAATAGTGTTACTGTAAATGATATGCTGTTAGCTCGTTATCAAAACAAATTTGTAGTCTGGATTTCGGGTTTTGCCTTACTTCTTTCTTTCTTTGCGATGATGTCTGTCCAATTTATTGGGGCAGGGCGTTTGCTTGAAACAACTTTAGGGATTTCTTATCAAACAGCAGTTATTATTTTTGCAATTACGGTTGGGCTTTATACCTTTGTTGGTGGTTTTAGAGCGGTAGTGCTTACTGACACTATTCAAGGTTTAGTAATGATAGTGGGGACCACAATTCTGCTCGGTGGTATTCTCTATGCTACTGACGGAGTAGAAAATGCAATGAATACGCTTGAAGAAATTAATCCTCAGCTTACAACTCCTTATGGCATTGATGAGCGTCCGCTTGATTTTACCTTTATGGCTTCATTCTGGGTATTAGTTTGTTTTGGTTTGATTGGCTTACCTCATATTGCGGTAAGAAGTATGGCGTATAAAGATAGCAAAGCATTACACAGGGCAATGATTATTGGCACAGTGGTTATCTCAATTTTGATGCTAGGAATGCACTTATCAGGTGTTTTAGGCAGAGCCATTGTGCCTGATTTAAATATACCGGATCAAGTGATTCCAACATTAATGATTCAAGTACTCTCTCCCGTAGTTGCAGGCATTTTCTTAGCGGCACCTATGGCGGCAATTATGTCATCTATTGATTCAATGTTAATTCAATCTTCCTCAACATTAATTAAAGATCTTTATTTAGCCATTAAGCCAAATGCTATTAATAATGAGAAAAAAATTAAATGTTTCTCAACTATTACTACATTGAGTTTTACCATCTTGCTTGTATTTGCAGCATTAAATCCTCCCGATATGTTGATTTGGCTAAATTTACTCTCACTAGGTGGCTTAGAGGCGACATTCCTTTGGGTAATAGTGCTAGGGCTATACTGGAAAAAAGCAAATGCCGCAGGGGCAATTTGCTCAATGCTTGCTGGCTTAATAAGTTATGTAATCATAACTACTTTTAAAATATCTATTTGGGGTTTCCATGCAATTGTGCCCTCACTGGTTATTGGCCTGATAGCTTTTATTATTGGCAATCAGTTTGGTAAGAAAACTCAAATTAGCTAAAAAGAGTCCTAAAAGCGTTTTATGAGCTATTTCATTAAATCATCTTTCTAGTAAAATATACCAAAATTTTGTATATCTTCTGAATTTTACTTTGGCTAAGGTTGTTCAATCGGCCAAAGTATGAAACAATTCTGAATATTCTAGAATTTCATGAAATTAGGTGGTCGAGTGATCGATTTCGATGGCTACCGCCCAAATGTTGGAATCGTAATCTGTAATAAGCACGGACAAGTTCTGTGGGCAAAACGGTTTGGTCAAAACTCTTGGCAATTTCCGCAAGGTGGCATTAACGAGGGGGAAAACATTGAAACAGCAATGTACCGTGAGCTTTATGAAGAAGTTGGCTTGAGCAAAAAAGATGTGCGATTGCTTTGGGCGTCTAAATATTGGCTGAAATATAAACTGCCAAAACGCTTGGTACGCAATGAGGGATCTGGTCCTGTTTGTATTGGGCAGAAACAGCGTTGGTTTTTATTACAACTTATTAGTGATGAAAATCTAATTAATCTAAAAACCACAAAAAATCCGGAATTTGACGGCTGGCGATGGGTGAGTTTTTGGTATCCTGTTCGTCAGGTCGTTTCTTTTAAACGAGATGTTTATCGCAAAGCAATGAAAGAGTTTGCACAGGTTCTACAGAATAATATGCAAAAAAATTCTGAAGATAGACCGATTGACAACTCTCGTACCGAGCGTACTGAAAATGTTTCTCACACGTCTAAAAAATCCTTTCAGGACTCAGCCAAATCTTATAAGAAAGAAAATCGTAAACCTTATCGAGGTTGGTATCAACATAACCAAAAAGGAAAATAATAATGACTATTTTATTAAGCTGTCTTTTTTTAGGGGTATTTGTTGGCTTTTTAGCAGGATTATTCGGCATTGGGGGCGGTTTAATTATCGTCCCAAGCTTGGTCTTTTTACTACCAATGGCGGGCATACCGCCTGAATATATAATGTCCACCGCATTAGGCACATCATTCTCCACTATCATTATTACCGCATTTTCATCCGCCCAACGCCATCATAAGTTAGGAAATGTTGATGTACAAACCAGTAAATCATTTATTCCAGCATTAATGATCTCGGTATTTCTATCAGGCTTAGTAGTAAGTAAACTCGATCCGCAAATTATGTCTAAAATCTTTGCAGTAATGGTGTTATATTTGGCTGGAAAAATGCTTTTTACCTTGAAAAGAGCCCCGAAAAATAAACCTCTTACCTTACATACTACACTTGTGGGTGGTGGTGTGATTGGAACATTATCTAGTATGGCAGGCATCGCAGGAGGGGCATTTATTGTGCCGTTTTTAAGCGATCGTGGTTTAGATATTAAAAGGGCCATCGGTACATCTTCATTTTGTGGGGCATTTTTAGGCTTATCTGGCACAATCAGCTTTATTGTGAGCGGTTGGGGCTTAGAAGGAATGCCTGATTACTCGTTAGGCTATGTTTACTTACCTGCACTCATCGGTATTACCGCTACTTCATTTTTTACCTCAAAAATGGGAGCAAGTGCCGCGAACGCATTACCAGTTCCGATGCTAAAAAAAGCCTTTGCCCTGCTGCTTGTGGCTATCGCCATTAATATGTTTTTAAAATAAGGAAGCTATGAACGAACAATTTATTCAATTTCCACAAATCAGCCCTATCGTCTTTGAAATTGGTCCGATTGCCTTACGTTGGTATGGTTTAATGTATTTAGCCGGTTTCGCCTTTGCTTACTGGTTAGGAATGAGAAGAGCCAAAAATTCTAACGGCGTATGGGCAACCGAACAAGTCGATAACTTAATCTACACCGGCTTTTGGGGAGTTGTATTAGGCGGTCGAATCGGTGATGTATTTTTTTACAGCTTCGATCGTTTTCTTGCCGATCCACTCTACCTTTTCCGCATTTGGGAAGGGGGAATGTCGTTTCACGGTGGCTTAATTGGGGTGATTGTAGCGATGATCTGGGTTTCCTATCGCCAAAAACGTAGTTTCTGGCAAACGGCTGATTTTATCGCACCGCTTGTACCATTCGGGCTAGGCATGGGGCGTATCGGCAATTTCATTAATGATGAACTTTGGGGCCGTGTAACAGATGTGCCTTGGGCGGTACTCTTCCCAAGTGGTGGTTACTTACCCCGCCACCCATCACAGCTCTACGAAGCCTTTTTAGAAGGTGTGGTGTTGCTGTTGATCCTCAACTGGTTTATCAAAAAGCCCCGTCCAACAGGCTCTGTGGCAGGATTATTTTTAATTGGCTATGGTACATTCCGCTTTATTGTAGAATACTTCCGAGAAATCGACCCTAACGTAAACACGACTGCTGATTTAATCACGCGTGGGCAACTGCTCTCTTTACCGATGATTATCGGCGGAATTTTGATTATGGTGTGGGCGTATAAAGTAAACAAAATGAAATAATGACAAGCGGTCGAAAATGGCAAAAAATTTGCATAAAACGACCGCTTATGTTTTTTAAGGAGATACAATGAAAAAATACAAAGTAATTGGTTTCGACTTAGACGGAACGCTAATTAACACCCTTCCTGACTTAACTCTAGTGGCAAATGCAATGTTTTTAGAAGCTGGTTTGCCAACGGTTACACAAGAAAAAGTGCTAACTTGGATCGGCAAAGGGGCGGACATTTTCTTCCAAAATGCCATTGCTCACACAGGTAAAATTTTCCAAGCCGATGAATTGGTCAAAATGCGAGTGAGCTTTGATAAATACTACGCCACCTATGTTTGCGAAGAAAGTTCGCTCTTCCCCAATGTAAAAGAAACTTTAGAAGCACTCAAAGCTAAAGGCTATCCACTTGTTGTGATTACAAACAAACCCACCAAGTTGGTTGAGCCGGTGCTTTCTGCTTTTGGTATTCGCCACCTCTTTGATGAAACCTTAGGTGGGCAATCGCTTCCTAAAATTAAACCACACCCAGATCCAATGTTCTTTATTTGCGAAAAATTCGATATTACCCCACAAGAGTTGCTTTTCGTGGGTGACTCTGAAAATGATATTATCGCTTCCAAAGCAGCGGGTTGTGATGTAGTCGGTTTAACTTATGGTTACAACTACAATGTGCCGATTGAACAATCAGAACCGACTTTTGTAACATCAGAATTTAAAGACGTGTTGAAAATTGTAGGCGAATAGGGTGACAAGCGGTATAATTTCCACAATTTTTTGCAATTAAAACGAGAAGATAAAATGACCAAACCTATTGTATTTAGTGGCGTACAGCCGTCTGGGGAATTAACCATTGGGAACTACCTTGGAGCGTTACGCAACTGGGTAAAAATGCAAGATGATTATGATTGCGTGTATTGTATTGTCGATCAACACGCTATTACTGTGCGACAAGATCCGGAAGCGTTACGTAAATCAACCTTAGATGTGTTAGCGTTATATTTAGCTTGTGGCATTGATCCGAATAAAAGCACAATTTTTATTCAATCACACGTCCCTGAACACGCTCAGCTAGCGTGGGTGCTGAACTGCTACACCTACTTCGGCGAAATGAACCGTATGACCCAATTCAAAGATAAATCCGCTCGTTACGAAGAAAACGTGAACGTGGGATTATTTACCTACCCAGTGCTAATGGCGGCGGATATTCTGCTTTATCAAGCCAACCAAGTGCCGGTGGGCGATGACCAAAAACAGCATTTAGAAATTACCCGTGATATTGCCAACCGTTTCAATGCCTTATATGGCAAAAAAGATGCTGAGGGCAATGTGATTGAACCGGTGTTTGCCGTACCGGAAGTCTTTATTGCGAAGTCTGGGGCGAGAGTAATGTCGCTCCTTGAGCCGACTAAAAAAATGTCAAAATCAGACGATAACCGCAACAACGTGATCGGCCTGTTGGAGGAACCGAAGGCGGTGGCGAAGAAAATCAAACGTGCGATGACCGATGGCGATGAACCGCCAGTGGTGCGTTATGATGTACAAAACAAAGCCGGCGTGTCGAACTTACTCGATATTCTGTCCGCCATCACCGGAAAAACCATTGCGGAGTTGGAAGTCGAATTTGAAGGCAAAATGTACGGGCACCTCAAAACCGAAGTGGCGGATAAGGTTTCCGAACTTTTAACTAATCTACAAGAACGCTACCACCACTACCGCCAAGACGAAGCCTTACTTGAAAAAATCTACCGTGAAGGGGCTGATAAAGCTCGTGCGAGAGCGAGAGCGACTTTAGATAAGGTATATGAATTAGTCGGTTTTGTGCGTTATTAATTGATATGATGAAGCTAATGTCTTCTGTAATTTAAATAGAAGCAAGTATTAAAGCAGGCACAATGTGCCTACTTTTTTACTCTCTTAGATATCAATGTAAGTTATTGATTTTTCATAAGATTATTCTTTAGAGTTTGTTAGTGTTCTACTGAGTATTACTAGAATAAACCGATTGATATAAACATATTAATTACGATAAAAAGCAAGACATTTTTAAACTAAGTATGGCATAATTCAAGCTATTCATAAAAAGTGAAGTCAAGGGAGGCATCTTTGTGAATATCCGAGATTTAGAATACCTCATTGCATTGGCAGATCATAAACACTTTCGCAGAGCAGCAGAATCTTGTAATGTGAGCCAGCCTACATTAAGTGGTCAAATCCGTAAACTAGAAGATGACTTAGGCACCATTTTACTTGAGCGAACAAGTCGTAAAGTGTTATTTACGCAAGCAGGTTTAACGCTAGTTGAGCAGGCAAAAGTGGTACTGCGCGAAGTAAAAATATTAAAAGAAATGGCAAGTAATCAAGGTAAAGAAATGTCTGGACCACTTCATGTTGGTATTATTCCAACCTTAGGCCCTTATATTTCACCTATTATCATTCCCGCATTAAAAGAAAAATTCAAACACTTAGAACTCTATATCTACGAATTACAGACTAGTCAGCTTTTAGATCAACTTGAGTCGGGGCAATTAGACTGCGGCATTATTTCATTTGTAAAAGAGAGCGAATCGTTCATCGAAGTGCCTATTTTTGATGAAGAGATGCACTTAGCTATCTCAGAACAACATGAATGGGCGTGCTTAGACAAAATAGGTATTTCACTACTAAGTGGTCGTGAGTTACTATTCCTTGATGGTGGCCACTGTTTAAGGACAAATACCTTAGATTACTGTTTATCTGTAGGAGCAAAAGAAAACCCACATTTTAAAGCAAGTAACCTTGAAACATTACGTAATATGGTTGCAGCAAATGTAGGAATGGCGCTCATTCCACAATTAGCAGCTAAAGAGACAATAGGTATTAAATATCTTCATTTTGAAGAGCCGAAACCATTCCGCGCTATCGGTATGGTTTACCGTCCTGGTTCACCTCTACGTGTACGCTATGAGCGTTTAGCTCAAGAGGTGACTAAGATTATGAAATCTGAGGTGAAAAATGGCTAATGGCGTAAGTGTTCGTGCCATTCAAAAAGAAAAAACACGCCGAGCGTTAGTGGAAGCAGCATTTAACCAGCTCAGCCCCGAAAAAAGCTTTTCTAATTTAAGTTTAAGAGAGGTTGCCAGGGAGGCGGGTGTTGCACCAACCTCTTTTTACCGACATTTCAAAGATATGGATGAATTAGGCTTAGCAATGGTTGATGAATCTGGCCTGCTACTTCGTCAGCTTATGCGACAAGCGCGTAAACGTATTGCTAATGGCGGAAGTGTTGTTGTTGTTTCAGTTGAAACCTTCTTTGAACTGATTACAGATCGCCCTAACGTATTTCGGCTGCTACTACGTGAAAGCTCAGGTACGTCATTGGCGTTCAGAACAGCAGCCTCAAGAGAAATTCAGCATTTCGTTGCAGAGTTAACTGACTACATTATGAGTAATGATGAACCATGCAACCGCAAAATTGCTTATATCCAAGCGGAAGGTCTGGTCACTCTTGTTTTTACCGCGGGTTCACATGCATTAGATATGAACAATCAAGAACGAGAGTTGCTCAAACAAAGAGTTATTATGCAACTTAGAATGTTAATTAGAGGCTCTGCGTATTACATGAAGCAGTCTACATGTGAAAGCTTATAGAGCAGGGCAGAAAGCTTGCCCTGTTCATAGTAAGTGAAATTGCAAATTTCATCAGAAAAATAACCGCTTGCAAAATACCAATAAAACAAATTCCCTTGTTTTTCTACTTTTGATACCTATTGTTGATATCTATTGTCCGTTAATGTTTTTAAAAATGCCTCTAATGCTAAAATATCTTCATCACTTAATGGTTTAGCTTTTAATTTATTATGTGCAATGGTGGGAGCAAATTCCGGTTTTTGCCAAGGTTTACCTGTTTCAGGGTTAATTATACGTGCGGGATTATTATAACTATCTAAAAATAACAGAACTGTTTTCAACTCTTTAAATACACCATTATGCATATAAGGTGCAGTCATCTCCACATTACGCAAAGTAGGCGTTTTAAATTTTCCTTTTTGGTTTTCATCTCTGTTTACATTAGGGTTTTCATATAAGCCTAAATCTATAAAATCCTCAGTAAATCCATTTACTTCTATTAATTTTGGATTACTTGGTACACCCAAATTATAATAGCGATAATTACTAAAAGTTTCTTCTTTATGCATAGAATGGTTTTGAAGTTGATGACAACTGCTGCAATTTGTCTGGCTTTTATCGAAAAACAGTATTCTACCTTTTTCTTCTAATTCGTTTAATTGTACTTTTTTATTCAGAAATAAATCATATTTTGAATCAAAAGGTGCAAGCAGTTTTTTCTTTGTTTGGAAGGTGGCGATCGCATCTTCCATTGCGGCATACACACCTTCATAACTATCCCAAACCGCCTCGCCGTAAAATTGGGTAAAAAATTGCTGATACATCGGCAGGCTATACAATCGCTTTGCCACTTCTAATTTGCTTGGCATTGCCATTTCATTTGGGTCTAGTGGTGGCATTCCAGCTTGTTCGGTAAGGTTTTTTGCTCGCCCATCCCAAAATTGTCCACCAACATATTCTTGGTTTTTTTCATCAAAATGGAAATCAGGGGCATATTTAGCGTAAAGCATGGTTGGGGAATTTCGTTTGCCATATTTGTTAGGGGTGTCACCTTGAGAAACCACTCCATTGGCTGGAGTGATCCTGTCATCAATAAAGGCTTTATCTGGGTTATGGCAGCTAGCGCAATTTAAACCACCGCCGTGAGAAAGCATTTTATCGAAAAACAGAATTTGCCCAAGTAGAGCTTTATCCATACCTCGGGTCGGCATTGTACGAGGTTCTTTCTCAAGAGAAAAACTGGTTTGAGCTATCAACAGTAACCCGAAAACAAGAGCGAAGGGTTTTAGCATAAGATTGTTCCATCAATGTACATATTGGTATTTTAAAATGTGATAGAAAATAAATCTTCCCTCGAAGTTGGTAGAGGGTTGATTGAAATCAATCTTGATGAAATTTGCAAATAGCACTAGAAAAATAACCGCTTATTGAAATATTAGTAAGAAGATTCATATCCAGCTCATTTGTAATATATATGGTTATAAAAAATAGAATGCCCCAGAAAAGTTAGGTTAATTTAATTCAAGGACTAAGTTCTGTATTCCGCAGAGCTTAGTCCTTTTAATTTTATTTGAATACGAACGGGATTTTTCTACTTACATTCTCTTTTTAACCCCAACTTTTGAGGTGTAGATCAAATTGCAGACCTATATTTTATGAATTGAGTAAAAATTAAATTACCTATTACGTATAAGTTTGTTACTACCTGTTTGTTATTTATTTGTTAACTTCTTGTTATTTCAAATATTTTCTTTGTTAATAATGTCTATCAAATTACTATTTTTTAAAATACAAGAAATAGATTTCTTACTTATTGATATATAAAGAGTTTTTTGTTTTTTTCTTTCTTGCTAGAGGAGATTTGTAAAGTTATTAAAAGCTTCTTGAGATTATAAAGTAAAAAATTTAGCATAATTAGGAGGTCAGTCCTCTTATGAAATAAGCGGTTGTTAAAGCGTTTATTCGAAGTGTTGTGTGTGATTTCCGAATTATTTACAAAATTGGCTTATTTCTTAAGTTAACAGAAATAAGCTATTTTTTATGTCTTAAAGGTATTAAATTATGAATAAAATATTTAAGGTTATTTTTAACCGAACGACGCAAAAAATGGAAGTTGTGTCTGAACTTGCTAAATCGCAAGGTAAGGCGGCATCTTCAACTGATGAGCGTGGTAGCATTAGTCTTTTAGTAGGGGGACTAAAAGGTTCTATTTTAGTGGGTGGGACCGCATTATTAATGATTTCAGCAATGCCGGCAGAGGCTGTGGTATCTATTACAGGTAATAATTATTATAGTAATGGAGACCCTACAGGTACCTATATCGACAAAATAGGGAATACATACGCTTATAACTATTATAACCCAGGTAGCCTTTCTTATAATAGCTCTACATCTGTTGATACCTCTGGTACAGGAAACAGATATAGTGGAACGCTATATATGGAAGGTATTGCTATTGGTAATAATACGACTATTAGAAGTCGTCAAGCTACTTCTGATTACAATAATGGTATTGCTATCGGTGACCATTCGCAATCAATAGGTGGTTTGTCTATTGCAATTGGTGGTTTATCTAAAGCGACAGACATTGGTGCAGTAGCATTAGGTACATCTTCTTATGCATCTGGATTTAACTCGTTTGCAGCAATGCGTCAGTCTGCAGCAAAGGCTGATTATGCAGCAGCAATTGGTTCTTCTTCTTGGGCAAATGCTACAGCAAGTTTTGCAATTGGTGCTTCGGCAACTGCATTAGGGGAACGTTCTTTTGCGATTGGTTCAGGCATACCTCAGACTCTAGATCAAACTACTGGTGAAGCAAGACGAAGTATTTATGATGGTCAGAATAATACCTATTCTTACGGTAATGATGCTTTTTCTATCGGTACTAAAGCAAAAACTAATGGTAATAATGCTTTTGCAATTGGTACAAATGCTAATGCAGGGGGATTCAAAACTGAAACAAGAACGGATTTGCCAACAGATGTTAATACTTTTGTTGTAGCGGATACGGCTAAATCTGCAGAAAACGCATTTGCTTTAGGTACAGATACCAATGCAAACTCAAAAGATTCTGTTGCATTTAGTACTAATGCAAGTGCAACCGGTAATGGTTCTATTTCATTTGGTGTGAACTCTGTCGCAAATGGTACAGGGGCAATAGCATTTGGTAACGTATCTAAAACAGAGGGTGAAAATGCAATCAGTATCGGTTGGAACTCAAGCTCAACAGAAGCTAACGTAACTACTATTGGTGCAAATGCAGTTACCACTAAGAAAGGTGGTACAGCTATTGGTGAATCTGCTAAATCAAAAGGAGTGGGCTCATCAACAATCGGCTTTAATTCAAGCGTATATAGCGACAACGCAACTGCAATTGGTACGAACTCAACAGTTACAGCGACAGGTACTGGTGGTACTACTGTTGGTTTCAATACATCTGTTTCTGGTCAATACGGTACAGCAATCGCTTATAAAGCAACAGCAAGCGGTCAAAACGCATTAGCCGTAGGTACACAAACTACAGTAAGCGGTAACAATTCTGGTGCATTTGGTCAAAGCAATACAGTAAGTGGTCAAAATACTTTCGTATTAGGTTCAAATGTGCAGGCTACAACAGATGGTTCCGTGATTTTAGGTAACAGCTCTACTATTGCGACAGCTGCTAGAATTGATTCTGCAACTGTTGGTAGCTTAACATATAGCGGTTTTGCTGGTGATGAAGATGTTGCGGCAGGCGACTATGTGAGTGTAGGTTCTGCTGACAACGAGCGTCAAATCAAGTTTGTTGCACCGGGTAAAATTGCTTCTGATTCAACAGATGCTATCAATGGCTCACAGCTTTATGCTACTAACAATGTGATGAACAATATCGCAAGTTCAGTAAATTCAACCTTTGGTGGTAATTCGCAATTAAATCCTAATGGTACTATTACCTACACTAATATTGGTGGAACAGGTAAAAATACAATTGAAGAAGCGATTAAAGCTGCGAAAACGGAAGTTAAACCTGGTAGTAATATCCATGTAGCCTCATCAAAAGGCGATAATGGGCAAGATATTTATACAGTAAATGCATATAACACAACTGTAAGTGCAGCTACTACTTCAACTAGTAAAAATTATATAAAAGTAGATAGTAAATTTGATTCTAATACCAATACGACAAATTATGCAGTAGGTTTAACAGACGATGCGATTCGTGATTTCACTAAAGATAATGATACTGTTACTGGTGTAGTTGATGATGGTAAAGATTATGTAAAAGTTGAAAAAATTCCATCTCCAGAAGATGAAAATCGCACTTACAAAGTAAGCTTAAGTGATAAGGCAATTAATGAGTTCACAAAAGATACTTCTGCAACTGTGAAAGCTGGTTCTAATAGAATTAATGTAAACGGGGCAGCTAATACAACTAATCCAGATATTATGGATTATACGGTTGATTTATCTGAGATAACTAAAACTCAGATTGACAATGCATTATCTGATTTCACGGTAGGTGCGGATAAAAATGGTCAAGCAGCAGGTATTACAGTCAATAAAGACAATAAGCGTTTTGATATTATTGGTAATAATGCTATTGAAACAAGAGTTGATGGAAATAAAATCAATGTTGATTTAAGTCAAACAACTAAAGATCAAATTGCAAAAGAGGAAAGCGTAACTGTAGGTGACAACTTAGCAGTTCAACAAGATAAAAATAATAATACGGGTGGTAAGAACTATCATGTAACGTTGAATAACACTTTGAACCTGGGTAATGATGGTTCTGTAACAATTGGTGATACAGTTATTAATCAAAATGGTTTAACTATTAATAATGGTGGACCGAGTATTACAACAATAGGTATTAATGCTGGTAACAAAGTAATTACTAACGTAGCAGATGGCCAGAATGACACAGATGCAGTAAATCTCCGCCAGTTAAAAGCTGTGCAAACTAAAGTAGAAAAAGGTACAAATGTTGCATCTGTCACTGCAAATAAAGATACAACAGGTGTAACAACTTATACAATTAATGCTGATGGTACAACTGCAAGTGCAGATGAAGCTTCTAAAGATTTCTTAACTGTTACTACGGGTGAGAAAAACCAAGATAATGTAACAGATTACAAAGTTGGCTTAACTAAGAAAGCAACGGATGCTTTAGCGAAGGCTGAAACTGCGATTCAAGAGTTTACTACTTCAGTAAATGGTCAAACTGTTGAAACAATTAACAAAGACAACAAAGATGTTGGTTTTGTAAATGGTAAGGGCACAATTGCTCGTAATGATAATAGTAACATTACCTTCGATGTAAATGTTGATGACGACACAATTAAGATTGGTGATGACGGTAAGGTAACTGTTAATAAAGATGCAGTTGATACAAATACTCATGTAACAGGTGGTTCAGCAGTTTATGCAGATAATGGTGATGCAACAACAACGTTAACCAAAAATGATGGTTCATCTGTTACTGTAACAGGCATTAAAAATAACTTTGTTAATAAAGCAGAAACCTCTACAGATGGTAAAACTGCAACTTTAACTCGTAATGATGGTGGTACAGTTAATATTGACCTAACTAATACGGTAAACACAGCTGTAAATGAAACAACAGAGAAAGGCTTTAAGATTTCAGCTGATAATGGCGGTGATGATCATGTTAGGTTAGGTGAAACGGTTACCTATGCTGGTAATGCTGATATTGTTACTACTGTAAGTAATAACAAGATTGACTTTAAATTAAGTGATGAAGCTGTCACTAAATTTACTAAAGATCATTCTGCCAAAGTTGAAGCAGCTGATAATACAATCACTGTAAATGCTACAGAAACTAAAACTATTGATGGTGTAATTACAACTATTTATAAAGTAGCTGTAAATGCTTCTGCATTACCTACACAAATTGAATACTTCTCTGTAAATTCAACTGTTCAAGAAAACAGATTAAATGATGGTGCAAAAGGCATTAACTCTATTGCAATTGGCCCTAATGCAACTTCTGCAGATCAAGGGGCAATTGCACTTGGTACAAACTCAAATGCTAATGGTAATGCTGCGGCAGCATTAGGTGTAAACTCAAAAGCGGCAGGTACCCAAGCAACAGCGGTAGGTTCTCAAGCAAATGCAACTGCAAATGGTGCAACAGCGATTGGTCGTGAAACAACAGCAAGTGCTGGTGAGGCAACAGCTGTGGGTTCTAATGCAAATGCAACATCAGAGAAAGCAACTGCTTTAGGTGTAGGATCAAAAGCGACAGATAAAGCAGCATTAGCTGTAGGTACAAATGCAACTGCAAGCGCACAATCTGCAGTAGCTGTAGGTACTCAATCGGTAGCTGATAAACAGTTCGCTGTTGCAGTAGGTATGGGGGCTCAAGCAACCTTAGAAAACTCTGTAGCATTAGGTAGCGAATCAACTGTAACTGCAGCAACGCCAACAAGTAACGCAACTGTAGGTGGTATTACTTACACTGGTTTTGCGGGAGCTAATGAAAACACAAACTATGTGGTATCAGTAGGCTCCGCAGGTAAAGAACGCCAAATTCAAAATGTAGCAGCAGGTCGAATCACTTCTGATTCAACAGACGCGATCAACGGTTCACAACTTTATGCGGTAGCTGATAAGTTAGTTAAAACTGGCTTTAACATTACAGCCGATAACTCTGGTTTAGATGCTGGTGCGAAAGAAGATAATGTTAAGTTAGGTGAAACGGTTAAGTACACTTCAACCGATACTAATGTTGTTACAACCGTAACGAACAATACAATCGACTTTGGCTTAGCAGATAACATCTCTGTTGGCGGTAAACCAGGTAAAGATGGTACCCCAGGTAAAGATGGTTCAATCGGTGTTAAAGGTGCTGATGGTAAAGATGGTGTAACAATTAAACCAGAAGCAATCGTGTTCCACGGCGTTGATGGCGTAAATGGAAAAGACGGTGCAGATGGTAAAGATGGTGCGGCATCAATCAAAGTTGAGAAAGGTGCTAAAGGTCTTGACGGCAACGACGGTAAAGACGGCGAAAGCAAAACTCGTATCGTTTACGAAAAACCAAACGGTGAGAAAGAAGAAGTTGCAACCCTTAACGATGGCTTAAAATTCGGTGCTAACAATGGCACAGTTCACAATGCAAAATTAAATACGCAAGTGGATGTTAAAGGTGCAGAAGGAAATACCGATTGGACTAAGTTTGATGCCGGTCAAAATGTAATGACACAAATTGTAGACAATACAATTACTGTGGCATTAGCAAAAGACCTAACGGGCTTAAATAGTGCAACATTTGGTACAGAAGGTGATTCTACAGTTATCAATAAAGATGGCGTAACGATTGCTAAGAAAGATCCTAACAAATCTAACGTTACCTTAACAGAGGATGGCTTAAGCAACGGTGGTAACCAAATCACCAATGTTGATAGCGGCTTAAAAGGTAAAGATGGTCAACCTGTTAAACTTACTGAGGCAGCAGGTGATGTTCTTAACAATGCGGTTAACGTCGGTGACTTGAAAAATACTGTTACTGAGGTGACAACAGATGCGTTTGGTCTAAAAGATGAGAACAACCAGGAGTTTAAGCAAAACTTAGGTACGACAGCTAAGATCATTGGTGATGGCAATGTTAAAACAAACGTTGTTGAGAAAGATGGTGGCCATGCATTAGAAGTTAGCCTAGCGAATAATATTACTGTTGGTAAAGATGGTGAACCAGGTAAAGTTGGTATTGCTGGTAAAGACGGTAAAGATGCTATTGCTTTAGATGGTAAAGATGGAGCTATCACTGTAGGTCGCCCTGGCAAAGATGGTATAGATGGCGATGATGGTATTGATGGTACTATCGGTGTAAACGGTAAAGACGGTTCTGCAGTTGTTCTTAACGGTAAAGATGGTTCAATCGGCTTGAACGGTACAAATGGTAAAGATGGTTTAACCATTAAAGGTACTGAGGGCAAACCAGGGCTTGTTGGTAAAGATGGTTTACCAGGTAAAGATGGTGTAACTCGTATCCAATATCAGCCAACAGATGGCAATGGTGATCCTATAGGTGAACCAGAGCAAGTAGCTACTTTAAATGATGGTTTACACTTTAAAGGTGATGATGCAACACTAGTATCTAAGAAATTGAATGAAACCTTAGAAATCATTGGTGGAGCTGATAAAGATAAGCTAACTGCAAATAACATCGGCGTAAACAGCAAAGATGGTAAGTTATCTGTTCAATTAGCTAAAGATCTTAAAGACTTGAACTCAGCTACATTCAAACCACAAGATGGAGAGAATGGTCAAGAAGGTGAAGGTCCAACAACTGTAGTAAATAATAATGGCGTAACTATCACGCCAAAAGATGGCACAGATGGTAAAGCAGTTAAGCTTACTGAAGACGGTCTAGACAATGGCGGCAACCAAATTGTTAACGTGAAGAGCGGTATCGATGGTGTTAACGGTCAAGATGGTCAGCCAGTTAAATCTGTAAATGATTTAACAGAAGAGCAGCTTAAAGAAGTTGGCACAAATGCTGCGAATATCAATGATGTACGTAATGCTACTGATGATCTAGTGAAAACGGGCTTCAAGATCACTGCTGATAACTCTAAACTTGCAGATGATGCAAAAGAAGATACTGTAGAGCTTGGTCAAACAGTAGAGTATCGTAGTGAAAGCGGTAACATCGTTACAACGGTACACGATAACAAGATCGACTTCGACTTAGCGAATAACCTCAATGTAGGTGGAAAAGACGGTAAAGCTGGCTCTATCGGCGTTAAAGGTCAAGATGGTAAAGACGGTGTTTCAATCAAGGGTGATAACGGTCAAGACGGTACACCAGGTGAAGCAACAATTACTGTAGGTCGTAACGGTAAAGACGGTGAGAACGGTCAAAACGGCGATAACGGCATTGACGGTAAAGTTGGTGTGAACGGTAAAGATGGTTCAGCAGTTGTACTTAACGGTAAAGATGGTTCAATCGGCTTGAATGGTAAAGACGGTAAAGACGGCTTAACATTTAAATCAGCAGATGGTGCTCAAGGTGTTGATGGTATAAACGGTAAAGATGGCTTACCAGGTGAAAATGGTAAAACTCGTATCGTTTACCAACCGACAGATAAAGACGGTAACCCTATCAAAGATGATGAAGGTAACCCGATTACAGAAGAAGTTGCAACACTTAACGATGGCTTAATCTTTGCAGGTAACAATGACAAGTTAAATCGTCACAAGCTAAATAGCGTGGTGAACATTGTTGGTGAAGTAGCACAAGGTATTAATGACAAATTATCATCTGAGAACTTCAAATCAGCAGCAGGCAATATCAATGTTGTTGCTAATGAGAAAGATCAGCTTGAAATCCAACTTAACCGTGAGCTTAAAGATTTAACAAGTGCGAAATTTGTTGAGTACAAGCCAGGCGAAAATGGAGGTAAAGATGTTGTTGACAACACTAAACCATCAACCGAGATTACCAATAACGGTATCACTATTACACCTGCAGAACCAGCGGACGGAAATAGTGAACCGAAAGATCCAGTTAAGTTAACCCAAGACGGTCTAGACAACGGTAACAACCAAATCGTTAACGTGAAGAGCGGTATTGACGGTTTAGCAGGTAAAGACGGCATTAACGGTAAAGATGGTAAGCCAATCACTTCAGTGAACGACTTAACCGACGATCAATTAAAAGAAGTTGGTACTAACGCTGCGAATATTAATGATGTTGTAAATGCAAGCAACGATATTATCGAGAAAGGCTTTAGCATTGCAGCGGATAATGGTGAAACTGATCACGTTAAACTAGGTGAAACTGTTAAGTATACCTCTAAAGACAAAAACATCATCACAACAGTAAGTGATAATGTGATTGACTTTACGTTAAATAACGATTTAACCATTGGCGGTCCAGGTAAAGATGGGCAACCAGGTAAAGATGGTTCAATCGGTGTTAAAGGTGCAGATGGTACAGCTGGTGTTACTTTAAATGGTAAAGATGGTTCTATCGGATTAACCGGTCCTAAAGGTGCTGATGGTAAAGATGGTGCAAGTGCAACTATCTCTGTAAAAGACGGTGCTAAAGGTCTTGACGGCAACGACGGTAAAGATGGCGAAAGCAAAACCCGTATCGTTTATGAGAAACCAGACGGTACAACTGAGGAAGTGGCAACACTAAACGATGGTTTAAGATTCATAGGTGATGATGGTAAAGTTATCGATAAGAAACTAAATGAAACCTTACAAATTTCAGGCGGCGATACAGATTTAGATGATTTATCTGATGATAATATCGGCGTAGTGAATAAAGATGGTAAGTTAGTGGTTAAATTAGCGAAAAACATTGACTTAACAGATGAAGGTTCAATTACAATCGGTGATACGTTTATTGATACGAATGTAGTTGGTGTAGGCGATTCTGCATTAACTGGCGATAGCCTAACGGTTGGTGGTGATAATGCAATTACTGTTGACGGTAATAAAGGCACCATTGGTGGCTTAACTAATAAGACATTTGATCCAAACAACTTCACTAGCGGTCAGGCAGCAACAGAAGACCAATTAAAACAGGTTTATGATGTAGCTAACTCTGGTTGGGATATTGCAGCGAATGGTAAAAATAGCACAAATGTTGGTCCGAAAGGTAAAGTTTCATTTAATAATGAAGATGGCAACATAATCATTACCAAAGAGACTACTGATAACAATGTGACCTTCGCATTAAATAATGATTTAACTATCGGTGGTCCAGGTAAAAATGGTCAACCAGGTAAAGATGGTGCAATCGGCGTGAAAGGCGCAGACGGTAAAACGGGTGTAGCCTTAAACGGTAAAGATGGCACAATCGGTATCAACGGTAAAGATGGTTCAAACGGTACAATGACCTTTGAACAAGGTAAACCAGGTGTTGATGGTAAAGATGGCGAAACGAAAACTCGTATCGTTTATGAAACCAAAGATAAAGATGGCAACCCTGTTAAAGAAGAAGTTGCAACCTTGAACGATGGCTTAAAATTCGTTGGTGACGATGGTAAAGTAATTACTAAGAAACTAAACGAAACTTTAAGCATCACCGGTGGTGAGAAAGATGCTACTAAACTATCTGATGCTAATAATATCGGTGTAGTAAATAACAACGGTACTTTAACAGTTAAATTAGCGAAAGACATTGATTTAACGAAAGATGGTTCTGTAACTATAGGTGACACTACGGTAAATAATGATGGTTTAACCATCAAAGATGGTCCAAGTGTGACTAAAAACGGTATCAATGCAGGCGATAAGAAAATCACTAATGTTAAAGACGGTGAACTTTCTTCAACTAGCAAAGATGCGGTAAACGGTAGCCAGTTATATCAAGTGCAACAAGTTGCTAACGCAGGTTGGAACTTAACAGCAAATGGTAAAGACAAAGGCAATGTTAAACCGGGTGCAACCGTTGATCTGAACAACAAAGACGGTAACATTGTTATTACTAAAGAAGGTAATAACGTGACCTTCGGCTTGAACAACAACTTAACAATTGGTGGTAAAGACGGTAAAGATGGTCAAATCGGTGTTGCTGGTAAAGACGGTAAAGACGGTGTAACTATTAAAGGCGACGGTACTATCCTTGCAGGTCGTGATGGTAAAGACGGTGTTGATGGTTCTATCGGCGCAACCGGTAAAGACGGAGCTTCTGCTGTGTTAAACGGTAAAGATGGTTCAATCGGCTTAACAGGTCCGAAAGGTGCTGATGGTAAACCAGGCGCAAGTGCGAACATTAAAGTTCAAGATGGTGCTGAAGGTGTTGATGGTACGAACGGTAAAGATGGATTACCGGGAGAAAACGGTAAAACACGTATCGTTTATGAAACCAAAGACAAAGACGGTAAACCTGTAACAGAACAAGTTGCAACCTTAAATGATGGTTTAATTTTCTCTGGTAACAATGAAGATGTGAAAAACCGTCAGAAACTGAATACTGAAGTTAAAGTGAAAGGTGAGGGTGTGGATAAAGCCGCTTCTGAAAACTTTAAGTCAGCATCAGGCAACATCAATGTTAAAGCAAATGGTACTGATACATTAGAAGTACAATTGGCGAAAGCAATTGATTTAACAGAAGATGGTTCTGTAACAACCGGTAACACAACCGTAAACAACAACGGTTTAACCATTAAAGACGGCCCAAGTGTAACTAAGAGCGGCATTGATGCGAAAGGCACGAAGATCACTAATGTTAAAGATGGTGATGTAACGGCAACAAGTAAAGATGCTGTGAATGGTAGCCAGTTATACAATGCAGTTCAAAACTTAAACTTAGGTTGGGAACTGACAGTTAATGGTGAGGCAGAATCTCAACGTATTAACAACAATGGTAAAGTTAATGTTGAAGGTGGCAAAAACATTGTAGTTTCACGTGAAGGTTCAACAGTTAAAGTTGCGACTTCAGACAATCCTGAATTTAATTCAGTGAAGGTTGGTGGTACAACTATCAGTTCAACTGTAGCTAAAGATGGTGTTAATGAACTTAATGTTGCAGGTAGCAATAATGCTCCAACACGTATCACAAATGTGGCAGAAGGTGTGAAAGGTACTGATGCTGTAAATGTAAATCAATTAAGAAGTGTTGCTAACCATGTTAACAATGTTGATAAAGATTTACGTGCAGGTATTGCTGGTGCATTAGCAGCAGGTAACTTATACCACGTAACACAACCTGGTAAATCTATGGTTTCAGCGGGTGTGAGTACTTACCGTGGTCAAGGCGCTCTTGCAGTTGGTTACTCTCGTTTATCTGATAACGGTAAAGTGGGTATTAAATTCAGCCTGAACTCAGATACTCGTGGTCATGCAGGTGCTGCAGCAAGCGTCGGTTACCAATGGTAATAGCGTGTAGCTAACTGATAACAAAGCCCTTCTCGAAAGAGAAGGGCTTTATTTTTTCGTATAGATAAGAAAACAAGCGGTTATTTTTTACTGTTGTTTTGCAAATGGATTTTGCAATTTCCCAGTAAAAAATAACCGCTTGTCGTTGTTTAGGAAGTTTAGGAATGGCGTTAAGAAGCGTTAATCATCCCACTTTGCCAATTCGGCATATTCTGCCAACATTGGAAACTGTTTTAGCCATTTGTGCCACTGCACTTCGTTCACTTCAATTTGCACTATTCGCTCACCGAAATCATTGAAATGTTCCGCTTTAATGCAATTTTCCGCTTTGAATTGGGCGTAAATTGCCCCTGCGGTGACGGGTAGTAGCACGGTTTCTCGTACTAAATTGCTACGTAGTCGCTCTTGAATCGCTTGGAATAGTAACTCAATGCCAAGATTTTCTTGGGCGGAAAGGTAAACCGCAATCGGTGTACCGTCATCGTTTCGCTCAATGTGAGGCTCTATACCTTCCAGTTTATCGACTTTGTTAAACACGAGAAGTGTTGGGATTTCCAACGCCTCAATTTCATCAAGCACCTGATTGACCGCATCAATATTCTCATTTTTGCGATCATCAGCGGCATCAATAACGTGCAGAAGCAGCGTTGCTTCAGTGGTTTCTTGCAGGGTAGATTTGAATGCAGACACCAAATCGTGCGGCAAAAAGCGGATAAAGCCAACCGTATCCGCCAGAATTGCTGTGCCGACATCTTGCACTTGAATACGTCTAAGGGTTGGATCAAGGGTAGCAAACAGCTGATCTGCCGCATACACTCCAGCTTGGGTAATCGCATTGAATAGAGTAGATTTCCCCGCATTGGTGTAGCCCACGAGCGATACCGTTGGAATATCCGCTTTTTGTCGGGTTTTACGGTTTTGATTTCGCTGTTTGTTCACCTTTTCCAAACGGCTTAACAGCTGTTGGATTCGCACTTTAATCAAACGGCGGTCGGTTTCGAGCTGCGTTTCCCCCGGCCCACGTAAACCAACAGAGCCGCCTTTTTGCTGATCTTGGTTTGTCACTCGGCGAACTAAACGAGTGGAGAGATGGCGAAGTTGAGCCAGCTCAACCTGCAATTTCCCCTCGTGGGATCTCGCTCGCTGGGCGAAAATATCAAGGATCAGCCCTGTTCTATCTACCACTCGGCAATCGCATAGTGATTGTAAATTCCTAGTTTGGGCGGGGCTGAGTTGGTGATTGACTAACACCACCGTTGCTCCTAATTGCTCTACGGCTTCAGCAATTTCCTCCGCTTTGCCTTGCCCCACATAATATTTGATATGTGGACTTGGGCGGCTAGTGGTGAGCGTTGCCAGCACTTCCACCCCGGCAGATTCAGCGAGGGTTTTAAATTCGAGTAGGTTTTCTACATCTTTTTGCTGACCGAGGTAGAGATGCACAAGAATGGCTTTATCTCTGCCGTCTTCTGTCGTTTCGTTGGTAGCTTCATTGATTTCTGAAATTTGGCTTGCTTCAGATAAAGCAAAGCCAAACGCAGAATCTTCTTCTGAGTTTGGCAATGATTCGTTTAACATTTTGTGGTTAATAGTTAATTATTCCGCTTGTTCAGCAACTTCAGCCGCTGGTTGAGCTTGTTGGCTGTGGTTGTTATTGTTGTTATGCGACAACGCACGCGCCGGCACAACTGTTGAAATAGCGTGTTTATACACCATTTGGCTCACCGTATTTTTTAACAAGATCACGAATTGGTCGAATGATTCGATCTGACCTTGTAATTTAATGCCGTTTACTAAATAAATTGAAACCGGAATACGCTCACGGCGAAGTGCATTCAAATATGGATCTTGTAAAGATTGACCTTTTGCCATTTTTCTTTCCTTTTTATAGTTGTGTGATGAATACTAGGACAACAAATATTGCGATAAGTGCTGAGGCGTTTAGATATTATCACAATTCTTTAAATAATGATCGATCTTTTCCATCATTTTTGCTTTGGAGCTGGTCGGATCTAAACTATCCAACCAAGTCAGTTCACCCTGCCAGCTGCGAAGCCAAGTGATTTGTCGTTTCGCCAGTTGGCGGGTAGCACAAATTCCCTTGAAAATGGCTTCATCGAGTGAGATTTCCCCTTGCAGATATTCCCACATTTGGCGATAACCCACGCAACGAATCGAAGGCAGATTAATATGCAAATCTTCACGCAAAAATAACCGCTTGACCTCGTCCTCAAAGCCCAAATCGATCATTTTGTGAAAACGCTGCTCAATGCGTTGGTGCAACACCGCTCGATCTTGTGGAGCAATCGCAAATTGCAGAATATTGTACGGCAATGCTTCGCCTTGTTGGGCGGTGAGTTCCGTCATCGTTTTGCCGGTGATATAAAACACTTCTAACGCACGGTTAATCCGCTGGCTGTCGTTTGAATTAATTCTTGCCCCGGCAACAGGGTCGATATTCGTTAATTCCTGATGCAACGCTGCCCAACCGTATTGCTCGGCTCTCGCTTCAATATCGGTACGAATGGCAGGATCGGCAGACGGCAACGGCGAAAGCCCTTCCAGCAACGCTTTGTAATAGAGCATTGTGCCGCCCACCAAGAGCGGAATTTTGCCCTGAGCGGTAATCTCTGCCATTTCACGCAACGCATCGGCGTGGAAATTCATCGCCGAATAACTTTCCGCTGGGTCTAAAATATCAATTAAGCGATGCGGAGCCAACTCCAATTCAGCTTTACTTGGCTTCGCTGTGCCGATGTCCATTCCCTTGTAAATCAAGGCGGAGTCCACACTAATCACCTCAACCGGTAATTCTTGTCTGAGTGCAATGGCTAAATCTGTTTTGCCCGAGGCGGTAGGCCCCATTAAAAAAAGGGCGAGGGGTTTATTTGGTTTTATCATTTTTATAAATAGCTAGAAAAATCAATATATGTTCGAATTTTTTCAATTTCTTTCTTCCCATTCGCATAGAGTTCAATTTCTGATAACAAAGCAATCACTTCACTTAAAGAGCAAGCGGTTGGAATTTCGCATTTTTTTGCAAAAAATTCGGCTAAATTGACCGCTTGTGCTTGGCTGAATAATGCAAAGAGTAGTTGCTGCAGATTTTGCTCTCTCACTGCTTGAGGTACGGAAAGAAGCGTTAGCCTTGTTTGTTCCTGCCAATGTTTTTCGGTAATCGAAAAACCAAGTTCGCTCAAGCTCTCTTTGTATTGTTGCCAACATGTCGTTTGTTGTTTATCTAAGGTGAGATTCAGCGGAATTAATAATGCTTGAGCTTGCCCTTTACTGAGTTGATAAGTAAATTTTAGCTCAGCAAGTTTTGCCAATGGAATGAGATAAAAATCTTCCCCTTCTTTCATTAATACCGCTTGGTTTTTCACAATAGCTAAAGCTTGAGAATGGTTGGTTGCAAGCGGTGTAATTTGCTCCATTTTTTGCAAAACAGGTTTGGGTTTTGTTTCCACTTTTGGTTCAAATGTTGGCATTTGAATAGCGGTTCTTTCTACTTTTTCCGCTCGAATATCTGAACCACTCAGGAGTTCGTTATACCATTTTTGAGCTGATTGAGAGCTACTACTTCGCTCAAATTTCGGCGTAAAAGGCGAGTGAGTAGAGCGATTTGCATTTTGTTGTGAAAATTCGCCCGCTTGTATTGGCTCTTTGGGCTGTGTAAATACATTTTGCCCTGCTGCTTGGCGGTTGGTGTCTTTCGCATAAGCCGGCATTGGTTCATTGAGTTCGTTCCGTAGTTCAAGTGTGGGCTGTGCTTGTTGTAGACTGTTGCTGACACCTTGTAAAATAAAATCGTGTACCAGTCTTCCTTGATGGAAACGTACTTCGTGTTTAGCCGGGTGGACGTTTACATCCACCATTGTAGGATCCAAATCTAAGAAAATCACAAACGCAGGGTAGTTTCCTGTTGCAATGCTCTCGCCATAGGCTTGGCGGATTGCGTGATTGATGGTTTTGTCTCGCATCATTCGCCCGTTTACATAGCTATAGCAAAGATCGTTTTGTGGACGAGCAAGCATCGGTGAGCCAACCCAGCCGTGTAAGTGCAAATCGCCGTGTTGCCAGTCAATATAATTGGCGTTTTGAATAAATTCCTCGCCACAAATCGCTGCCACCCGTTTTTGTTTTTGCTCTACTGATTGATCGGCAACTTTGCGATATTGGCGGACGATTTTGCCATTATGACTTAAGGTAAAACTTACGTTCGGTTTAGCTAGGGCAATGCGTCGGATAACTTCGTCAATATGGGTGAACTCGGTTTTATCGGTGCGTAAAAATTTACGGCGTGCCGGTGTGTTGAAAAACAGATTAGCGACTTCAATCGTTGTGCCGATAGGGTGCGAAGCCGGTTGGATTTCCACTGCCATTTCTCGCCCTTGTGCGTAAGCCTGCCACGCTTCACTTTGCTCTGCGGTGCGAGAGGTGAGAGTTAAACGTGAAACCGAGCTGATACTCGCCAATGCCTCACCCCTAAAGCCTAGACTTAAAATGGCTTCCAAATCTTCCAAACTGCTGATTTTGCTCGTGGCGTGGCGAGCGAGTGCAAGTGGCAGATCTTGCTTGCTGATGCCGCAGCCGTTGTCTCGAATGCGGATCAGCTGTGAGCCTCCTTTTTCAATATCAATTTGGATATTATTTGCCCCGGCATCAAGGCTGTTTTCAAGCAGTTCTTTCACCACAGACGCAGGGCGTTCTACCACCTCACCTGCGGCAATTTGGTTTGCCAGTTGTGGGGGAAGAATGTGGATTAGCTGTTTTGGAGATTGATTTGTCATTTTTGTGCCTAATCATTTGGAATTAGCCCATTTTATCTAATTTTCTTTACTTTTGCATATTTCTTCATATAAAAGAACGTGTTAGATTATGGCAAATATTAACAAAATGAGAACAAATTTATGCAGATAATAGAACTTGCTCAACAAGCCAAGCAAGCCAGCGTTGAATTGGCACAATTTGGTAACCGTCAGAAAAATGAAGCTTTACTTACCATTGCCGATAGCCTTGAGCAGCGTGCAACCGAAATTTTATATGCGAATGCAAAAGACATTGAATTTGCTCAATCACAAGGCATTTCATTGGCGATAATCGACCGTTTGTTACTCAATGAAGAGAGATTAAAAGGGATCGCCAACGATGTGCGAAATGTGGCGAAATTGGCAGATCCTGTCGGGCAAGTAATTGATGGCGGTGTGCTAGACAGCGGTTTGAAAATTGAACGCCAACGTGTGCCGTTAGGCGTGATTTTAACCATTTATGAAGCTCGCCCGAATGTAACCATAGATGTGGCTTCTCTCTGTTTAAAAACCGGCAATGCGGTTATTTTACGTGGCGGTAAAGAGACCAAATTTACCAATGCAGTGCTAGTTGATGTGGTGCAAGATGCGTTAGAAAAAGCAGGCTTACCGAAATTAGCGGTGCAAGCGGTAACCGATCCTGATCGTGGCTTATTGTTAGAGCTTTTGAAGTTAGATCGCTACATTGATATGGTCATTCCACGAGGCGGTGCGGGGTTACATCAATTCTGCAAAGAAAATTCAACCATTCCAGTAATTGTTGGTGGCATTGGTGTTTGCCATCTATTTGTGGAGAAAACAGCAGATCAAGAAAAATCATTAGAGGTGATTGCGAATGCGAAAACTCAACGTCCAAGCACTTGCAATACATTGGAAACCTTGTTGGTGGAAAAATCTATCGCTGTCGAATTTTTACCAAAATTAGTGGCGAAAATGCAGCAGCTAGGCGTAACGATTCACAGTAATGATTTGCAAAAAATTGACGGAATTGAACCGCTTGATCAGGAAAAACTCAGCCAAGAGTGGTTATCGCTTGATCTGAACGTGGTTGTTGTAAACGACTTACAACAAGCGGTGGAGCATATTCGCCATTATGGTTCGCAACATTCGGAAAGTATTTTAACTTCTGATTATCAAGCTGCTCGTCAATTCGTACAACAAGTTGATGCAGCAGCCGTTTATATTAACGCCAGCACACGTTTTACTGATGGCGGCGAGTTCGGCTTAGGGGCGGAAGTGGCGGTAAGTACGCAAAAACTCCACGCACGAGGCCCAATGGGGCTTGAGGCATTAACCACGTATAAATGGGTGTGTGAAGGCGATTATTTAGTTAGAGGATAATATGTTAAAACGGATTTTAGAATTTCTTAAACTGCTTGCGAAGCGTTATACGGAAAATAACATTGCGATTTCGGCGGGTTATCTTACTTACAGCACAATGCTTGCCATTGTGCCATCAATTATTGTGTTGTTTTCGATTTTTACGTTCTTCCCTGTGTTTTATGAAGCCAGCGAAATGTTAAAAGCCTTTATTTACGACAACTTTGCCCCAAGTGCGAGCGAAATGGTTTCAGAATATATTGAGCTGTTTGTCAGTAATGCGAAAAAAATGGGGATTGTCAGTATTATCGGTTTATTTGTGGTTTCTCTGATGCTGATTAAAAGCATTGATGAAGCCCTTAATACTATTTGGCATAACAATAAAAGCCGACCGATGTGGTTCTCTTTTTTGCTCTATTTCTTAATTTTAATATTCGGTCCACTACTTGCTGGAGCAAGTATTGCCATTACAACCTACATTACATCACTTGCGATTTTTAATGGCTCTGGGGCGTTGTCGTTAGGGCAACATTTATTAGAATTAATGCCGTTTTTCTTGATTTGGTTACTGTTTACATTGGTGTATAAATTTATCCCTGTTACCAAGGTAAAATTCAAGCACGCAGCAATTGGAGCGTTACTGGCGGCGGTTTTCTTTACCTTAGGTAAACAAGCCTTTATTTGGTATATCACGGCGTTTCCATCTTACCAAGCAATTTATGGGGCATTAGCGGTATTGCCGATTATGCTGTTGTGGATTCAATTAAGTTGGCAAGTGGTGTTATTAGGCGGGCAGTTCGCCGCAATCTTAAAAGAGATGGAAGAAGATAGGGAAGTTTATGATCGGATTAATTCAGCGGGTTAAATGGGCAAAAGTTGAGGTTGAAGGGCAAACCGTTGGCGAAATTCAGCACGGTTTATTGGTTCTGCTTGGCGTTGAAAAAGATGACGATGAAGCTAAAGCCGATAAACTATTAGAAAAAGTACTGAATTACCGAGTGTTTTCTGATGAGCAAGACAAAATGAATTTGAATGTTCAGCAAGCTGGCGGTAGCCTACTCGTGGTTTCGCAGTTCACCCTTGCGGCAGATACGAACAAAGGTTTACGTCCAAGTTTTTCAAAGGGAGCTGCCCCAATTGATGCTGAACGTTTATACGACTATTTTCATCAACAAGCAGCAACTAAAATCCATACCCAGACAGGGCAGTTTGCCGCAGATATGCAAGTTAGCTTACAAAATGACGGACCTGTTACGTTTTGGTTGCAGGTTTAGGCAAGAAAAAAGAGAGCTTTTGCTCTCTTTTTGGTTATTTAGGCAATTTCTGACATTTCGGACAGAAGTAAGTGTTACGTTGCCCAATCACTTTGGTTTCAATGGGTTTTCCACAATCATTACAGGCTTCCCCTTTTCGTCCGTATACTTGTAGCACTTGAGCAAAATAGCCGGGTTTGCCGTCAGGTTGGACAAAATCTTTGAGCGTTGTGCCACCTTGAATAATGGCTTTAGTTAGTACTTCTTTGATGGTTTTCACTAAACGCTCGCATTGCTTTTTAGTCAGATTTTGTGCCGCAAGCTCAGGGTGAATGCCAGCCATAAATAAACTTTCGCACGCATAGATATTTCCAACGCCCACAACTACTTCATTCGTCATAATAAAGGTTTTACAAGCGGTCGTTTTTTTACGACTTTTTGCAAATAAATAATCGGGTGTGAAATCGTCTGAAAGCGGTTCAGGTCCAAGTTTACGTAGTAGTTCGTGATTTTCAGCCTTTTCTGACCATAGCCAGCAGCCGAATTTGCGAGGGTCGTTATAGCGTAAGATTGTGCCGTTTTGGGAAATAAGATCGACGTGGTCGTGCTTGCCAATTTCTTTTTGTTGGCTTTCTTGCAAAATACCGAGTGAGCCGGACATTCCTAAATGCACCAAAATATCACCTTTATCGGTTCGGATAATCAGATATTTCGCCCGTCTTTCTACTGCTTCGATTTTTGCATTTTCCATTTGAGAAAGTTCCGGGCTAACTACCCAGCGTAGCTTGGGTTGACGGATAATTATTTGCTTAATCGTTTGCCCTTTTAAATAAGGCTCAACGCCTCGCACGCTGGTTTCAACTTCGGGTAATTCAGGCATTTTTATTCCTTATAGTAAAAAGGTGCGTTTATAAACGCACCCTAGATATTGTTAATTAGGCTTTTTACCAACTAGATAGCCAATTACTGTACCTGCAATGGCAAACGGAATCCACTCCATTGAAATATCTTTCATTGGTAGAGAGTTCATCATTTCCACTCCGGCAACTGATAATATAGACACTATGGTTACTAATGCTAATGGTAAGCGCTGAGCCATTAATGGCAATCTAATAAAGATGTTGATAAACATTAGGAAGATAACTGTCATTGCAATTGGATATAGCACTAACAACACAGGCACAGATTTTGAAATCACAAAATCTAAGCCTTGATTAGCAATCGCAAAGCTGATTAGACTGAAAATTAATACATAAATTTTATAGGAAATTTTCGGGAATACTTCATTGAAATATTCACTTGTAGTTACGATTAACCCAATCGAGGTAGTTAAGCAGGCAAGCGTAACAATCACGCCAAGTAGCGTGCGACCAAACTCACCGAAGGTATCAGTTGCAACACTATTAAGAATAAATGTGCCGATGTTTTGACCTTTTGTATTCAATTCTGCGAGAGTTTCTGCACTAATCGGGTAGTGGTTACCAATCCAAGCAAGCGAAATGTAAATTGCTGCTAATGCAATAGCTGCAATTATGCCTGCCATTGAAGTCTGCTTGATTAAGTCTTTACCACCGATGCCTTTCGCCTTAATTGCACTAATCACAATCACAGAGAAAGTAATTGAAGCTAGAGCATCCATCGTTAAATAACCTTCAACAATGCCTGTAAAGAGAGGGGTTTCGGGATCCGCCTTGGTTGCTACTGCAGGCAATTCATTTCCGCCTAATAAGATAACGGCTTTAACTACTAATGCTAAAATTGCAACCAATAATACAGGAGTTAAGATTGCACCTATTCTATCTACTACCGTTGATGGGTTTAAGCTGAACCATACCGCAATTAAGTAATAAGCTAGTGTAAATATCAATAAAGAAAGCGTGCTACTTTCACCAATAAACGGCACAACTGCCATTTGGTAAGCTGTTGCCCCTGTGCGAGGAATGGCAAAGAATGGTCCGATAGTTAAATAAATTGCCATTAAAAATAGCAGCGAAAAATAAGGATGAACATTTTTGCTCAACGCTTCTTTATAACCACCTTGATAGTAACCGCTCACGGCAATTCCAAGCAGTGGCAAACCAACACCGGTAAGCACGAAGCCAATAATAGAAGGCAGGAAATCAATGCCACTATCTAAACCGAGTTTTGGCGGAAAAATTAAGTTACCCGCCCCAAAGAAAATCGCAAAGAGCATAAAGCCCACGATGAAGGTATTTTTAGTCATAATAATTGCTACTTAAAAATTAAAAGGAAAGACATTAAAAAATAAGGGGAGAATTGTGCCATATTTGCCAACTTCTTGCAAAAAAAGACCGCTTGATATTGTGGAAAAATACATTTTTAGAAAAGAAAAGTCGGCAAATTGCCGACTTTTAACAAAATAGAAAGGAAATATTAACCCATATATAACCCACCATTCACATGAATGGTTTCACCGTTGATATAACGTGCGTCATCTGAGGCTAAGAATGCTACTGCTTTTGCAATATCTTGTGGAGAGCCAAGTTCGCCAGCCGGAATTTGACTTAAGATTGCATTGCGTTGATCTTCGTTTAGTTCATCTGTCATATCGGTTGCAATAAAGCCCGGAGCAACCACGTTTACTGTAATGCCACGACTTGCGACTTCTTTTGCGAGGGATTTAGAAAAACCGACTAAACCTGCTTTTGCCGCACAGTAGTTTGTTTGACCCGGGTTACCCATTGAACCAACAACGGAACCAATACTGATAATACGACCACCTTTTTTCATCATTGGGCGTAATACCGCTTTAGACAAGCGATAAACAGATGTAAGGTTAGTTTGAATGATGTCGAACCAATCATTATCTTTCATACGCATTAATAAACCATCACGGGTAATTCCTGCGTTATTCACTAGCACATCCACATCACCAAAGGTTTCTTTGATCTGTTTTAATACGGAATCAATAGATTCTGCGTCTGCCACGTTTAGTACTAGACCTTTGCCATTTTCGCCTAAGTAAGCAGAAATAGATTCTGCCCCTTTTTCAGAGGTCGCCGTGCCAACTACTGTGTAGCCTTTTGCCACCAATTCTTCGGCAATCGCTTTGCCGATACCACGAGTTGCACCTGTAACTAATGCGATTTTGCTCATACATTCTCCTATAAAAGACGATTAAAGCGTGAAAATATAAAAAATAAAAAGAATAATAAAGTAGTTTATCACAGTGGTTGAACCACCGAATAATGCATATTTAACGGCTGAACCTTGCTGTGGATAAATCCAACGAGGGCGAGCAAACACCCATATTGTTGAGACGAGCAATAATCCTAAACTACTTAATAAATAAATTTGAAATAAAACCACCGCACCTTTTGGATCACCTTTGCTTAACAGCACGCCATAAATAGCCCACGCTTGAATAACCGCGGTAGTAAGTGCTGCCCCGCCGATAAATGCTCGACGAATTTTCGGATTAATAGCCAAAAAGTAAGCTAAAAATGAGCAGGCAGAAGCAACCGAAAGCATACCAAATTGTTTAAATACGGAACTACTTTCAAGCGGATCGACATTACTAAACATATAGCTGGCAGGGATGATGACTAAGGCAATCAATACACTGAACAGCATAAATAAAGTTTCTTTGCTCATTTTATCGCTGATTGAAATTAGGCTTGAACTGCCTCAAGGCTGGCAACATCGTTTACTGCTTGTGCTGATAACTCTTTCACAATACGGCTTGTTAAACCGGTTAATACTTTGTTTGGACCGATTTCATAAAGCGTTGTGATGCCATCTTGTGCCATTTTTTCGACGGTTTCTGTCCAACGCACAGGGCTATAAAGCTGACGAACAAGAGCGTTACGAATAGCCTCAGCATCACTCTCAACCGCAACATCAACGTTATTAATAACAGGTACAAGCGGTTGATTTAGCTCAATATTTTGCAATGCTGTTGCTAATTTTTCCGCTGCTGGTTTCATTAATGCACAGTGTGAAGGTACGCTTACGGCTAATGGTAACGCACGTTTTGCCCCTGCCGCTTTACATAATTCACCTGCTTTTTCAGCTGCCGCTTTTGTACCGGCAATCACGACTTGACCTGGCGAGTTAAAGTTTACTGCTGAAACAATTTCGCCGGTTTCATTTGCAGCTTGTTCGCACGCTGTAATAATTGCCTCATTATCCAAGCCGATAATCGCATACATCGCCCCGCTGCCTGCCGGGACGGCTTCTTGCATTGCGTTACCACGCAGTTCAACTAATTTGATGGCATCTTGGAAGTTTAACACGCCGGCACAAACTAGGGCAGAGTACTCGCCTAAACTATGACCTGCCATTACAGACGGTTTTAATTCAGGGTATTTTTCTTGCCATACACGGAAAATTGCCACCGATGCCGCTAATAAAGCCGGTTGAGTACGTTGAGTTTGCCCTAGCTCTTCTGCTGTGCCGTTTTGTACTAAATCCCATAAATCATAGCCAAGCACATCGCTTGCTTGTTTGAAGGTTTCTTCCACAATTGGGTATTGTGGAGCAAGATCAGAAAGCATTCCAATAGCTTGTGAGCCTTGCCCAGGGAAAACCATAGCGAATTTTGACATTTTTTATTCCTCTTTTAAATTGTAGCTTGTAGGGGCAAATTGCAATTTGCCCCTACGATGTAATCTTTGCAAATTTGCCGTAAAAACTGACCGCTTGTAGCAGATTAATCTGGCGAATAATACAGTTTACCGATCTCAATCCGTTCACGCCCAGTTTCCAATCGCCATTTGTTGCTATCACGCAGGGAATAAACGCAACCGCAATATTCCTGCTGATAGAAGCGTTCACGCTTACTGATTTCGATCATACGCTGAGAACCACCGCCTTTACGCCAGTTGTAATCCCAGTAAACAACATCATCAAATTTAGCGGCGGCACGGTGTCCGCAGTCGTTGATTTGGTTCATATCTTTCCAGCGAGAAATACCTAAGCAACTGGTAAAGACCGGGAAGCCGTTGTTGTGAGCGTATTCTGCCGCTTTTTCAAAACGCATATCAAAGCACATTGTGCAGCGAATGCCTCGTTCAGGTTCCCATTCCATCCCTTTGGCTTTTTTGAACCACTCTTTGCGGTCGTTTTCGTAGTCGTCATCTAAATCGATAAACGGAATACCCCACTTTTCAGCAAAGCGGATATTCTCTTCCTTACGAATGAGATACTCTTTGAGTGGGTGAATGTTCGGGTTATAGAAATAGATGGTAAATTCAATGCCGGAGGCGTGAATTGCTTCCATCACTTCGCCCGAACACGGAGCACAGCAAGAGTGCAGCAGCAACTTATTGTGTCCGTTCGGAAGAGTTAATTTCTCACGCACAAAAGGGGCGTTTGGATCTTTTTTTTGATTTTGAGCACGGCGTCTAGCACGCACACTTTCAATGTGTTCTTGGGGTTGTTGGTTTTGTTCTGTCATTGTTATGTAGGGGCAAACAACATTTGCCCAAAAGAATTATAGGTTATGGGGCAAATATCATTTGCCCCTACAAGCGGTTAAATTTATCTGATTTTTTGCAAATTAATAGGATCTATCCACCGACAAATACGCCAGTGAAATCAATGCCTGTTTGTATTCACTTTCAGGCAATACCGCTAACGCATCGACCGCTTTTTGGGCTTCTTCACGGGCTTTTTGCATTGCGTAGTCGAGAGATTTGTGTTCCGTCATAATGGCTAAAACGTCTGGAATTTGCTCCAATTCACCACCGTTTTCAATTGCATTGCGGATCAGCTCCACTTGAGCGGTTTTGCTTGCTTTTTCCGCTGTGTGCATTGCGTGTAAGAGCGGAAGCGTTGGTTTGCCTTCTACAAAGTCATCGCCTACATTTTTACCTAAACTTTCACTTTGGGCGGAGTAGTCTAAAATATCATCAACAAGTTGGAATGCCGTGCCTAAATAACAACCGTACTCTTTTAAGCCATTTTCGACCTCTTCACTTGCTTCAGCAGCAATCGCCACGCATTGCGTAGCGGCTTCAAACAAACGTGCAGTTTTGTTGTAAATCACACGCATATAGTTTGCTTCTGTGGTGTTTGGGTCGTTCACATTCATTAATTGCTGAACTTCACCTTCCGCCAACGCATTGGTTGCCGAAGACATTACTTTTAATACACGAAGCGAGTCTAAATCCGTCATCATTTGAAAAGAACGAGTGTAGATATAATCACCCACTAACACGCTTGCTGCATTGCCAAACACCGCATTTGCAGTATCTCGCCCACGACGTTTGTCGGATTCATCCACCACATCATCGTGCAATAATGTTGCCGTATGTACAAACTCAATAAAGGCTGCCGCTGTAATATGTTTTTTACCTTGATAACCTAACGCGCGGGCTGCAAGCACTGAAATTAACGGGCGAATGCGTTTGCCACCGCCTGCGATAATGTAATGCCCAAGCTGGTTAATCAATAAGACTTCCGAATTAAGTTGAGCCAAAATTTCTGCATTTACCGCTTGCATATCTTCATTTGCAAGGGCTTGAATTTGTTCTAAAGAAAGTTGCACCGTCAGTAAGTCCATCAGTTAAAGTGAAAATTGACTTGATTTTACCTTAATTTGAGTGTTGTTCAAAAAAGAATTGCGATTTTGTGATAAAATCGGAGCAGTAGATCATTTCTAAGTATCAAACAAGCGGTTATTTTTTTATTATTTTTTGCAAATTTGAAAAATATCTCAAAATCACGCTTGCTCTTTTTAATCTTTTTCCGTAGAATTGCAACCCTATTTTTATGAATTAATTAAGTGCCTAAACGCAAAAGCAGATGGCACATAGCGGAGTAAATATGTACGCAGTTTTCCAAAGTGGCGGCAAACAACACCGTGTAAGCGAAGGTCAAGTAGTTCGTTTAGAAAAACTTGAAATCGCAACTGGTGAGAAAGTTGAATTCGATTCAGTTTTAATGGTCGTTAATGGCGAAGATGTTAAAATCGGTGCACCGGTAGTTGCTGGTGCAAAAGTAGTGGCTGAAGTTGTAGCACAAGGTCGTGGCGAGAAAGTTAAAATCGTTAAGTTCCGTCGTCGTAAACACAGCCGTAAACAACAAGGTCATCGTCAGTGGTTCACAGAAGTGAAAATCACTGGGATTCAAGCATAATTTCAGAGGAGATCTAGAAGATGGCAACTAAAAAAGCTGGTGGTTCAACTCGCAACGGTCGTGATTCTGAAGCTAAACGCCTTGGTGTTAAACGTTTCGGTGGTGAATCTGTATTAGCAGGTAGCATCATTGTTCGTCAACGTGGTACTAAATTCCACGCGGGTTCAAATGTAGGTATGGGTAAAGACCACACTTTATTTGCAACTGCAGACGGTAAAGTTAAATTTGAAGTGAAAGGCGAGAAAAGCCGTAAATATGTAAGCATCATTGCTGACTAATCATTTCAAAATGAAAATAAGAAAACCTCGCTTTAAGCGAGGTTTTTTCATATCTTCAATTGTGTATTTAGAGCAAAACTGCTCTGATATTTATTTATTGATGTGATTGTTTGATTACAAGCGGTTGTAAATTGATAAAAATTTACAACCGCTTTTTGTTTAAATGACGTGTAGTGTTTCTAATGCGTATAAAATACCGTCTTCTTCAATCGGTTTTGTAATGAAATCTGCCACAGCCTTCAGCTCAGGTTCGCCATTGCCCATAGCCACACCGAAGCCGACAGTCGGTAACATTTCCATATCATTAAAGCCATCTCCAAATGCCATTGAGCTTTCAATATCAATCCCCAATTTTGCCAGCACATCTTGAATACCACGAGCTTTGGAGTTCTCTTTTCTTAGAATATCCACCGCATTGGGGTGCCAGCGAGCCTCTTTTAAATCATTTGCAAAAATTCCGCTATTTTCTACCGCTTGTGTTTGCTCTTTGGTATAAAACAGCAGCATTTGCACAATATGCTCTTTTTCGTGGTAGTGCGGATCAATCAAATAATTCGGCGTAATCGGTAAAACCGCTTCGTGAACGATAGGATTAGTTTCAGAAACTGCAATCGTCATCGGTGTTACAAAGGCATAAATAATGCCTAATTCATTAGCTTTGCGAATAATTCGCTCAATTTGCTCACGGCTAAGGGAATAATCGCTAATAAGCTGATCTTTATAGAAATTATATTGCCCATTAATCGTAACGAATAATTCAAAGCCTGTTTCGGGATTTAAATAGGGTTTCAAGGCTTCAGGGAAACAACCGTGATTTCTGCCTGTGGCGATAGCAGGAATAATCCCTTTTGCTTTTAGGCGAGGTAAAACTTGCTCGGTAACAGAAGTAGGAATGTAGGCTTTATGCTTTACATACAAGGTTTCATCAATATCGAAAAAAACAATTTTAATTGGTTTTTGAGGTGTGTTCATCTGCTTTTCCTTTATGTTGCCAATAGTAAGATTTTACTCTTTTTTCGAGAAAGATCACAAAAATAGTCCGAAAAAAGCGACTTAAGTTTGATAATCTGCAAAGAAAAGGAGGAAAGATGAATGTATTTGGCTTTCGTTGTTTTCACTGTGATAAATCATTGGCAGTTGGTATTCACGGATTTTGCAGCATTTGCCAAAAGCAAATGAAAAAGCCACCTTACTGCACTCATTGTGGAATGAGTTCTTTAGCGTACCGTGATTATTGCGGTTATTGTTTAAAAAATGAACCTAAGTGGCAAAAATTAGTGCGAGTGGGAGAGTATAAACAGCCGCTTTCTCATTGGATACATCGCTTTAAATTTCAGCAACAATATTGGCTCGATCAAGCCCTTGCTCGACAATTGCTTTTAGCTATAAAACAAGCTCAACGGGAGCAAGGTTTGAGATTGCCGGAAGTGATTATGCCTGTGCCGTTATTTTGGCAGCGATATTGGCAGAGAGGTTTTAATCAAAGCGAATTGTTAAGCCGTTGGTTAGCTAAATGGCTAAATATTCCGTTGGATAATCAAAGTTTAATAAGGCAGCGGAAGACCATCTCGCAACGAGATCTTAGTGCAGCACAACGCCGTAAAAATTTAAAAAGAGCTTTTAGCTATCAACCTATCAGAGAGTATAAGCGAGTAGCGATTGTTGATGATGTACTTACAACAGGTTCAACGCTGAAT
This sequence comes from Mannheimia varigena, assembly GCF_013377235.1. Taxonomy (NCBI): domain Bacteria; kingdom Pseudomonadati; phylum Pseudomonadota; class Gammaproteobacteria; order Pasteurellales; family Pasteurellaceae; genus Mannheimia; species Mannheimia varigena. Next base: position 1,137,196 of record NZ_CP016226.1, on the reverse strand, counting down.
GCAATTTGTACCGAGTTATTGAAATGGAATGTTGAAGAAATTCAAGTTTGGGTGTTAGCAAGGGCTTAATATTATTTCTTTATTTGAAATAATATATTTTAAAATTGATGGATTATCAAATAAATGTTTTCCTTTAAAATACGCCCTCAACTGTTTAGTTACTTTTATTTTTTAAGGAAAGCTTATGAACTCAACTTTAAACAACTTACAACCGCTTGCTCTTTTAATTACCCGTATCGTAGCAGGTTATATGTTCTTACTTCACGGCACGGCAAAATTCTTTGAATTCCCAATGTCGATGACCAACGGTAACGGCGGTGTACCATTCTTCTCAATTTACGGTGCGGCAGGTATTTTAGAAATTGTAGGCGGTATCTTCTTTATTTTAGGTTTATTTACACGCCAGACTGCATTTTTGCTTTCAGGTATGATGGCGTACGCATTTTTCATTGTTCACGGAGCTCAAGGAAATGTTTTATTACCATTATTAAATGGCGGAGAATTAGCAGGGCTTTACTCAGTTTTATTCTTAACCTTTATTTTTATTGGTGCAGGAAAATATTCTCTCGATGCAAAATTATTCAGTAAAGCTTAGTTTAGTTATTTAAAGGAATACTTGGGTGAATAATTATTTAATTTCACCCATTTTCTTTTTTAATTAGCTACTATTGTTGCTATTCCAATTACAGCTGCAAATATTCCCAACCATATCAGTTGTAATTTTATACTTTTGCGGTTCACTTCTTGGTTGTGTAATCGGCGCTGCTCTAATTTTTGGCGATAGATTTCTAAATCCGCCTCTTTGAAAGAAAAACCACAATGCGGACAGCTTTCTACGCTGTCGCTGATACGTTTTCTGCACTCCGGGCAGCGGTGTAATGCCATAGTTTCCCCTTACAAGCGGTTATTTATTTCGAAAAATTTTCAATATAGATACGATAATAACTTTGATCATTTCGATTAAAGAAAATAAAATTATCATTATCTTTTTGTTTCTCCCCCATAATATAACCATTATCACTATTGGTTGAGAGAATATAATATTTTTGGTTCTCTATTTCTATATAATCATAGGTAGTACGTAAGCCAGCTCTTAAATAACCAATGTGTAGAGCTAATAGCGAAAAATAGAGGAAGATAAAGAGATTAAAGATATGGAGATCTCCTTTTAATATCATCTTTCTGACATCAAGATCAAGTTTCGTATCATTCCACTTTTTCTGGAAAAATAAAACACTTAGTGCGGTAACTAAAACATAGGTAATTGAAATGGAAATAGGCACAATACCCGTAAACACATAGAAAGTGAGAATAACCGGTATGGTAAAAACAGAAACCAATACAATAACTCTTAACCAGCCTAAATGTTGAAAATAATGTAGTTTAAAAACTTTATTTATTAAAGCGTAGCCTAAAGCATAGCAGAAAAAGAGTAACACCGAAACAATGAATACATAAGCAAGACTTCTTGCCATACTGGCATTACCAACCTCAACGTGCCACCAAGGGTAGCCGTGAAAAAGTGCTTGTCTCCAGCCATAGCAATAAGCTGTAGCAAAACTAATCAGTGTAAAAAATGCAAGAGAAAATGAAGAATTGATGATTTTATTGATATGTTTATTAACCATAATCAGATATACCTCCTAATTTAAGGCTAATCTCTATAAATCTAATGATAATATTGATTCTTTAAGAAGAAAATATTTTCCCTCTCCTTTTTGCTTAAATAATAATCAAATTAGATCAATTCAAATCAAAATCACTCATTTATATTTAAAGTGCTTCATCATCTGTTTCACCGGTGCGAGTACGGATAACCTGTTCAATATTAGCAACATAAATTTTACCATCGCCTACTTGTCCTGAGTAAGAGGCGTTTAAAATTGCATCAATTACTGCATCGGTTTGGTAATTAGAAACTAATACTTCTACTTTAATTTTAGGACGAAAATCAATTGTCTTGATTTGCGAGAGTTCTTCTTCGCTATGCCCATATTGTCTGCCAAAGCCTTTTACTTCTGTGACTGTCATTCCTTGAATTCCAATTTCTGACAGTGCATCTCGCACTTGGTTTAGTCTTGAGGGTTGAATAATGGTAGTGATGAGTTTCATATTTTATTCCTTGCATTATTTATTTTACATAGTCATCTGTAGGGGCGAACTGATCGTTTTTTTGTTACATAATAGCGAAAAATTTATCATTTTTTTAAATTTTTTTCGTTTTGCCCTTGAACCCTCCATTTTTGCCCTTATTTATGGTTGCGTCTGAACGAGAAAATCATCTCGTTTCTTTTTAAAACTGAATTTATAACTAGAGGAATCGAAAATGGGTAAAATCATTGGTATTGACTTAGGTACAACAAACTCTTGTGTGGCAGTAATGGACGGTGACAAACCTCGTGTAATTGAGAACGCAGAAGGTGCACGCACAACGCCATCCATCATCGCTTACACTGACAAAGAAACCTTAGTCGGTCAGCCAGCAAAACGTCAGGCGATCACTAATCCGAAAAATACATTATTCGCTATTAAGCGTTTAATCGGTCGTCGTTTTGAAGATAAAGAAGTACAGCGTGATATTGAAATTATGCCGTTTGAAATCAGCAAAGCAGACAACGGCGATGCGTGGGTAACCGTAAAAGGCGAAAAATTAGCACCGCCACAAATCTCTGCTGAAATCTTGAAAAAAATGAAGAAAACCGCAGAAGATTTCTTAGGCGAGCCGGTCACCGAAGCGGTAATCACTGTGCCGGCGTACTTTAACGATGCACAACGTCAAGCAACTAAAGATGCGGGTCGTATCGCTGGTTTAGATGTAAAACGTATCATCAACGAACCAACAGCGGCGGCATTGGCATACGGTTTAGACTCTAAGAAAGAGAACCAAACTATCGCTGTTTACGACTTAGGTGGTGGTACATTCGATATTTCAATTATCGAAATCGACAACTTTGACGGCGAGCAAACCTTTGAAGTGCGTGCAACCAACGGTGATACTCACTTAGGTGGTGAAGACTTCGACAACCGTGTGATCAACTACTTAGTGGAAGAGTTCCAAAAAGAGCAAGGTGTTGATTTACGCAACGACCCAATGGCGATGCAACGTGTGAAAGAGGCGGCAGAAAAAGCGAAAATCGAGCTTTCTTCAGCACAAGAAACTGAAGTAAATCTTCCGTATATCACCGCTGATGCAACCGGTCCGAAACACTTAAACATCAAAGTAACTCGTGCGAAATTAGAAGCATTAGTTGAAGATTTAGTAAACCGTTCATTAGAGCCGTTAAAAACGGCATTAGCAGACGCTGGCTTATCGGTTGGCGAAATCAACGATGTGATTTTAGTGGGCGGTCAAACCCGTATGCCATTAGTGCAGAAAAAAGTGGCAGACTTCTTCGGTAAAGAGCCTCGTAAAGATGTGAACCCGGACGAAGCAGTGGCAATCGGTGCGGCAGTGCAAGGTGGTGTATTAAGCGGTTCTGTAACAGACGTATTGTTATTAGACGTAACTCCGCTTTCATTGGGTATCGAAACAATGGGTGGCGTAATGACGACCTTAATTGAGAAAAACACCACGATTCCAACCAAAAAATCGCAAGTGTTCTCAACGGCGGAAGATAACCAATCTGCGGTAACGATCCACGTGTTACAAGGTGAACGTAAACGTGCAGCAGATAACAAATCGTTAGGTCAATTCAACCTTGAAGGTATTAACCCAGCTCCACGTGGTATGCCACAAATTGAAGTAACTTTCGATATTGATGCGAACGGTATCATCAACGTGTCTGCGAAAGATAAAAACACAGGTAAAGAGCAACAAATCAAAATCCAAGCATCTTCAGGCTTAAGTGATGAAGAAGTAGAACAAATGGTACGTGATGCGGAAGCGAACGCTGAAGCAGACAAAAAATTTGAAGAGTTAGTTCAAACCCGTAACCAAGCAGACGGTATTGCTCACGCAACCCGTAAGCAAATCACTGAAGCAGGCGATGCGTTAAATGCAGACGACAAAGCGAAAATCGAAGCAGCCATTGCAGAGTTAGAAACTGCGGCAAAAGGCGAAGATAAAGCTGACATCGAAGCGAAAATCGAAGCATTAATCAAAGCCTCAGAACCGCTAATGCAAGCCGCTCAAGCAAAAGCCCAAGGCGGCGAGCAACCACAACAAACTCAAAAAGATGATGGCGTGGTAGATGCGGAATTTGAAGAGGTGAAAGACAACAAGTAATCTTTCCCAATAGATGTAGGGGCGTATTGCATACGCCCCTTTTGCGTAGGTTATTAATAGACCAGCTAGACCAGCCCCTCTGAGGCTGTGTAAGCGGTCAAATTCTAAGAAAATTTTGCAAATGCTCAAACTCTACTCCATAACCGAAACGGTACAGCCGCCGTTTTATAAAATCTACGACCGTAAAACAAACCAAACCGTGATCGCAACCGAAACAGAAAACGGGAACGACCCTATTTTGATCGACGATTTTATCTGGTTTGAGAAAATTCCAACTACGGAAAATTTGCTAGCGGAAACGTGGGCGAGCATTGAAAACCGTTCTAAGCAAGGCTTGTTAAAACGTGCTTATACACAGGATTTTGAAAAGCATTTACCTGACGGCAAAGTCGAAATTTATATTGCGCTAAATCCGCATTGTTAATATAACTGGAGATCTGACCCATTCTTTAGAAAAGAGGGGTTAGCGGAGTTAAACATGCGCTCAAAATTCTCAAAATTTTTACAAATACGGAAAAACTATGGCAAAAAGAGATTATTACGAAGTCCTTGGCTTGTCGAAAGGGGCGGATGAAAAAGAGATCAAACGTGCCTATAAACGTTTGGCAGCTAAATATCACCCAGACAAAAACCAAGGCAGTAAAGAGTCAGAAGAGAAATTTAAAGAGATTACCGAAGCCTATGAAGTCTTAACCGACAGTGAAAAAAAGGCGATGTACGACCAATACGGTCACGCTGCTTTTGAACAAGGCGGTGGCGGTTCAGGTGGATTTGGTGGCTTTGGTGGCGGTGGTTTCGGCGGCTTTGAAGACATCTTCAGCGAAATGTTCGGCGGAGGCTTTGGTGGCGGTGGTCGCCGCCAACGTGTGGTGCGTGGCGATGATTTACGTTACGACATCGAAATCACCCTTGAAGAAGCGGTGAGAGGCTGCAAAAAAGATATTCGCATTCAAACTTTAGCAGAATGTGATACCTGCCATGGCTCAGGTGCGGAAGCGGGCAGCAAAGTGGAAACTTGTTCCCACTGCCACGGCTCAGGGCGTGTTCGCCGTCAGCAAGGCTTCTTTGTAACCGAAGCGGTCTGCCCAAGCTGCCACGGCACCGGCAAACGTATTGAAAAACCGTGCCGCTCTTGCCACGGCGATGGACGTGTTCAAAAAGCGAAAAACTTATCTGTTACCATTCCAGCAGGTGTGGACACCGGCAACCAACTCCGCTTATCCGGCGAGGGGGCAGCTGGCGAAAATGGGGCACCGGCAGGCGATTTATATGTAGTGATTTACGTGCGTGATCACGATATTTTCGAGCGTGACGGTTCAAATCTCTACTGCGAAGTGCCAATCAGCTTCACCCTTGCGGCATTAGGTGGTGAAATTGAAGTGCCAACCTTAGACGGCAAGCTGAAACTCAAAATCCCGGCAGAAACCCAAACCGGCAAACTGTTCCGTGTGCGAGGCAAAGGGGTAGCAAACCCACGAGGCGGCTACGCAGGGGATTTAATCTGCAAAGTGGTTATCGAAACCCCAGTGAATTTAAGCGAAGAGCAAAAAGAGCTGTTACGTCAATTTGAAGTTAGCCTTGAGGGCAAAGGGCAGCACCGCCCGAAACACGAGGGGTTCTTTGACGGGGTGAAGAAATTCTTTGATAATTTAGGAAAATAATTCTCTCTTTTCATTCAAAAGTACATATCCTAGATATGTACTTTTCTTTTCCTATATGTAAAAAATTAGACAAAAAAGACCGCTTGTGGCTTACCAGTTTAATTCCTGACAATTATAATCAACTATTAAACAACATTTCTTCAATAGCTCTAAATTATCAAATTAATAGATTGCGAAAAAAACTACAGTCTTTATAATTTCCTTCGAATTGATTACCTATCTTATTTTTTATGAGGATTCTATTATGTCTAAATGTCCTGTTGTACATTTAACAAGAAACAACGGTGCTCCTGTTGTTGATAACCAAAATAGCTTAACTGCAGGTCCACGTGGTCCATTATTAGCTCAAGATTTATGGTTAAACGAAAAATTAGCTAACTTCGTACGTGAAGTGATTCCTGAGCGCCGTATGCACGCTAAAGGGTCTGGGGCGTTTGGTACTTTTACTGTCACTAACGACATCACTAAATACACTCGTGCGGCAATCTTCAGCCAAGTGGGTAAAAAAACCGAAATGTTTGCTCGTTTTACAACTGTTGCTGGTGAACGTGGTGCTGCTGATGCTGAGCGTGATATTCGTGGTTTCGCATTAAAATTCTACACAGAAGAAGGTAACTGGGATATGGTAGGTAACAATACACCAGTATTCTTCTTACGCGACCCACGTAAATTCCCGGATTTAAACAAAGCAGTTAAACGTGATCCACGCACCAATATGCGTTCTGCTACAAACAACTGGGATTTCTGGACATTATTACCAGAAGCATTCCACCAAGTGACTATCGTAATGAGTGAGCGTGGTATTCCAGCTTCTTACCGCCATATGCATGGTTTTGGTTCGCATACTTACAGCTTCATCAATGCTGAAAATGAGCGTTTTTGGGTGAAATTCCACTTCCGTACACAACAAGGTATCAAAAACTTAACAGACGCAGAAGCGGCAGCAATCATTGCAAATGATCGTGAAAGCCATCAACGTGACTTATATGATGCGATTGAACGTGGAGATTTCCCGAAATGGAAAATGTATGTACAAATTATGCCTGAGACTGATGCAGATAAAGTACCATACCATCCATTTGACTTAACAAAAGTATGGCCAAAAGCGGACTATCCATTAATTGAAGTGGGTGAGTTTGAATTAAACCGTAACCCTGAAAACTTCTTTGCTGATGTTGAGCAATCTGCGTTCGCACCAAGCAACTTAGTCCCAGGTATCAGCGTGTCTCCGGACCGTATGTTACAGGCTCGTTTATTCAACTATGCGGACGCTCAACGTTACCGTTTAGGTGTAAACCACCATCAAATCCCGGTAAACGCACCACGTTGTCCTGTACACAGCAATGCGCGTGATGGTCAAGGTCGTGTAGATGGTAACTACGGTAGCACAATCCATTACGAGCCAAATAGCTTCGGTAAATGGCAAGAGCAAGCTCAATATGCTGAACCACCACTAAAAATTAGTGGCGATGCAGCACACTGGGATTACCGTGAAGACGATTCAGACTATTTCAGCCAACCACGTGTATTGTTCAACAATATGAATGATGAACAAAAACAAGCATTATTCAATAATACCGCAGCAGGTATGGGCGATGCGTTAGACTTTATCAAATACCGTCATATCCGTAACTGTTATGCTTGCGATCCAGCATACGGTGAAGGTGTTGCTAAAGCATTAGGTATGACTGTTGAAGATGCAATCGCAGCTCGTGCAACAGACCCAGCATTAGGTCAGCCGGGTTTACTATAATCTTTAGGTAAAACGCAAAATAAAAGCTCTACGAAAGTAGAGCTTTTTTATTACTTAGTATTTGTAAAATTTATTTCACTACCGTAATTTCCCATAACGCATCACCAATTTGTTGGTAATCTGTCACATCATAGCCCTCTTCTTCTGCCCAGTTTGGGATTGCTTCGGTTGCTTGAGTGCAATCAAATTCAATAGTTAGGCTATCGCCTTTGTTTAATTTTGCCATTGCTGCTTTTGCTTCTACTAATGGAAATGGGCAAACAAGCCCTGATGCTGGTAAACGTACGTTCATAATCATAACTCCTTAAAAAATTAACCTTTTAAACGTTGTGGGCGAATAATCGTGAAATATGCCCCCACCGATGTACCGACTATCATTATCGGTAATGAAATCCAACCTTGCCAAGAGAAAAATGCGGTTTCCACTAAGCCGTTGCCGATAGAGCAACCGCCAGCAAGACTTGCCCCAATACCCATTAAAGCCCCACCGCCTGCGCTACGAAGCATTGTTGTTGCATCTGGCACTCTGAAACGAAACTCGTTAGAGAATTTTGCAGCCACGAACGAGCCAATCAAAATCCCAAACACCAAGAATACACCCCAGTTGATGAATTTATCATCGCCAAATACAAAATATTGGAACACATTAGCTGTTGGTGAGGTAATGCCTAAACCAAAGTTTCTGCCTGCTGCTGCACTTAACGGCCATGCTAATAACGCAATCAAACCCACCAATACAGCAGTTACAAACGGGTGCCAGCGTTTTTCAAATAAAATGTGAGCCAAACCGGTTTTGCGAGGTTTTAATGCAATGGTTTTGCCTCTTGGTTTTCTTAACTGACGAATAGTCAGTGTGAGCGTTACTGCCGTTAAAATAAACACTAAAATCCAAGGGGAAATACCCAAGGTTTCGTGAATGGTGCGTTCTTCAATCACATTTGCTTTTAGCCCTTGATTGAGCGGAGCTAACACCCCAGTTCGCATTGAAGCGGAGAACAAGCCATACACGATCAGCGCTACCCAACTACCGATTAACCCTTCACCTGCACGATACCAAGTGCCTGTCGCACAACCGCCGGCGTAAACAATCCCAACACCGAATAAGAATGCCCCGAGAATTACCGCAATCAACGGTAAATCTTCCGCTGGTGAAGTAAATGAGCCTGCTTCATAAAGCAACCAAATGCCGATGGATTGCACGGTAATCGCAATCAATAACGCTACAAACATTTTGCTACTTTTTGTTACATAAAGATCACGAAATGCTCCAGTAATACAGAAACGTCCACGCTGCATTACAAAACCGAGTAGAAAACCACATAACAACCCTGTTAATAACATAAAAAAATACCTCACTAAAATAAATAAGGAGGTATTAGAATATAAAGTTGTTTAGATGACTAATAATCTTTAGTAAAATGATATTTCATTTTGTTATATTAAATATGAGGAATTACATCATCAGGTCCACCTAATTTATTCAATGCGACTCTTCTTGGATCAACTAATTTTGCTTTTTTAATCATTGGCTCAACAGTTGAGCCTTGTACTAGAATGGAAAAGGTAACAACTGCATAAGTCATCAACAAAATCAAATCTCGCACATCAAGATTTCCTTCTGAACTTGAAATCATCGCAGCGCCAGCTGGTACGGAAAGTGCCATTGCAAGGGCTAATCCGCCACGCAAACCGCCCCATGTCATAATTTTAAGCGTATAAGGATTATAAGAGCGGAAGTGTTTTAACACTTGGAAAGGAATCCATAAGCTAACATAGCGAGCGAACAAGCAAATCGGGATTGCCGCTAGCATTAACACACCGCCGATAAAGGTAAATTCAACCAACAGTGTGCTTAGTCCGATTAATAAGAACAAAAGATAGTTTAGCGAGTGATCGATCATCTCCCAAAAATGGTCGAGATATTTTTGGCTCTGCTCAGAAAAGCCTGAGCGGCGTGTCCAGTTGCCGATCATAATCCCTGCTACTACCATGGTTAATGCCCCTGAAACGTGCAAGTAATTAGCCATAACAAAGCCAACGGTTGGAATAGTGAGCGTGATTAAAATCTCAAGGCTTCCGTCATCAGTAGCAGAAATAAACTTATGTGCAATAAAGCCTGTTAATAAGCCAAATAAAATACCACCAACGGCTTCTTGCAAGAACAGCCCTACCACGCCACCTAATGTTAGTTCTTGCCCCCCAAATGCTACGGCAAAAATAGTGGTAAAAATCACTAATCCGATACCATCATTGAATAAAGACTCTCCTTCAACGTGCATCGAAAGGCGTTTTGGGGCTTTTAGACTTTTGATAATTGCAAGTACAGCAATAGGGTCGGTTGGCGAAATGAGCGAGCCAAATAATAAACAGTAAACAAAGCCAATCTCTAAACTACATAATCTAGCAACAACATAAATTAAGCCACCGATTAAGAAAGTAGAAATTAAGGTAGAAATTAACGCATAGACCGCGATTTCACGGCGTTGTTCTTTCATTAACGGCAATTTGATCCCCAATGAGCCTGCAAAAAGCAAGAAACCGAGCATTCCGTTTAATAAGAAACTTTTGAAGTCGAGTTGTTCGAAAATGGAGATAGCGAGTTTGTCAATATTGAACCAGCCGAGAGAGCCGAAGGTAAGAATAAGAAGGGAGCCGACAAGGGCAGAAGCAGTAATTGCAATGGTGGTTTGGATATTTTCATTCAGTTTTCGCGTGAAAAATGAAATAAACATCGCCAGCCCAAATAATAGGCAGATGTAAGCATAAAGTTGCATAGGAGTTACCTGTAAAAAAATTGTAAAAAAATAAAACTGCGGCTAGTGTAAACCTTATTTTGCTTAATAGCCATACAACAAGCGGCCGTTTTTTCAATTATTTTTGCAACTGGGCGAGCGACTTTCCTCGCCCTTACAAGCGCTTACCCCATTATGATTAGGCGTTCAACAATTTCACCAAAATTTGGTAATACACTTCACCACACTTGGCTAAATCGTCCACGCTGACACATTCATTGACTTTATGGATTGTGGCATTGAGTGGCCCGAATTCCACCACCTCTGTTCCCATTAAGGCGATAAATCTACCGTCCGAAGTGCCGCCGCTGGTGTCTAAGCGAGGCGTGATTTTTGTGACATTTTCGACCGCTTGTACTGCCGCTTCCACCAATTTTCCGTTGCCGGCAAGGAAAGGCTTGCCTGACAAATTCCAGCTAATACGGTGTTTTAAACCGTGTTTTTGTAGCATTTCTGCCACTTTTTCTTTGATGATGTCGTTCGTCACTTCGGTGCAGTAACGCAAATTAAACTGCACATAAAGTTCGCCCGGAATCACATTATTGCTGCCCGTACCCGCCTTGATATTCGCCACTTGCAAGCTGGTTGGCGGGAAAAACTCATTGCCGTTGTCCCATTGGTAAGTGGTTAATTCGGTGAGAAAACCGAGGGCGGTATGCACCGGATTTTCCGCCAAATGCGGATAAGCAACGTGCCCTTGAATGCCTTCGATGTACAAATCAGCGGTAATAGAGCCACGACGACCATTTTTAATCACATCGCCTAACACTTTTCCGCAAGACGGCTCGCCCACCACACAATAGTGTACTGCTTCATTACGAGCCATTAAGGTTTCCACCACTTTTACCGTGCCGTCTTTCGCTGCAGCCTCTTCATCAGAGGTAATCAACAATGCCACTTTGCCTTTGTGGTTTGGATTCTTTTTCACAAACGTTTCCGCCGCCACCACCAAGGCAGAAAGCGAGCCTTTCATATCCGCCGCTCCACGCCCATAAAGCACGCCGTCCACAATCTCGGCGGAAAACGGCGGATAAGTCCATTGGCTTTCTTCGCCAACCGGCACCACATCGGTGTGTCCGGCAAAAGCGACACAAGGCTCATCTTTGCCATTTTCCGTGCCGTGCGTTGCCCACATATTCAACGTATCGCCGAACGGCAGCCATTCGATTTGGAAGCCCACTTTCTCCAAACGGTCAGCGATTTCCTGCTGACAGCCTTTGTCTTGAGGGCTGATGGAATCACGGCAGATAAGGTTTTGGGCAAGGGAGATAATTTCGTTTTTCATTTTTATCGGGTACAAGCGGTTGTTTTTTGTGAATTTATTGCAAATATGTAGGGGCGTATGTCATACGCCCAGTTAGATATTTATTTGGGCGTGCGACGCACGCCCCTACAGATGACTATCGTTCAAACGCAGCCTGATACTCTTTTTCATTAAACCCAATTAATGCAATCCCATTTTGGATCACAATCGGGCGTTTAATTAGCGTTGGCTGTTCGGTTAGCACTTTCAATGCAGTTTCACGATTGAGATTATTCTTAATCGTGTCATCTAAATTTCGCCAAGTGGTGCTGCGTTTATTTACCAAATTTTCCCAACCGAATTTAGTTTCCATTTCGACCAACCAATCGGCATTTAAACCATCTACACGGTAGTCGTGTAGTTGAGGTTGTTGATTGTTTTCTTCCAGCCACTTCAAGGCTTTTTTCACGGTATCGCAATTTTTAATGCCATAAACTAAGGTTGTCATTTTTACTCCTAAAATTAATTATCTGAGTCAATCGTTGCGTGCCAAATTTTCAGCATATCTGCGGTTTCTGCCACATCGTGAACTCGCAGAATTTTCGCCCCATTTTGAGCAGCAATCAAAGCAGCGGTAACAGACCCGACGACACGTTGCTCTACAGGCTTATCTAACACCGCACCAATCATTGATTTACGGGAAAGCCCGGCAAGCACAGGAAAACCGGAATCTACAAAGGCTTTAAAATGTTTCAATAATTGATAATTGTGCTTAACCGTTTTACCAAAACCAAAGCCCGGATCTAAAATAATATGCTCTCTCGGAATGCCTGCTGTCATACAGGCAAAAATGCGTTGATTTAAGAAATCCGCTACTTCTTCCAATACATCATCATATTCCGGCTTTTGCTGCATTGTTTGCGGATTACCCTGCATATGCATTAAACAGACCGGCAAGCCAAGCTCAGCTGCTGTTTCTAATGCATTTGGCTCCGTTAAAGCTCGGATATCATTAATTATATCCATACCCACTTTTGCCGCTTGCTTGAATACTTCCGCTTTAGAACTATCTACCGAAATCAAGCAATCAAAACGGTTATGAATGGCTTCTACCACAGGCACAACACGCTCAAGCTCTTCTTCCAGAGTTATAATCGCCGCATTCGGGCGAGTAGATTCTCCGCCCACATCAATGATGCTTGCTCCTTCATTGAGCATTTTCTCAACTTGGAATAAAGCTTTATCAAGGGAGAAAAACTTCCCTGAATCCGAGAAGGAATCAGGTGTGAAGTTTAAAATCCCCATAATTTGTGGCTTAGTTAAATCTAACAAGCGGTCATTTTTTTGAAAATTTTTGAAATGGATTTGCATCTTATTTTTCTACTACTCATTTTTTAATATTTGGATATCTCTATATTCAATAGAATATCCAACTAACGATGTTTTCTGGTTGATTAGTAATTTTGATCCAACCTCTACCTTTAGATAAAGTGGTGCGTAATCTAAGGTTTTCTTATCATTTTTAGCAGATACATCAATATAAGAGTGTATTTTGTCTTTCTTGTATTCTTTCCTTTTATCATAAACTTCAACTATATATGATGTTTCCTCTCCAAATAATCGAATATATAGATGATTAAAGTAGTTAATTAAAGGATAACTAAGCCAAATAGCAATAAAAACTTTTAAGAATAAAGGAATAGGTCTCCCTCTCAGATCATTAATCTTAATTTTACTAACCATAAATATGATTGGTAACATTAATATAAATGTGTAGTTATAGAAATCACTATAACGTATATAGTAGTTTTCTCTTGATACAAGCAATGAACCGAAAGCAAACAACCATATTGGTATCCACAATAACAAAATCATAGGAAGTATTACTGCATTTGTCTCAACTTTGCCAGCACCCCTTTAAGCGTTTTATCCAGCGGTGCGGTAATCACCATCTCTTCCCCACTTTTCGGATGTTCAAAACGGATGGAATAAGCGTGTAGAAATAAACGGTGTAAACCGGCTTCTTTCATTTTGCTGTCGAAATCATTGTCGCCGTATTTGTCGTCCAACGCAATTGGGTGTCCGGCGTATTGGGTATGCACACGGATTTGGTGGGTTCTGCCTGTCACCGGTGAAGCCTTCACCAAAGTTGCATTCGCATAGCGTTCTTCAATGCTAAAACGAGTTTCTGACGGTTTGCCTTCTTCGCTCACACGCACAATTCGCTCACCACTTGCCAGCTCGTTTTTCAACAATGGGGCTTTAATCACTTTGGTGTGAGCCTGCCATTGCCCACGTACTAATGCCAAGTAATCTTTTTGCACCACTTTTTCACGCAGTTGTTCGTGCAGCGAACGCAAGGCAGAACGTTTTTTCGCCACTAGCAAAATGCCCGAGGTATCACGGTCGATACGGTGCACCAGCTCTAAAAAACGGGCTTGCGGACGTAACGCTCGCAGCGCTTCAATCACGCCGAAACTCAAGCCGCTGCCGCCATGCACCGCAATGCCTGACGGTTTGTTGATGACCAACATTACGTCATCTTCATACAGAATTTGCTTTTCCAATTCTGCGACTTTGTTGAGCTTGGTGGAAATCGGGGCTTCATTTTTCTCCGCTACACGCACCGGCGGCACACGCACCACGTCATCGGGCTGAAGTTTATACTCGGGCTTAATCCGCCCTTTGTTCACTCGCACCTCGCCCTTACGCACAATGCGGTAAATCAGGCTTTTCGGCACGCCTTTCAGTTTCGCTAATAAAAAATTATCTAAACGCTGCCCGGCTTCATCTTCACTGATGGTAAAAAATTGCACTGCGGCACTAATTACTTTTTCTGTTGTCATTATCTTGTCTTTTCGGAAAATTATTGCCCCGAAGTGTAACACAAAACCGCCAATCTTTTCGAGATTGGCACATTTTTCATTTTAATTTAAGGAACTCAAATGACCGACAAAACTCCTCCAGCTGAAAACATTGATGTCGTCGCAGAAACCAGCAAAGTGATCGACAAAGTCAGCAATATGAACTTTGACACTATGCTTAACGAATGGATTATCCCTTATGGCACTAAGATTTTGCTGGCAATCGCCATTTTTGTTATCGGTAAATTCTTAGCTCGAGTCATCAGTAATTTACTTGGCAAAGCTGCTCTCAAATCCACTAAAGACGAAATGTTGCAAAGCTTCATTTCCTCCATTAGCTATTTCTTATTCTTATTGATTGTGGTGATTGCCTCCCTTTCGCAATTAGGCATTAACACAAGCTCGTTAGTCGCCTTAATCGGTGCGGCAGGCTTGGCGATTGGTTTATCACTCCAAAATTCCCTACAAAATTTCGCTGCCGGCGTAATGTTGCTGATCTTCAAACCATTCCGTAAAGGTGATTTAATTGAAAGTAGTGGAATGATAGGTGTGGTTGAGCAAATGGGCTTATTAGTATTAGAGCTTCGCACAGGCGATAACAAAACCGTGTTATTACCAAACGGCAAAGTGTTCTCAGACAGCATTGTGAACTACTCAAACAACCCAACCCGCCGAATCGATTTTACCTTTGATATTTCTTACGATTCTAATATTAAAGAAGCCAAAGAGATTATTGAGCGTATTTTAGAAACGAATGAATATGTTTTAAAAGAGCCGAAACCTGTTGTTGCTGTAGGTGCTTTAGCGGCAAATAGTGTACAGCTGGTTGTTCGTCCTTGGGTTCAAACACCAAACTATTGGGCTGCTTATTGGGAAATTACCGAGCAAATCAAATTAGCATTTGATAATGCAGGTGTGGAAATTCCTTATAATCAAATGGAATTACATATTAAAAACAACTTGTTAGATAATAAAGAACATGAGAAGTATTAAACAAGCGGTCTTTTTTCAATAAAATTTTGCAAATTGAAAGCGAAGGTTTATACTTTAGTTAAATGACTTAAGAACAGGAGCATATTATGCGTATCGATACCTCTGAGCTTTGCGATCTTTATTCCGATCAAGTTGATGTGGTTGAACCGATTTTTTCAAGCTTCGGTGGAGCATCATCATTTTTCGGTAAAATTACCACCGTTAAATGTTTTGAAAGCAACGGTTTAATTGCCGAAGTGCTGGAAGAAGAGGGTGAAGGGCGTGTGTTATTAGTTGATGGTGGCGGTGCAGTTCGCCGTGCCTTAATTGATGCGGAGCTGGCTCAACTGGCAGTGGATAACGGCTGGGAAGGGATTATCGTTTATGGTGCTGTTCGTCAGTTAGATGTTTTAGAACGTTTAGATATTGGTATTCACGCACTCGCTCCAATTCCTGTGGGGGCAGATAATACCGATATTGGCGAAGTGGATACGCCGGTTAATTTTGGTGGTGTAACTTTCTTCCCTGAAGATTATGTTTATGCTGATTTAACAGGTATTATTCTTTCGCAAGAATTGTTGGATTTAAACGAGATTAGCGAATAATTTGCAAAAAATTCACAAAAACCGACCGCTTGGTCGGTTTTTTCATTTAGAAATTCAAATAAAAATCTTGAGTGAGCAGCTTAAATTCAGATGTATATTGATTGTTCAGATCGTAAATCACTAGCTCGTTTTGTTCGCACATGTTATCTTGTAAGCTGAAACTCACAATGCTTCGCTTCGGCTCTTTACCTACTTTAGTAAAAACCAACCATTGCTCAATACAATACAAACCGATATTGGGGCTTTGTGAAATGAGTTTTTCTGCCGCTTCTGTGGGTAAAATCATTGTCATTCTGCCATTTTCCGCCAACCACTTTTTGGCTTGTTTTAGCCAATCAAAATGGGTTTGTGCGGTGAAATTTCGGGCGAGATCTCGCTCTTCATTTCGGCAGGCTAAGGAATCGAAAAAATAAGGCGGATTGCTGACAATCAAATCAAATTTATGCTCAAAACGGTGCTGCATTACATCACCTTGAACTACTTCAATTCGCTCTGCCCACGCAGAATTTTCGGCATTTTTGACCGCTTGTTGGTAAGCATTTGGCTCAAGGTCTAGGGCGGTAATTTGGCAGTTACTACTTGTGCGTTGTGCAAGCATTACTGCAACCAAGCCCGAACCTGTGCCTAAGTCTAAGATTTGCTGAACATTTTTGATGTGAGCAATTGCCCCAAGCAAAATGCCGTCCGTATTGACCTTCATCGCACATTGGTCGTGCTGAATAAAAAACTGTTTAAATTGAAAACCGCTCGACATAGTAGAAAAATAAAACCCCGATAAATATCGGGGTTGAAACTAACGTATATTGTTATGAGTTGCAAGAGCAACCTTGTGCGTAATCTGAACATTCTGCGCAAGCAGCAGTAAACATCCACACTAATTTCTCTTGCTCTTTAATGTAGTCGCTCATTTGAGAAGCTGTACCTTCATCATCAGCATCATTTGCAAGGGCTAAAATTTCACGCTGCTGGGCTAGAAGCGTTTTGAAGCCATCTAATGTACCTCTTAAGCACTCTTGAGCAGCTGAAACACCAATATGCTCTTTAATTTGAGAGCGTGTTAAGTATTGGCTAAATGCGTTGTTTGGTGTATGACCTAAGGTCAAAATACGCTCTGCGATTTCATCTACTTTAGAGACTAAATCATCATAAATTTCTTCAAATTTTGCGTGTAATTCAAAGAAGTTTACACCACGCACATTCCAGTGGTAACCACGCACATTGGTATAAAATACTTGATAAGTTGCTAATAAACCGTTTAATTCATCTGCTAATTTTTTCGCGACTTCTTTATCTAAACCGATATTTGACATTGCCATAATATGCTCCTTTTTTATTGGTAATTATCTTTCAAATTAAATTGCATACTGCTTATTTAATTTATGGTTATCTTACTCCTCAAATAGCAAAGAGGCAAATGGTTATAATATATACTTAATATAGGTGAAATCTATCACAAGATGACATTTGAATGATAATGGCTATCAAATATATTCTTATTCTTTTGGTGCAACTTCTTCGATTGGAATAGATTGTTTGCCTTCAGCCTCTTCTGCTTTCGGATTTGAATTATTTTCTTTCTTCAGGGAAAGAGCGTCCCACACACTTGGTTTATCCGTAACGACTGTGCCAGTGCTGGTGCAATAACGTTGCCCTTTATCGCGCCAAACAGGAATTTGTCTGCCGCTGTCGCAATTCCAACTACCGTAGCTATTAATCCCTACCCATTGTATAGTATCGAGTTTTGGTAATTTGTACGCCTGCGGTAAAGCCCGTTCAAGATATTGTTTATACACATATAACGCACCACTTGAACCTGTCAGATTTGTATCGCCGTTATTATCTTTACCTAACCATACGGTGGTAACGTGTTCTCCATCAACTCCCACAAACCAGGTATCTCTTGCGTTATTGGTTGTACCTGTTTTACCTGCTAATTTTAACTTCGCAAAATCATTTTGTAGACTACGAGCTGTGCCTCGTTCTACTACCTGTTGCATTGCGTACATTGTTTGCACTGCAGCTTCCGGTGGAAGTACCTGCTCACTCGCTTTGTTGTTATCTCGTTGATAGAACATTTCACCATTATGCGAAATAATTGCCTCGATGGTTGTTAATGGTGTTTTTAACCCTTCATTTGCAATTACTTGGTAAGAACGTGTTACATCATAAGGTGAAATCGAGTAAGAACCTAACAATGTTGATGGATATGGTGGAATTTCTGCATTATCCCATCCCATCTCTTTTTGCTTGGCAATCACTTTTTTCAAGCCTACCTTCATACCAATATTTACTGTTGGAATATTAAGTGAGCGAACTAAAGCGTCCATAAACATTACTGAGCCACTAAAGCTACGGTCGTAGTTTCGTGGTGTCCAATAAGTTGAGCCGACTTTAATGGAAATCTGTTTATTTTGAATTGGCGTATTCAAGCGGAATAAATCAGGTTGAGCCAACGCAATCGCATAAATGGATGGCTTAACCAAAGAACCGATTTGGCGTTTCGACTGAATGGCACGATTAAAACCTGCAAATTGCGTTAAACGGTCGCCCACTATCGCCCGTACCTTACCTGTGCGATATTCTGCTACTACAATGGCAGATTGCAGATCGGTAACCTTTTTATCTTTGTTCTCTAAATCTTCTAAGCCAATAATAATTGCTTGTTCTGCTGAACGCTGCTGTTTACGGTCTAGGGTTGTAAAAATTTTCGTACCGGAAAGTTGGGCTGATTTCACCTCACCCAATTCATTTTTCAAATCAAGCGTTAATGCCTGCATAAAGGCAGGCTGTTCACGGTAAATTGTGCCTTTTTCACGCACATTTAATGGGCGGGTACTTAATAAGTCATAAAGTTCTTGGTTTATAACTTGGTGATCAAGCAATAAACGCAACACCACATTACGGCGTTCCGTCGCCCCTTTAGGATTTTTCCACGGATTATACAGCGACGGACCTTTCACCATTCCTACTAACAAGGCGATTTGATCGAGACTAATTTCTTGAATCGGTCTGCCAAAATAGAATTGGCTCGCCAAGGCAAAGCCGTGGATTTGATAACTACCGTTCTGTCCTAAATAAATTTCGTTGAGGTAGGTTTCTAAAATGCGGTTTTTGTCATAACGAAAATCCAAAATCACCGACATCAAGGCTTCATTGATTTTCCGCACTAAAGAGCGTTCATTGGTTAAAAATAGGTTTTTCACCAACTGCTGCGTTAAAGTACTGCCGCCCTGTACCGTACGTCCTGCTTGATAGTTAGTGATTAACGCACGAGCAATCCCAATTGGGCTGATCCCATCGTGCTGATAAAAGCGGCGATCTTCGGTTAAAATTAGGGATTCAATTAATAAACGAGGATATTCTTGTAGCTTTAATGCTTGGCGTTCTTCATCGCTGTCGGAATGCAGCATTGCCAGCAATTTCGGGTCTAGGCGGAACTCTTCAATTAATTTCGCCTGCACTAAATCTTCAATATAAGTTAATTTGTCATCTTTGAAGGTTAAACGCAGCACACGTTGAGCTTCAGGCGTTTCAGGGAATGGGAACGCACGGCGGAGCAACACTAAACGATTTTCTTCAATTTTGAAATCGCCTGGAGTTGCTACTTGCGAAACCTGGCGATAGCCGTTATCTAACAACGCTTGCTTGGTTTGCTCCAGCGTTAAGTTATCTTCAATTTTGATACTCTCAATGCGAGCATAAACCTCAGCAGGTAATTCCCAAACTTGCCCGTCCATTTTGCTACGGATTTTGCCGTCCAAATAAATACCGTAAAAGGCAACGCTACAAGCCCCAATCAAACCAAGTTTAAATAGAGTAGTAAGAATATAGCTTCTCTTTTTTGGCTTCTGCTCAGGCTCTTGGCTCTGCTCGTTTAACTCAACGTCTGACATAAATTAACTTCAATATAGAAAGGTAAGCGGTCAAATTTTGCAAAAAATTTACAAAAATCAACCGCTTGTATTAACTACGGATTGCGGCGGAATTTGCTGAAGTCCGGCTCACGTTTTTCATTAAACGCATTGCGTCCTTCTTGCCCTTCTTCCGTCATATAGAACAACATTGTGGCGTTGCCCGCTAATTCTTGAAGACCGGCCTGACCATCGCAGTCCGCATTCAACGCCGCCTTTAAGCAACGTAAGGCAATCGGGCTGTTTTGTAACATTTCACGACACCAACGCACGGTCTCTTTTTCTAAATCGGCGTAAGGCACAACAGTGTTCACCAAGCCCATATCTAACGCTTCTTGAGCGTTGTATTGACGGCATAAGAACCAAATTTCACGGGCTTTTTTCTGACCAACTAAACGAGCCATATAGCTTGCACCCCAGCCGCCATCAAATGAACCCACTTTCGGGCCGGTTTGACCGAATTTAGCGTTATCCGCAGCGATGGTTAAATCACACAACATATGCAGAACGTGACCGCCACCAATCGCATAGCCTGCCACCATTGCCACCACTGGTTTAGGACAAGTGCGGATATCACGTTGGAAATCCAACACGTTTAAGTGGTGAACGCCGCTCTCATCTTTATAGCCGCCGTAGTCGCCACGTACTTTTTGGTCGCCACCGGCACAAAACGCATATTCGCCTTCACCAGTTAAAACGATAACCCCGATTTTTTCATCAAAGCGAGCATCAGAAAAGGCTTCGATCATTTCTTTCACCGTGTGCGGACGGAACGCATTACGCACTTCAGGGCGGTTAATGGTGATTTTCGCAATACCATCAGTCGATTTGTGGTAACGAATGTCGGTGTAGCCTTCGCTATGATCAACCCATTCCACCGGTGCATATAAAAACTCTTCGCTTGGATATAACATTACTTAATTCCTTAAAAAATAGTCAAAAAATTGTTGTGATTATAACGGAATCAATAGAAAAAGAAAATTTGTCTAAGATCCTTATTTTTTGTGATCCCCCTCACACTTTCAAACATTAGCGATTGCCCTATTTTAGAACTGCTTTAATGTATGACGGTTAGCATATTTTTGATGATGGGGCTGTTATGTCATTACCAAATTATTACCAAGATCCGAGCGTGCTACACGTTAATCGAGTGCCGCACCACGCTTATTTCGTGCCTTTTCAAAAAGGGCAAACGCCGAGCCAGTTGGAGCGTGAGCAGTCAGCAAATTTCACCTTGCTTAATGGCGATTGGGCGTTTGATCTTTATCCAAGCCCTTACGATTTACCGCCCGATTTCCTCACTCGGGCTGGTTCGCACACTATTCCGGTTCCCTCAAACTGGCAAACGCAGGGCTTTGACGCTCACCAATACACCAACATCAATTACCCGATTCCGTTCGATCCGCCTTATGTGCCACACCAAAATCCGTGTGGAGTTTATCAGCATGAAATCGAATTTGAACCCAAGCCAAACAAACGTTACTTCCTCAATTTTGAGGGCGTGGATTCCTGTCTGTTTGTCTATCTGAACGGTGAATTTGTCGGCTATGGGCAGATCAGCCATAGCACCAACGAATTTGAGATTACCCAACAGCTCCAGCACGGCAAAAACTGCCTTGTGGTGGTGGTGTTGAAATGGTGTGACGGCAGTTATTTGGAAGATCAGGACAAATTCAGAATGTCGGGCATTTTCCGTGATGTGTACATTTTGGAGCGTGAGCAAAATTACCTGCAAGATTGCTTTATCCGCTATAAATTAAGCGAAGATCTTTCCCAAGCGGCACTTTCAGTGGAAACGCAATTTTCCGATCAGCCTGAAGAAGTGCATTTCCAACTGCTTGATCCGCAAGGCAACCTTGTTTGTGAGCAAGCAAGCGGTGATTTTTCGGCAAACATTTGCAATGTGGCGTTGTGGAATGCGGAAGATCCGAAACTCTACACATTACAATTAAGCTATCAAAACGAAATCATCGAGCAAAAAATCGGCTTCCGCCAAATTCGGGTGGAAAACGGCGTGCTATTATTTAACAACAAACCGATTAAATTCAAAGGCGTGAACCGCCACGATTCCGACCCCGTCACTGGTTACGCCATCGGCCGTGAGCAAGCCCTTATTGATTTGCGGTTGATGAAAGAGCACAACTTCAACGCCATTCGCACCGCTCACTATCCGAACTCACCGTGGTTCACCGAAATGTGCGATCAGCTCGGCTTTTATGTGATCGCCGAGAGCGATATTGAATCCCACGGTTCCAGTGCGGTGTACATTGAAAGCCCCGAAAACAGCATTCTGTTCAATGTGCAAAACCCGAATAAACAGGAGGAAATCCGCCAACAAGCGGTCGATAATTTCTGTTATTTTGCAAGAGATCCGAATTTCAAAGCAGCGATTTTAGACCGCACCCACGCCAATGTGGAGCGAGACAAAAACCGCACGTCAGTCATCATTTGGTCGCTCGGCAACGAAGCCGGTTTTGGCGAGAATTTTGAAGCCGCTGCTCGCTGGGTGAAGGAACGAGATCCGAGCCGCTTAACCCATTACGAAGGCTCAATTTATCAGCATTCCGCACATCAAAACGATCTCTCCAACTTAGATTTATACAGCGAAATGTACCCAAGCACCGAGCGGCTTGATGAATATTTTGCCGATCCACAAAGCCGCAAACCGTTTATTTTGTGCGAATATGCCCACGCAATGGGGAACTCTTGCGGCGATGCGGAAGATTATTGGCAGACGTTCCAGCAATACGCCGGCTCGTGCGGCGGCTTTGTGTGGGAATGGTGCGACCACGCTCCACTTACCCCACATTCTGAAAAATACGGCTACGGCGGTGATTTCGGCGAAACCTTGCACGATGGCAATTTCTGTATGGACGGTTTGGTTTCGCAACACCGTATTCCGCACACCAATTTGCTTGAATTTAAAAACGTCAATCGCCCGGCTCGAGCCGAGTTGAGAGAGGGCAAAATTTGGCTGAAAAATCAGTTGGATTTCACCAATCTTGCCGATTACCTCACCGTGCATTATGCCTTTAGCGAAAATGGCGAAACCGTGCAGCAAGGGCAACTTTTGGTAAATTGCGAGCCAAATCAGACCGCTTGTTTGCCACTGGAATTGCCTGCTCCGAGCGAAAAATTGCAGCTTTTAACTCTCGACTATTATTTAAAGGAAAGCACGCCGCTACTATCCAAAGATCATCATTTGGGCTTTGACCAGCTTGTTCTCACCGAAAAAATGGTGAAGCCGGAGCTTCCACCACGCTCACAAGCGGTGATTTTTGTGGAAAATATTACAAATGGCTGGCAGATCACCAATGGCGAATATCGCTACCGTTTCGACAAACTCAAAGGCATTTTCACCGCCATTGAGAAAAACGGCGTGCCGATGATTGAGCAGCCGCTCGATTTCAACATTTGGCGAGCCCCAACCGATAACGACCGCTTAATTCAAGAGTTTTGGCAAAAAGCCGGCTACGACAAATGCTACACCCGAGCTTACTCCACCACACTTTTGCAAGAGGAAAACGGCGTGAAAATTGTGGCGGAATGCGGCATTGTGGCAACCGCCCAAAGCCGAATATTAACGCTGACAGTGGTTTACCATATTTTGCCGAGCGGCGAAATTGAGCTAAATGTAGTACAGGCAAAACGCCCAACCCATTTGCCGTTTTTACCACGCTTCGGACTGCGTTTTTTCCTTAACAAAACCAATTATCAAGCAGAATATTTCGGCTATGGCGAGCGAGAAAGTTATGTAGATAAGCACCATTTAGCGAAGCTCGGGCGTTACCAAACCACGGCGGCAGAAAACCACACGGATTACCTCAAACCGCAAGAAAACGGCAGCTATTTCGGCACGCATTATGTGAAGTTAGATAATTTAATGATTACTGCAGACACGCCGTTTAGCTTTAATCTCTCGCCTTATACGCAAGAAGAATTAACTGCCAAAACCCACAGCTACGAGTTGGTAGAAAGTGAACATACTATTTTGTGCGTAGATTACAAAATGAGCGGTATCGGCTCAAATTCGTGTGGGCCTAGTTTGAAAGAGCAATATCGGTTAAATGAAGAGCATTTTAAATGGAATGTAAAAATTATACTTTAACTGTAGGGGCAAATTGTAATTTGCCCCTTCGCGCCTTACTTTGTGAATAACAAAGTACGTTATTGTAAAGCCTGTAACGCTTTTTTATAAATCTCTGATTGCTCTAATAAAATGCGAGCTGATTCACGCAATTTATCAATATCTTCTTTTGGTAAATAAAAAGATGTTGGAATATTCAATACCTCTTTTTTCAATTGACCATCAGGCAATTCTTTCAAGCCTAAATTAACAAAATACATCTCCACTTTTGCTTGCTGCTTATTGGAGTATTCATTCCAACTATCGCTAAATTGGCTATAACGCTGAAGATTAATTTGTGTAGTGCTATCAATCGGTACATTGATGATTGTATTGACCACATCTTTCACACCAGGAACGTCAGCGGTTTTATCAATTTCACTCGAGACTTCATTTTGTGCGTTCACATTAATTACAACAATGTTTTTTACTCTTAGCTCGCTAACCTGTTTATACATTTCCTCAACACCTAGCAAATCAGACATATCTAGTA
This sequence comes from Mannheimia varigena, assembly GCF_013377235.1. Classification (NCBI taxonomy): domain Bacteria; kingdom Pseudomonadati; phylum Pseudomonadota; class Gammaproteobacteria; order Pasteurellales; family Pasteurellaceae; genus Mannheimia; species Mannheimia varigena. The sequence continues at coordinate 1,112,551 of NZ_CP016226.1, read as the reverse complement.
CTGAGGCTAAGCCTAAATTATCGGTTAAGCCGCCATCAACTAAATGGATAAACGGGCGCTCTTTACTGTCTTGATAAAAGCTAAGCGGATGTTCTGTTTCTTCAATATTTACTAAACCATTCGCTGTTTTTTCTTGTTCAGCAAAGGCTTCTGGTAAACTGAAATTACAATTTCCGCCGTTATTATTGAGTGTGAGTGGAGCAAAAATCAGTGGTACAGCACTTGATGCTGCAACGGCTCGAGCAATTTCTAAATCGTTTAAGTTAAGACAAAGCCCATCAAAGGTTTCTTGAGTGAATGTGAGTTGCTGCCCGATGTTCATATCCGTTGCGCTAATAACAGCAAATGGTCCTTTGCGATTTTTCACTAAATCGCCAAATTTTTTGCCTTTATAAAGAGCTAAGTTAAAGCGTTCTTGTAGCAAATCCCCTCGTCCAAATTGCGGCGAGCTTAAACGAGGTAAATTAGAGAGCGAAAACACTTCTGTAAGAATATCTTTCTGAAAATTTGATTTTAAAAAGTTATTCGCAAATTTAGGGATAATCGCTTTTCCCTCCAACGCAAAATAAGTGGCTAATACCGAACCGCCTGACACCCCAAAAACCATATCAATATTATCCAATAACGTATTGCCTTTCTGAGTACCTTTCACTTTCGCTTTTTGTAATTCTTCCAACACTCCATAACCAAGTGCCGCGGCTCGTGTACCACCGCCTGAAAACATTACAACAACAATGTTGCCGTCTTTAGCATTTTCTTTTATCACGCTTTTTTGGCGATAACCACTTTCAGGATTAACCTGTTTGATTGTATCAACAGGTTTATACATAACCAAGCTACAAGCGGATAGCGTTGTTACTACAGCTAAAGTTGAAATAGATTTTATTTTCTTTAAAACAGACATAAGAACCTCTACATTAATGAGGACAGATTATAATGATTTTCCCGTACAAGCGGTTAAAAATAGCATAAAATTTGCAAGATTATTTATTATGAGTAAATAGTAACTTTCACTATATGTGCTTTATTCTATAAACAGAAAGGGCTAAAATAGGCACAAGTTTAGTTATTCTTTTAAGGAATTTATAAAATGGCAAAACAAATAGCAGTATTAATCGGCAGCAACAGCAAAACTTCATTTAGTCAATTAACGGTTCGCCACTTACAAAAAATGGCACCGGCAAGCATTCAATTAAACATTGTTGAAATTGCAGACTTACCTCTTTATGACCGTGATTTAGATGAAAATAGCCCTGCACAATACACCCGTGTGCGTGAAGCAGTGGCAAAAGCAGACGGCGTTTTATTCGTTACCCCTGAACACAACGCAGGCATTTCAGCAATGTTAAAAAATGCGATTGACGTAGTTTCTCGCCCAATGGGTGAAAGCAAATGGCTTGGCAAACCTGTGGGTATTGTTACTGTAGGAGCAAGTGCAGGCGGTGGTGTGCGTGTAGCAGATCAACTCCGCGCTATCACCTCTGGTGCATTCGTGAATATGCCTACCCTACCATTTGCTTTAAGCGTCGGTAACTTATTCGGCGGTGTATTTGCAGAAGATGGTGAAATTGCAAATGATGCATTAAAAGGCTCAATGCAAAACTTCATCAATGCTTATGCGGAATTTGTAGAAAAATTTTAATCTTTTAACATAATAAAAGCCGTTTATCTCAAAAAAGATAAACGGCTTTTTAGTGTGTAGAATCCAAAATACCTATTTCACCACATCTTTCAAAATATCTCTTAACCAACGATGAGCAATATCTTGCTCGGTTCGTTCGTGCCACGCCATCATCATCGTAAAACCTTCCACCTCAATAGGCGGAGATTGCAAATGCACGTTCGGTAAGGTTTTGGCTAAATGTTCAGGTAACACAGCCACTAAATCTGAGCCTTGTAACAGTTGTGGCAAAAGTGAAATATGGTTTACCGAAACCATTACCTTGCGTTGTTTGCCTAATTTTTGCAATGCGATGTCTGTCGCTCCACTAAATTCGCCACCATTGTAAGAGAGCATTGCGAACGGTAATTCACAAAACTGTTCCAATGTGAGTTTTTTATTCGCTAGAGAATGCGTATGGCTCATCGCACAAACATAACGCTCTTCATACAACACTGTTCTTGGTATATCCGCACTTAAATGCTCCTGACTAACTAACGCTAAATCAATTTTATTCTGTTCAAATAATGTTTTTATATTCTGTCCTTGCACAGGCAATAGTGCCACCCTTACATTCGGAGCAAGGCGGCGAAGACGCAAAATTAGCGGTAGAGCAATAATTTGCTGAACATAATCCATTGCAGCAATACGCAGGGTCATTGTCAGTTTTTCAGGCTCTAACACAGGTGGCTGTAACATAGTGTTGATTTCTTGTAAGATGCTACGAGCCGTCTGGCCTAATTGCAATGCCCTCTCTGTAGGCTGCATACCGTGCTGCACTCGCACGAATAATTGGTCATTAAAACTCTCTCTTAACCGATTTAAAATTCCGCTCATTGCAGGTTGCGTAACCGAAAGCCGCTTCGCCGCTCGGCTCACATTACATTCATCTAGCAATACGACAAAGGCTTTTAGTAGGTTTAAGTCAAGGGTTCTGATATCGCTCATTGTTATATCTCTATATCAAAATAATCAATTTGAAATAATAATAGCATTTCTTTATTATTTCGCCCAATTTAATGTATATTTGAATTTATCGTAATTTTGGGAGAAAACCAAATGGCAAAATTTAGAAAATTATTCACTCCATTTACTATCAAAAATCTTGAACTCAAAAACCGTGTGGTGATGCCACCGATGTGCCAATATTCCGCCACAGACGGTGTGCCGAATGATTGGCATTTTGTGCATTATACCAGTCGTGCGATTGGTGGTGTTGGGCTGATTATTGTTGAGATGACCAATGTCGCTCCAAATGGACGCATTAGCCCAAATTGTTTAGGTTTGTGGAATGATGAGCAAGAAGCCCAATTTAAACGTATTGTGGATAGCGTTCACACTCACGGCTCAAAAATCGGTATTCAAATCGCCCACGCTGGGCGTAAAGCTCAAGACGAACCAAATGCGGTTGCCCCTTCAGCAATTCATTATGGCGAATTAGATTATGCAGGGCAAAATCTGATTACCCCTCGTGAATTAACCACAGAAGAAGTCAAAGAGTTGGTTGTTGCTTTCCAAAATTCAGTAAAACGAGCCGTCGCTGCAGGTTTTGATACGATTGAACTGCACGCCGCTCACGGCTATTTAATCCATCAATTCTATTCGCCAAAATCAAATAAACGTACAGACGAATACGGCAAAGACCCAATGCTATTCGGCGAGCAAGTTATTAAAGCCGCAAAAGAAGTAATGCCTGCGGATATGCCTTTAATCGTACGAATTTCTGCCCAAGAGTACGGCAAAGATGGCTTTGATAGCGACTATGGTGTTGAAGTGGCTAAACGTTTTGCAGAAGCTGGTGCGGATATGTTAGATATCAGCGGTGGTGGCGATGGCGTATTATATGCAGACAACCACCCTGAGTTTTATGCTGGCTACCAAGTTTCTCTTGCAGAAAAAGTGAAAAAAGCAACAGGCTTACCTGTAATTGCAGTCGGCATGCTTGATGAGCCAGCCGTTGCCGACCATGTTTTAGGTTTAGAAAATGCAGATTTAGTAGCCGTTGGACGAGCATTATTGCGTGATCCGTATTGGGTACTGAATGCTCAATATAACCGAAACGCTGCCAACAGCTCAGAGATGCAATTTGTGCCATTCCAATATCAACGTGGGTTTATGTAGTCATAATCCTGATAATTCGCAGGGGTAAATTGCAATTTACCCCTACTAGTATTCACAGTTTTCGGAGAAACCAATGAGCTTTTTTAACAAAGAAGATATTATCAACGCATTTAATTACCGTGCTTCAACCCGTTCTTATGACGGCAATAGAAAAATCTCAGACGAAGATTTTAACTATATTTTAGAGCTAGGTCGCCTAAGCCCAAGTTCAGTAGGGTCTGAGCCGTGGCAGTTTATTGTGTTGCAAAACTCTGAACTTCGCCAAGCAATCAAGCCATATTGCTGGGGCATTCCAACAATGGAAACCGCAAGCCATATCGTGGTTATTTTAGCGAAGAAAAATGCTCGTTTTGATAGTCAATACTTTGCTGAAATTATGGATAGACGTGGCTTACAAGGCGAAGCTCGTGAAAAAGCAATGGCGGTATATAAAAAATTCCAAGAGCAAGATATTGGCATTTTAGACAACGAACGCAGCCTATTTGACTGGGCGAGTAAGCAAACCTACATCGCACTAGGTAATATGATGACAGGTGCAGCGATGATAGGCGTGGATTCCTGCCCAATCGAAGGTTTTGCATATAAAGAAGTAAACCAAATTTTAGCAGATGCAGGATTATTCGACCCGAACGAATGGGGTGTTTCAGTGATGTGCACCTTCGGCTATCGTGATAAAGAAATCCGCAAAAAAGCCCGTAAAACCTTTGAACAAGTTGTGAAATTTGTAGAATAATTAAAAAAATCAGACCGCTTGTAGCAAACAAGCGGTCTATTTTATTTCATATTTTGCAATTAAGATTGATATGACATTTATTATTGGTTTACTCGCAGGGGCCTTTATTGCGATTCAATCGGCAGTGAATGCTCGCTTACGCCAACATTTAGGTTTTGCCTTTCTAACCTCATTTGTTTCATTTTTAGTTGGGCTTATCTTTTTACTCATTTTATCCTTGATACTTGGCAGCCCATTGATTTTTAATAGCGAAACCTTATTCGCCGTTCCTCTTTGGGCTTGGACTGGTGGTCTGCTCGGTATGTTTGGCTTAACCGCAAATGTGCTAATTTTCCCCAAATTGGGGGGAGTACAAACAGCTATAATGCCAATTTTAGGACAAGTTTTGATGGGGGTTCTCATTGATACCTTTGGATTATTAAAATCCCCTCAAATTGCTATTTCTACTATCCGCCTGATAGGGATTGGATTGGTTCTGCTTGGTGTCTTTGTTGCGATTGTTTTACCTCAGCTAAAAGCACTAAAACAGAAAACCAACAATGAAAATTTATGGCTGTGGCGAGGTTTAGGCATAGTGGGTGGGATGGCTCTTGCTACTCAAGCTGCAGTGAACGGCGAATTAGGCAGACAACTTGGTTCATCATTAAGTGCAGCAACTACGTCATTTTTAGTTGGCGTAATTGGCTTATTTTTAACGGTTCTATTTTATGAAAAAAGCCTGCCAAACTTATTTAAACCCACTAAAGCCCAGCCCATTTGGATCTGGAGCGGCGGTATTTTAGGTAGCCTATTCATTCTCTCAGGTGTTTGGCTTGTGCCACAAATCGGCACAGGTTCAGTCGTTATGTTAGTGTTATCAGGCTTAATTTGCGGCAGTTTGTTAGTAGATAAATTCGGGCTATTCGGCGTAGCGAAAAAGCCTGTTTTATCATCACATTTAATCGGTGTTGCTTTATTGATACTAGGAGTAGCCTGTATTAGGCTGATTTAGTATAGGTATTAAAAATTTGCAAATATCATCTATATTTATATCTAAATATAGAAATTATCAATTACAAACAATAAATCTATTCTTCTATAATTTGCTTAATTTTTTATCCTTATTTAAGAGTTATGAATACAATAAAATCCCGTGCAGCGGTGGCATTTGCCCCGAATGAGCCACTTAAAATCGTAGAAATTGATGTAGAACGCCCGAAAAAAGGCGAAGTGTTGGTTAAAATCACTCATACAGGTGTATGCCATACTGATGCCTTTACGCTATCAGGAGCTGATCCTGAGGGCGTATTCCCAGCTGTGTTAGGGCACGAAGGTGCTGGTATCGTAGTAGAAGTAGGTGAGGGTGTAACGAGTGTTGCTGTTGGCGACCACGTTATTCCTCTTTATACCGCAGAATGCCGTGAGTGCGATTTCTGTAAATCAAGTAAAACAAATCTATGTGTAGCCGTGCGTGAAACGCAAGGTAAAGGTTTAATGCCAGATGGTACAACTCGTTTTTCTTATGAAGGTAAACCAGTTTATCACTATATGGGGTGTTCAACTTTTAGTGAATACACCGTGGTGGCAGAAGTATCATTAGCAAAAATTAACCCTGAAGCAAATCACGAAGAAGTTTGCTTGTTAGGTTGTGGCGTAACCACAGGTATTGGTGCAGTACATAATACTGCCAAAGTACAAGAGGGCGATAGCGTTGCGGTATTTGGTTTAGGCGGTATCGGTTTAGCCGTTATTCAAGGAGCTAAACAAGCAAAAGCGGGTCGTATTATTGCCATTGACACTAACCCTGAAAAATTTGGCTTGGCAAAAGAGTTCGGGGCAACGGATTGCCTAAATCCAAACGATTTTGATAAGCCTATCCAACAAGTTATCATCGAGATGACAAAATGGGGCGTAGATCATACCTTTGAATGTATTGGAAATGTAAATGTGATGCGTGCAGCGTTGGAATCCGCCCATCGTGGTTGGGGACAGTCTGTTATTATCGGTGTGGCAGGGGCTGGGCAAGAAATTTCAACTCGCCCGCTCCAATTGGTTACAGGTAGAACGTGGAAAGGCACGGCATTTGGCGGGGTAAAAGGTCGCACCCAGTTGCCACAAATGGTTGAAGATGCAATGAAAGGCATTATTCGTTTACGTCCGTTTGTTACCCACACAATGGGCTTAGAGCAGATTAACGAAGCCTTTGATCTAATGCACGAAGGTAAATCTATTCGTTCAGTCATTCATTATTAGTTATAAGGCGGAAAATTCCGCCTTTTATATTTGCAAAAAAATTGCGGATTTTGACCGCTTGTAAGGACATTATGCAACAAATTGAAAACTATCGAATCTTTGAAGGACAACAGCAGGTTTGGAAACATTCATCTTCTACGCTAAATTGCGAAATGAAATTTGCGATTTACTTACCAAAGTCTGCTGACACACAGAAATTACCTGTGCTTTATTGGCTTTCTGGCTTAACTTGTACCGAGCAGAATTTCATCACTAAATCAGGCTTTCAACGTTATGCAAATGAACATAATGTGATTGTTGTTGTACCAGATACCAGCCCACGAGGTGAGAATGTTGCTAACGATGAAGCCTATGATTTAGGGCAGGGAGCAGGTTTTTATCTGAATGCAACACAAAGCGATTGGGCAACACATTATCAGATGTATGATTATATTGTTAGCGAATTGCCACAGTTAATTAATGAACATTTTCCAACCAATGGGAAAGCGTCTATTTTCGGTCATTCAATGGGCGGATACGGCGCTTTAACAATTGCTTTTAAAAATGCAGAACAATATCAAAGTGTATCCGCATTTTCTCCAATTGTTGCCCCTAGCCAAGTACCGTGGGGGCAAAAAGCCTTTCTTGCATATTTAGGTGAAAATCAGACGGCTTGGCAAGATTACGACTGCGTAGCATTACTTGAAAAGCACCGTCCGAGCCTACCCATCTTGATTGAACAGGGCGATAAAGATCAGTTCTTAAATGAACAATTAAAACCCGAACTTTTCTGCCAGATGGCAGATAAATTAGGCATAGCATATCAATTTAATCTACGAGAGGGCTACGACCATAGCTATTACTTTATTGCCAGTTTTATTGGTAAACATATTGAATTTCACGCAAAAAATTTATACTCACTTTAATGTTTAATGGAGAAAAGCGATGACTTACCCTGTAAAATCCTACGCTGCATTTAGTGCAACAACCGACCTTGAGCCGCATTCTTTTGAACGCCGTGAGCTGCGTGAAGATGATGTGTTAATTGATATTTTATATTGCGGCGTATGCCATTCAGATTTACACACCGCTCGCAATGACTGGGGCTGGACACATACCTATCCTATTGTTCCCGGTCACGAAATTATTGGTCGAGTAACCAAAGTCGGCAGCAAAGCAAACAAATTCCAAATTGGCGATTTAGTTGGAGTGGGTTGTATGGTGGATTCTTGCCGTACTTGTTCGCCTTGCCAACAAGGGTTAGAACAATACTGCGAAAATGGCAATACTGGCACTTATGGTAGCCACGACAGATTTGATGGCACATTAACACAAGGCGGTTACAGTACAGGCGTAGTCGTTAGTGAAGACTTCGTCTTAAAAGTCTCTGAAAAACTAGATACCAAAGCAGTAGCTCCGCTTCTTTGTGCAGGCATTACCACTTACTCGCCACTCCGCCATTGGAATGTGCAAAAAGGCTCAAAAGTCGGTGTAATTGGCTTGGGTGGTCTTGGGCATATGGCAGTAAAATTAGCTGCTGCGATGGGAGCGGAAGTTACTTTATTTACTCGTTCGGCAGGCAAATCTGATGATGCCTTCCGCTTAGGAGCAAGCCGTGTGGTGCTTTCAACCGATGAAGCTCAAATGCAAGAAGTGGCTAATACGTTTGACTTAATCATCGATACCGTGCCATATACTCATGACTTAAAACCTTACATTCCAACGCTTGCGTTAGATGGCACATTAGTTTTAGTCGGCCTACTCGGCGAATTAGAGCAAACTATCAACACCGTACCAATGATTCTAGGCAGACGCTCAATTGCGGCATCTGTCATCGGTGGTATTAAAGAGACCCAAGAAATGCTTGATTTCTGTGCAGAACACAACATTGTGCCAGATGTGGAAATGATTGATGTGCAAGATATCAACAACGCTTATCAACGTATGCTGAAATCTGATGTAAAATATCGCTTTGTGATTGATATGGCAAGTTTGAAGGCTTAAATTGAGCTGATACTAACAACCGATTGAGTGTTAAGCTCAATCGGTTTTCTTTTGGAAAAATATGACGATTTTAAGAAAAACGATTAAATTTATGTTATGGCTATTAGCTGGCTTAGTGCTAATCGCTGCTGTGCTTGGCATTATGCTCTATCGTAACTTAGGCGATTTACCTGATGAGAGCCGTTTTAAAGATCTGCCTTATTACAAAAACGGGCAGTTTATCAATCTTTATACTGAAGATCTGCCCTATTATCCAGAGCAAGCCACAGGCAAAGGCGGTTTTATCCGTTACGATGGCTATACGCCGAACGGGCGTTTGCCGATGGTGGATTTAAATAAACACACATTCGGTACGCCTGAACATTTTGCTTATTATTGGCTTGGGCACGGTTCGGCTATGTTGGAATTAGACGGGCAACGCTTTTTGATTGACCCTGTGTTTGATAATGCCAATCCGCTCAACTTCCCATTGGTTGCCCCACGCTTTCAAGAAGCACCGATTGAACGTAAGAATTTGCCAGACATTGATGTGGTGCTGATTACCCACGATCATTACGATCACTTAGAAGCAAGCACAATGCGATATTTAGCGGATAAAGCCAAGCGTTTTGTCGCCCCTCTCGGCGTGAGTGCAAGATTGCAATCTTGGGGCGTGCCAGCAGAAAAAATCACCGAGCTGGGCTGGGGCGATTTCACAATGGCAGGCACAGTGAAATTAACCGCCGAACCAACACAGCACTATAGTTCTCGCTGGACGAACGATCGCAACAAAACCCTTTGGGCTTCTTTTGTGTTAGAAGGCTCACAACGTCTCTATTGGAGTGGCGATACAGGCTATGCTCAACATTTTGCTGATATTGGCAAAAAATATGGCAGTTTTGATTTAGCCTTTATCGAGATTGATGCTGCCAATGCAGGCTGGCCGAAAACTCATATGTTTACCAAGCAATCGGTGCAAGCTGCATTAGATTTGAATGCAAAAAAGATGATCCCAATTCACTGGGGCGTATTTAGTTTAGGCAGAAATTCTTGGTATCAATCGATTGATACCGCCATTACAGAGGCAAGTTCTCACAATCTTGCGATTGATGTACCAAAAATGGGCGAGAAATATCAAGCAGGCTTTACCAATGATGATTGGTGGAAAGCCCCTGAATTAAGACGGATTGAAGAATAACCAATATACAAGCGGTGCAATTTTGTGAAAATTTTGCACCGCTTGTTTTTTCATTAAGGAATGCTTTACCAACGCTGATCCGCAAAATACTCTGCCAAAAAATCTACCAATGCACGCACCGTGAGCGGCAAATGATGGCGAGTTGGATACAGAGCATAAAGCGGATAAATCGGTAATTGCCAATCGGTCAGCACGGGTTGCAAACGGCCTTGTGTTAAATGCTCTGTCAGCATATAGCTTGGTAGCATTGCAATGCCACCATCTGCCATTACCGCATTCAGTAACGCAGTAGTGTCGTTCACACAGAAAGGGCTTACCAGCTCTAGCACCGTTTCTTGTCCATCTCGATAAAATTTCCAACTTTTACGGTTTACGTTTGCGTGTGCAAGGTAACGATGATGAACCAAATCTTCAGGTGTATTTGGCACGCCATATTGAGAGAGATAAGCAGGTGTCGCAACCAGTTGTGAATGAATAGTGGCTAATTTTCGAGCCACTAAGCCAGTATCCGGGCGATCCGTAAAGCGTAAAGCAAGATCAATTCGCTCGTCAAAAAGATCGACCTTCTGATCGGAAAGCTGTAACTGCACCGACACTTTCGGGTGCTTTTGCATAAAGGCTTGCAAAGCTGTTACTAAATGTGTTCCACCAAATGAAATTGCCGCAGAAATCCGCAATGCTCCGCTTAATTCTCCCGAACGGGCAAGAAAATCTTGCTCTATGTTTTCTGTTAAATTTGCAATTTTTTGGCAATATTCGACCGCTTGTTGCCCTGCTTCAGTAAGTGAAACCTTGCGTGTGGTGCGTTGCAACAAACGAGCATTAAACCATTCCTCTAGCATTGCTACCGCACGGCTTACCATTGGTTTTGAGAGATCTAATTTGTCTGCCGTCGCAGTAAAACTGCCCGTTTCTGCAATGGTGAGAAAAATGCGAATCGCCTCAATTCTATCCATAATTTCCTCTTATTTTTTCATAAATTGAAACAATTTTATTCAAAAGTCAGTATTTATCCAAATTATTATTTCATTAAAATACAACTTATCAAATTTACTCCACAGAAGGAAAACAAAATGAAAAAAATCGCAGTCATTGGTGCAACGGGTTATGTAGGAACAGCTGTTGTGAAAGAGTTAGCGGGGCGTGGTCATCAAGTGGTAGCATTTGCTCGAAACGTAGAAAAAGTTGAGCAAACTAAGAATGTGCAAGCAGTTGCTTTTGATGTAGAAAATGCAAATTTTGCTGAGCAGTTAAAGGGTGTGGATGCGGTAATCAGTGCCTTCAACCCGGGATGGACAAATCCAAATATTGGGGCAGATTTCACTCGTGGGGCGAATGCAATTATTGAAGCGGCAAAAATCGCAGAAGTGCCGTATTTATTAGTGGTTGGAGGTGCCGGTAGCCTCTATGTTGCTCCAAATCTTCAAGTTATTGATACACCAGATTTCCCGAAAGAGATCTATGACGGTGCAAATGCTGCTCGCCATTTATTGAACGACTTGCGTGAGCGTCGTGATGTAAACTGGGCGTTTGTTTCTCCGCCTGCAATGCTTGGTGTAACAGGTGGTTATAGCGAAGAACGTACGGGAGTATACCGTCTAGGTAGTGAAGAATTGCTAATGAACGGCGATGTTCCTGCAGGCATTTCAGTGGCTGACTTTGCGATTGCTGTGGTTGATGATATAGAGCAAAAAGCCCATTTATTCCAACGCTTTACAGTATCTGAAAAATAAAATGAATGGTTCAATTAAGGCTGTGTTTACAGCCTTATTTTCATTTTCTATTATGTTAGAGTTTTTATGGAGAATTGAAATAAACACTCCAAATACAGTGTTTCATTATTAATATTCAAGATAACCTTGTGCTAGTGATGAGTGAAAATTTACTTTTGTAAACGATTGGATGAAGTTATTACTTGGATTAGATTAGCTTGAAATTCCACTTATTTATCGGTGAGTAATATAGAGTCGGGTTTGTTTATTTTGTTAAAGAATGCAAAACACCTGGCTTTTAAAGCAATTTCAACATTAATTTTATAAAGAAGGATAAGATAGGGCGAGTAAATTAGCCTCGCCCAATATGATAGTTTTATTAAATTAGTACATTAGCTACTGCAATACCCACAACACAAGCAGTAATTACACCAACTAAACCTGGCGCCATAAAGCTGTGGTTGAAGTAGTATTTACCGATTTTGGTTGTGCCTGTTACGTCAAAGTTCACGGTTGCGATATCTGACGGATAGTTTGGAATAAAGAAGTAGGCATAGGTAGCCGGCATTAAACCCACTAATAACGGAGCTGGTAAGCCCATTGCAATTCCCACTGGTAATAACATTTTGGCTGTTACCGCCTGGCTGTTTACCACCACAGATACTGCAAAAAGTGCGAAAGCAAATGTCCAAGGTTGGGCTTGAACCATTTCCATTACACCTGCTTTAAATGCTGGCATTGCGTATGTAAAGTAGGTATCACTCATCCACGCAATCCCGAAAATGGCGATTGCTGCGACCATTCCTGATTTAAACACGATACCGTTCGGCACTTTTTTCGGATCAGTTTTGGTTAGCACTAAAATTAAACCACCGAAAGTCAGCATTACGATTTGAATGATTTGGTCCATTCCCGCCACTTTACCTGTTGCAGCTACGGTTGGTTTAATGCTTGGGAGCATTGCAATCACCACAATAGTTGCAATCGCTGCTAAGAATAAGTAAACCGAGTTTTTTGCACTTGCTGGTAATTGTTCATCTAACGAAGTTGCACTGGTTTCTTCAATTTGTTTGCGTAATTCCGGGTCTTGCATACGACGTTGGAATTCAGGATCGTCTTCAAGCTCTTTACCACGACGTAAACTATATAAAGACATCGCAATGACACCGCAGAACGTTGCGGTAATAGTTACCCCGACTACATTTAAAAGCGTAACGCCTTCAAAGCCCGGTAACTTAGTAATTTCAGTTAAATAGTAAGCAACCGCCGCAGATAACGGGCTACCTGTAATCCCTAATTGAGAGGCAACAGATGCCGCAGCCATAGGTCGTTCCGGTCTGATTTTATTTTTTAAGGCAATATCACCGATAATCGGCATAATTGAGTAAACAGAATGCCCTGTACCTAACATTAATGTCATCACGTAGGTAACAAGTGGACCCAAGAATGTAATACGTTTAGGGTTGTTGCGTAAAATACGTTCTGCAATCTGTAACATAAATTTTAAACCGCCAGCCGCTTCTAAAATAGAAGCACAGGTTACAACGGCTAAAATAACTAACATAACACTAATTGGAGGAGCGGAAAGTGGCATTCCTAAGAAGAACACTTCCACGAATAAGCCAATACCTGACACAACTCCTAAACCGATACCACCGTAGCGGCTGCCTGCGTATAAAAATGCTAATAAAAGCAAAAATTCTGCATAAAGCATAAGAACCTCAAAAGTAAAATAATCACTAGAAATAAGTATACTCGAATTATTTTTTTAAACTTTGAAATAAATCAAAAATTACTAACTCTAAAGATGTAGTTTGATGAAAATCTAATCTATTTTTTAGAAACATAGATTACTGAGCCATTAATAGATATCTCACCTTGAAGGCAAACGATTGCTCTGATAGAATTTGCAGAACAAAAAATCAACTGTAATGAATAATTATTCATTTTAAAAGGGTGTTATGAAAAGCTGCTTTTACTTGTTAATTAATGTTTTTGCACAAAGCCATTTTGGTGGCAATCCACTTGCCGTATTTTATGAGGCAGATGAATTAGATTGCAGCCAAATGCAGCTGATTGCTCGCCAGTTTAATCTTTCTGAAGTCGTTTTTATTCAATCTCCTACTCATTCACAAGCGGTCAAAAAACTCAAAATTTTTACACCTGATTATGAAATGCCTTTTGCTGGACATCCAACGGTTGGTGCAGCCTTCGTTTTACGTTCACAGCTTAATTTGCCTGATGAATATATTATTGAAACCAATGCAGGTTTAGTGGAAATTCAGCATAAAAATGATGTAGTTACCTTTGCCTTAAAAAATGGAATAAAAATAGAAAATGCACTGCTAAGCCGTTCCGAATGTGCCGATATTTTAGGGCTTGAGATTAGCAATATTGCTTGTGAACCTTGCTATGTAAATACAGGAGTAGAGCAGTTACTCATTGGGTTATCATCCAAACAAGCGGTCGAAAATTGCAAAATAAATGCAAATTTATTCATTGATAATCCGTTGATAAAAGATAGCTTATACATTTGGCATAGAACAGAAAATAATGTAAAAGCCCGCTTATTTTTTACTTCTCAAGGTACTGTTGTTGAAGATCCGGGAACAGGATCAGCTGCAGCAAATTTGGGTGGTTGGCATATTGTAAAAGGGCTAACACCGTTGAATGTCATTATTTCTCAAGGTGATGAAATAGATAGACCGAATCGTTTGTCTTTAAGTGTTGATGAGAAACACATTATCTTTGTTGGCGGTAAAGCAATTTTAGTCGGCAAAGGGGAGTTTTATTTACCGTAAAATTTTAGTTGTTATTGATTGAATTTTTATGCAATAATATTGCATAATTTAATTTTAATGTTTACAGGGAGAAACAAAATGGCATTTAATCTAAAAAACAGACATTTACTGAGTTTAGTAAACCACACCGAGCGTGAAATTCGCTTTTTGTTAGACTTAGCTCGTGATTTAAAACGTGCGAAATATGCAGGCACAGAACAGCAGAAGTTAAAAGGTAAAAATATTGCCTTAATCTTTGAGAAAACCTCAACCCGTACCCGCTGTGCTTTCGAAGTGGCGGCTTATGACCAAGGGGCTCACGTCACTTATATCGATCCAACTTCTTCACAAATCGGACACAAAGAGTCGATGAAAGATACAGCTCGAGTGCTAGGCAGAATGTATGATGCGATTCAATATCGTGGCTACAAACAATCCGTAGTGCAAGAATTAGCCGATTATGCCGGCGTGCCAGTATTCAACGGCTTAACCGATGAATTCCACCCAACCCAAATGTTGGCGGATGTTTTAACTATGATTGAAAACTGCGAAAAACCACTCAGCCAAATTAGCTATGTATATATTGGCGATGCCCGTAACAACATGGGGAACTCGTTATTATTAATCGGTGCAAAATTAGGTATGGACGTGCGTATTTGTGCCCCGAAAGCCTTATTGCCTGAAGATGCGTTAGTTGAAATGTGTCACAAATTTGCTGAAGAATCAGGGGCGAGAATTACTGTAACGGAAGATATTGAAAAAGCGGTTAAAGGTGTAGATTTCGTGCATACTGATGTTTGGGTTTCAATGGGCGAGCCATTAGACAGCTGGGGTGAGCGTATTGATTTATTAATGCCTTACCGAGTAACAGCAGAGTTAATGAAATTGGCAGGCAACCCTAAAGTAAAATTTATGCACTGTTTGCCGGCATTCCATAACTGTGAAACGAAGGTTGGCAAAGATATTGCTGAAAAATACCCTGCTCTTTCAAATGGCATTGAAGTAACTGAAGAGGTGTTTGAATCTCCCGCTAATGTGGCATTTGAGCAAGCAGAAAACCGAATGCACACCATTAAAGCGGTGATGGTGGCAAGTTTGGCTTAGTTGAAATTAAAAGCGGATTATTAAAAAATAATCCGCTTTTTTGCTATTTCAGCATCAAATATTTTGTTGTGAAATTATCTACCACATAGCCAACGTCATCTTCAAAGAGAAGTCGAATATCACTCAGTGATAGCTCTGCATTACCCAAATCAATGTTGAGTAGATCGGATTTTATGCTTTCCAATACGTCATCTTGATGCGTTCGCGTAATGTCTAAATTATGCTTAGCGAAAATTTTCCACACTTCATCGTCGATATTAAACTGAATTTCAGGCTCAATACCGTTAAAGGTGATGATAAATTCCTTCGGAGCTTTTATTTCATCACAGGCTTGGGCGGTTTCGGTATAATTATCAGCATTAAATTCATTAGTGGTAAAGTCATAACCTTGATAGATTAACGTTTGGCACTGATTTCTATCCTCTTCGGTTCTTCGAGTATAGATATGGTTTGGGCGATAAAACCTTCTCTCAAGAACAATAAGCTCTTTCACATTTTCCATATCGGCTTTGGTTAAACGAATAGGATTGCGATTAGCCGTTTCAAAAATGCGTGGATTATTATAATCTCTCTCGCTAATCAGTTCATAAGATGACTCAATACCATATTTTTCTTTAAATTTTTCAGAGCGAAATTCTCTTGCAACATAACTTACCATTGAATTAAAGCGTTCAATTTCAGCACGGTTATCGCCTAGTGATTGTTTATGCTTAAAGACGGCTTCTTTGTTGATTTTATTATTTTCATCAAACAAATTATGTTCGCTCAAATAGTTATCTAAACGCTGGGTTTGATCTTCAATCGCTATTTTTTGAGGGTCTAAAACAAAGACCGAAATTAAAATAACCGCAATCGAAACGGCAGAGAATAAGCGGTATTGAGCGAAACGTTGCACTAGTAATAATCCATAACAGATAGTTAGGGTTATTGCCCCAATCACTAAATAAATACGGGCTTCGGTTAAGCCGTAATTGCTTATGCGAATATAGATGGCATACCACACTAAAGCGAGAGGCAATAAGGCTAAATAAACATAGTAACGGTAGAACCATTGCCATTTTGCATTTTGTAACAATAATTGAACCGCTTGTATTACTAAGCCAATGGTTAAATAAGGGAAGGCAACGTTGGCAACTATGCCGTTTGGCATTTCCCCTCTGGCAATAATATAGACCACATAGGCATAAATAATCGCGGTATAGATAATTAACGCTGGCGATAAAATCCAGTTAAGCAACATCTCGCCGATGTTATTTAAATATCTGTCTGTAGTTGCACTTTGCTGCTCAAGCGTTAAAAACAGCACGGGGAATGCCCAAGATCCGGCAAAAATACCAAATCGTTCAAAGATAGGGCTGCTATACATTTCAAAATTAAATAAGAAGATAATCGCAAGCGTAATACAGCTCAATACTCCCCAAATAATCATTGCTAACGCTCCTGCAAATGCCATATTGATAAGTTTGTTCGACATTTCATCAATAAATTTGCGGTTATCCTTATGCCAATATTGGCTGATTAAGCAAAGAAACGTGCAGAGAGTGACCGCCCAATAACGGGAGTCTTCCAGTAAGTTTAGATTGATTTTATGGTGGAAGAAGCTAATAGCAATCGGAATAGGAGTAAGCAACCAATATACTTTGCTGTTACGCATAAGGTATAACAGCACAAAGCAGAGCGGGGAAAGAGCAATGAGATTTTCCAATAGCCTAAAATCATTAAAATAGCTTATATTCTTAATTAAGAAAAAGGAAACATAAGTAACAAATAGAATTTCTAACGGGTGTTGAATAACTGTTTGCCTAACCATTGATGTGAAATGTTGCAGCCTGCCTAGCATAATGTATCCTCAACAATAAATTTTTAACAGTATAATTGAAAAGAAAAGCCCACAGCAGAAAACTGTGGGCTTTGTTCTTACAACCAACCTTTACGCTTAAAGTAAATATAAGGGGTAGCGGCGGCTACAATCATTAAACCAATCGCCATTGGATAGCCATATTTAAATTGCAATTCAGGCATAAATTCAAAGTTCATACCATAAGTAGAAGCAACCAGTGTAGCAGGTAGGAACATTACTGACACCACTGAGAAGAATTTCATAATACGGTTCTGCTCAATGTTGATATAACCCATCGCCGCTTGCATTAAGAAGTTCACTTTTTGGAATAACGATTCATTATGTGGTTGTAGAGATTCAATATCTCGCATAATATCCCGAGCCTGCTCAAGCTGATTATTCGGCAAGCGGGTTTTTCGTAGTAAGAAACTTAATGCACGCTGAGTATCCATCAGGCACAAGCGTACTTTTGAACTGGCATCTTCAAATTCAGTTAAGCGAGAAAGTGCATCGTTAAAGTTATCTTTTTCTTGTTTACCGTCTAAAATCACACGGCTTAATTTTTCCAAATTCGCATAGACCTCCTCAATTACGTCTGCCAGCTGTTCGATTTTGGTTTCAAATAAGTCGAGCAACAATTCATAAGCGTTACTGTCAATTAATTTTTCACGGCGTGAACGCATACGATACAGGCGAAATGCCGGTAAATCTCGATCACGAAACGTGAATAAACGCCCATCACGAATAGTAAAGGCAACGGTAGCAATATCCGCATAGCCACCATCATCTAAACAATAAAAGAATGAGTGCAAGTGTAAGCCGTCTTCATCTTCAAAAAAGCGTGCAGAAGCTTCTAAGTCTTCTAATTCGTGTTCTTCAGCAAGGGTTTGGTCTAAACGGTTTTCTAACACGCTTCTTTCAGCTTCAGAAGGGTCGATGAGGTCGATCCAAATTGCATCATTGAGCAGGGTTGGGTTAGTTTCATCAACGCTGACTAAGCGTGCGTTATCCAGTCCAAAAGCACGGATCATATTAAGCTCCGAATGGTTAGGAGGCTAGGACAAAAAGGAACAAAGATACTAGGCGAGTATTACCGATCTTGTCGGTAATTTGAGGTTAGACAAGATAGGTTAAAGAGTTAAGTATCGACTATGACTGTCCAAAATGTGTAATCCTCAAGAAAAAATAATGTGCGAATGTTACAGAATTTAGGTTTTTTAGTCAAGTAAGCGGAGGTTTGCTTGGAAAATTGACAATGCTACAAGCGGTGATTTTTTTGATGAAATTTGCAAATTATTAAGGAAAAATGACCGCTTTTTTGCTATGGTTACACCTAAATTTTAATGAAAGAGAATGAGCTATGAATAACGTTCAGCAATCAGAACAAATTGAAAAATTAGACCAAGCTACAGAAACCACTCACTTCGGTTTTAAAACCGTTGCTAAAGAAGAAAAACAGCAGCTCGTGGCGAATGTGTTTCACTCGGTGGCAGGTAAATATGACTTAATGAATGATTTGCTCTCATTTGGTATCCATCGTGTGTGGAAGCGTTTTACCATTGATTGCAGTGGTGTTCGAAAAGGGCAGAAAGTGCTTGATTTAGCAGGCGGTACGGGCGATTTTACCGCAAAATTTTCTCGTATTGTGGGTGAAACAGGCGAAGTGATTTTAGCGGATATCAACAGCTCAATGCTTGAAGTCGGGCGGGAAAAACTACGCAATTTAGGCGTAGTGGGCAATGTGAGCTATGTGCAGGCAAATGCTGAGTGCTTGCCTTTTGCCGATAATACTTTTGATTGTATCGTCATCAGCTTTGGTCTGCGTAATGTTACTGATAAAGATAAAGCTCTACGTTCAATGTTCCGAGTACTAAAACCGGGTGGTCGCTTACTTGTTTTAGAGTTTTCAAAACCGATTATTGACCCAATCAGCCAGCTTTATAATTTCTATTCGTTCAATATTTTACCGAAAGTTGGCGAAGTGGTGGTCAATGATGCGGAAAGCTACCGCTATTTGGCGGAATCTATTCGTATGCACCCAAAGCAAGACGAACTAAAATCGATGCTTGAACAAGCAGGCTTTGAAAGCGTAAATTACTATAATTTAAGTGCGGGCATTGTGGCATTACACAGAGGTTATAAATTTTAACGATGTTAAATGAACTTAAACAACAATTGATGTTTCCTCAATTTGCTTTTGGGTTGATTGAAACGGCATTTAATGCGTTACTTAAACGCTCACCACATATTGAGCCTAACCTACGTAAATTAACAGGAAAAGTGCTTAAAATTGAATTAACTTCGCCCAAAATGGATTTTTTTATCCTGTTTGGTGAGAATCGAACAGATTGGCTAGGTAGCTATGAAGGCGAGCCGGATTGTTCTGTACAATTGGCGTTTGAAACACTCCCTAAACTGGCAGATAAACAAAAACTCACCGACTTAATCAATAATAAATCGCTCGTGCTAAATGGCGATATTCAGGTGTTGCAACATTTCACCACGTTACTTGAGCAGTTAGAAAAAGACCCTGCGGAGTTGCTTTCCCCTTTTATTGGTGATGTATTAGCACAAACTTCAACCGATTTTGCGAAAAAGATGGCAGGTAAAATTAAATCTCAGTTCGAGCTAAATAACCAACATTTGGTTGATAATTTAATGCAAGAACGCCCTGTGCTCGTTCATCGCCTGCAAGCGGTGAATTTTTACGATCAGGTCGAAGAATTGGCACAACAAGCGGTCAAATTAGAGCAAAAATTCGCAAAATTAGGAATTCATTAATGCAATTTAAAAATATTCGGCGTTTTTATCAAATTATCCACACTTTTCTCCGCTATGGCATTGATGAAGCCATTCCTAATCTGCCGATTACCCGCAAAATGAAATTAGGGCGTAGAGCGTTGTTTTGGGTTAAAAATCAGCATAGTGAAAAACCTTATGGCGTTCGTTTACGTTTGGCGTTGCAAGAGCTTGGACCGGTTTGGATTAAATTAGGGCAGATGCTTGCCACTCGCCGTGATCTTTTTGCCCCAGAGCTGGCTGACCAACTTGCCTTGTTGCAAGATAATGTAGAGCCGTTTGAGGGTAAAGTTGCTCGTCAAATTATGGAGCAAGCATTAGGTGGTTCTCTCGAAACGTGGTTTGAAGATTTTGATGAAACCGCATTAGCATCGGCTTCTATTGCTCAAGTGCATACGGCAAAATTTAACCAAAATCAACCGCTTGCAGGCAAAGATGTAGTGCTAAAAGTGATTAGACCGGGCATTGAACCTGTTATCAAAGCGGATTTGGAGTTAATGTATAAAATTGCTCAACTGATCCCAAAATTATCAAATGATGGCAAGCGTTTGCGTGCGGTCGAAGTGGTTAGAGAGTACGAAAAAACGATTTTAGACGAGCTGGATTTACGCAAAGAAATGCATAATGCTGTTCGGCTGAGAGCTAATTTTGAAAACAGTGAAATGCTCTATGTGCCGGAAATGTACCAAGATTTCTGCCATAAAAATCTGATTGTGATGGAGCGGATTTACGGTATTCCTGTATCCAATATTGCCGAGCTTGAAGCAAATGGAACAGATATGAAATTACTTGCCGAACGTGGTGTGCAAGTGTTTTTCACCCAAGTGTTTCGTGATAGCTTTTTCCACGCAGATATGCACGCCGGTAATATTTTTGTTAGTCGTGAGAATCCGCATAATCCTCAATATATCGGCATTGATTGCGGTATTGTCGGTACGCTGAACCATAACGATAAACGCTATTTGGCGGAAAGTTTTGTGGCGTTTTTTAACCGTGATTACCGCCGAGTCGCCTTAATGCACGTGGAATCGGGCTGGACACCGCCGGATACCGATATTGATAAATTTGAACAAGCTTTCCGTGAAGTCTGCGAGCCGATTTTTGCCAAGCCGTTGTCTGAAATTTCATTTGGACACGTTTTGCTGAATCTGTTTAATGTGGCTCGAGAATTTAATATGGAAGTGCAGCCGCAGTTAGTGTTGTTACAAAAAACCTTACTTTATATTGAAGGCTTGGGTAGACAGGTTTATCCTCAGCTTGATTTATGGCAAACCGCTAAGCCATTTTTACAAAATTGGCTGAATGAACAGGTGGGGATGAAAGCGATGGTTCGGGATATTAAACAGCGTTTACCACAATATCGTGAGCATTTTGCCGAATTTCCTGAAGCTTTATTTAAAGCGTTACAACAGCAAAAGCAAATTAATTTCCGCTTAGCAGAAATTAATGAAAGTTTGAAATCTCAGCAGAGTAATGGAAATAGTCGTTTTATCACACTTTCTGTTTCTGCAATGGTGATTTTGGGGACGCTTTGGAAATTTGAAACATTACCAATTTGGTTAAGTGTGCCATTGCTTACACTCTTTCCATTATTGTTAATTTTGACTCAGCGTAAATAAGCGGTTGTTTTTTGCGATTTTTTTGCAAAATTCCTTTTTTATATGTCAAACTGGCATATAATAAACAAGATTTTATTCACCCAACTTAAATGAAAGGAGTTTTTATGGGCGGTATTAGTATTTGGCAACTTCTGATTGTAGTTGCAATTATTGTGTTACTTTTCGGTACAAAGAAATTACGCACGTTAGGTTCTGATTTAGGCGAATCAGTAAAAGGCTTCAAAAAAGCAATGTCTGATGAGAAAAAAGACGCAGGATTTGATAACGTTGAAAAAGTTGAAGTGGTTGAAGTAAAAGAAAGAGTTTCAACAGAGCAACAACAAACCGTTGTAAAAGATAAAGAGCAGGTTTAATTCGTGTTTGATGTAGGTTTTTCTGAATTAGTACTGATTATGATTGTGGGCTTAGTGGTGCTTGGCCCTAAACGTATGCCGATTGCAATTCGAACCGTAATGGGCTGGGTGAGTACAATTCGAGGTTTAGCCGCAAACGTGCAAAATGAGCTGGCTCAAGAGCTGAAACTGCAGGAATTAAAAGAGAGCATTAAAAAGGCGGAAGAGCTTAATTTGAGTTCTCTTTCGCCTGAGTTGAGTAAAACTGTAGAGGATTTGAAAAACTCGGCAACTCAGTTGCAAGACTCGATTAATTCCGCAAAAAGTGAGTTTGACAACAATGCTGCTAAATCGGCAACAGTACCAAAGCTGACCGATGAGCAAGTGGCAGAAATCCAACAAAAAATTGAGCAGGAAAGCCAAGAGCTAGAAGCTCAAGAATTGCAAAAAACAGTAGAAAATCAACCGCTTGCAGTTGATGATTTATCTGAGCAATTGCCCACTTCTAAAGTAGAAGGTGAATTGTCACCAGATAAAATTGCAGAATTAGCTGAAATGGAGGAATCGCTGGTGGATATGTCAGCTTATTATCCACCTGATGATGATTTAGCTGCACCGGTTGAGTCTAACCAAAAATCGGAGGGAAAGAATGTCGCAAGTTGATGAATCTCAACCGCTGATTTCCCATTTAATCGAGTTAAGGAATCGCTTACTTCGCAGTTTTATTTGCATTTTAGTCGTTTTTTGTTGCTTAGTTTATTGGGCAAACGATATTTACACCCTATTGGCAACCCCTTTAACGGAAAACTTGCCTGAAGGGGCGACAATGATTGCAACCAACGTTGCAACACCGTTTTTTACCCCAATTAAATTAACCATTGTTGTATCAGTGTTTTTGTCTGTACCTTTTATTCTGTATCAAGTTTGGGCTTTCGTTGCCCCTGCATTGTATAAACAGGAAAAACGCTTAGTGTATCCGCTATTGGTTTCAAGCACTTTGTTGTTCTACTGCGGTGTGGCTTTTGCTTATTATGTGGTCTTCCCACTAGTTTTCGGTTTTTTAACCTCAACTGCCCCAGAAGGGGTAACAATGGCAACCGATATCAGCAGCTATTTAGATTTCGTTTTAACCATCTTTATGGCGTTTGGTATCTGTTTTGAAGTACCTGTAGCGATCATCTTGTTATGCTGGGCAGGAGTAACTACCCCTGAAGATTTAAGAGAAAAACGCCCGTACATTATCGTGGCGGCTTTTGTCATCGGTATGTTCTTAACACCACCTGATATCTTCTCACAAACTTTATTAGCCATTCCGATGTGTTTATTGTTTGAAGTAGGTGTGTTGTGTGCCAGATTTTATCGCCCGAAAGATGATGATGAACCATCAGAACAGGTTGCACAGTAATCATTTTGTTAAAAAAGGCATAGCACCTGCGGCTGTGCCTTTATTCTTTTAGGAAATTTAAAATGCAAGTAATTCAATCTCAATTCCCTCTACGCCGTATGCGTCGTTTACGCAGACACGATTTTAGCCGCCGTTTAGTGGCAGAAAACCAATTAACCGCAAATGATTTAATCTATCCTGTGTTTGTGATTGAAGGCGAAAATCAGCGAGTGCAAGTTCCTTCAATGCCGGGTGTGGAGCGTTTAACTATCGACCAACTTTTAGTTGAAGCAGCAGAACTTGTGAAATATGGCGTGCCGGCAGTGGCACTTTTCCCTGTGGTGGGTGATGCGAAAAAATCTTTAATGGCGGAAGAGGCGTATAACCCTGAGGGTTTGGCTCAACGTGCGGTGCGTGCGTTAAAAGAGGCATTTCCTGAACTTGGCGTGATTACCGATGTGGCGTTAGATCCGTTCACCACGCACGGACAAGACGGCATTATTGACGAAACAGGCTATGTACTGAATGACATCACCACCGAAGTGTTAGTGAAACAAGCGTTATCCCACGCCGAAGCAGGGGCGGATATTGTTGCCCCAAGCGATATGATGGATGGAAGAATTGGCGAAATTCGTGAAGCCTTGGAAGCCAACGGTTTCGTGAACACGCAAATTATGGCGTATTCAGCAAAATATGCGTCTAACTATTATGGACCTTTCCGTGATGCGGTAGGATCTGCCGGCAATTTAAAAGGCGGCAATAAATACACCTACCAAGTCGATCCTGCTAACGGTAACGAGGGCTTGCACGAAGTAGCAATGGATATTCAAGAAGGGGCTGATATGGTTATGGTCAAGCCGGGAATGCCGTATTTGGATATGGTGTGGCGTGTGAAAGAAAACTTTGGTATACCGACCTTTGCTTACCAAGTATCCGGCGAATACGCAATGCATATGGCGGCTATTCAAAACGGCTGGCTAAAAGAGCGTGAATGTATTATGGAGGGCTTGCTCTGTTTTAAACGAGCTGGAGCAGACGGCATTTTAACCTATTTCGCAAAACGTGTAGCAAAGTGGTTGTATGAAGATGCCCAAACGAAATAATAAATAAAATTGCAAGCGGTTAAATTTATGCGTTTTTTTGCAAATTATTTATAAAAAACAACCGCTTGTAATGTCTGTAAATTTCTACATTTTCAAGCTATAATAACAGATTACTATTTTTAATCGATTGAGAATAATCAAAAATATGAACAGCAAAATTTTAGCAACGGGAAGTTATTTACCGAGCCAGGTGCGGACCAATGCTGATTTAGAAAAAATGGTGGACACCTCTGATGAGTGGATTGTTACTCGCTCGGGCATTCGTGAACGCCGTATTGCAGGAGCTGATGAAACCGTGGCTACAATGGGAGCAAAAGCGGCTCAACAAGCCTTAGAAATGGCAAAAATTGACGCTAATGAAATTGGTTTAATCGTAGTTGGTACAACTACCAATTCCCACGCTTATCCAAGTGCGGCTTGCCAAATTCAAGGCTTGCTCAATATTCAAGATGCTATTGCATTTGATGTGGCAGCTGCTTGCACGGGCTTTGTGTATGCGTTAAGTGTTGCCGATCAATTTGTGCGTAATGGGCAAGTGAAAAAAGCGTTAGTGATTGGTTCAGACATCAACTCCAGAATGTTAGACGAAACTGACCGCAGCACCGTTGTGTTATTTGGCGATGGAGCAGGTGCAGTTATTTTAGAAGCCAGCGAGGAGCAAGGGATTATTTCAACGCACTTACACGCTTCGCCAGATTTGGACAATAATCTTACCTTAAAAGGTCAAAAGCGTGGTGAAGAGCGTTCCGGCTTTATTGAAATGCAGGGCAACGCAACTTTCAAAATTGCAGTGAACCAACTTTCAAGCGTGGTAGAAGAAACGTTAGAAGCAAATAATTTACAAAAATCAGATCTTGATTGGCTCATTCCACATCAAGCAAATTTACGTATTATCACTGCAACGGCGAAAAAATTAGAGATGGAAATGGACCAAGTGGTAGTAACCCTTGATAAATATGCCAACACCAGTGCGGCGACGGTGCCGGTAGCTCTTGATGAAGCGGTGCGTGATGGGCGTGTAAAACGTGGGCAATTATTACTTCTCGAGGCTTTCGGCGGCGGCTGGACTTGGGGTTCTGCATTAGTGAAGTTTTAAGGCGGAATGATGTCAGAAAAGCAAACTTTTGCAGATAAAAAACGCAAAACCGTAGAGCAAGCTGAATTTACCGAAGATGGTCGCTATTTAAGAAAAGTGCGTAGTTTCGTATTGCGTACCGGTCGCTTAAGCGATTATCAGCGTGATATGATGAACAATAACTGGGCGAATCTCGGCTTAGATTATCAGGCAACGCCATTTAATTTTGAGCAGATTTTCGGCAACAACAATCCGGTTGTGTTGGAAATCGGTTTCGGGATGGGCAGATCGCTGGTGGAAATGGCGGAGCAAAACCCGGATCGCAACTATATCGGCATTGAAGTTCACACCCCTGGCGTAGGGGCTTGTATCGCTTATGCGTTAGAAAAAGGCGTGAAAAATCTGAGAGTGATTTGCCACGATGCCACCGAAATTTTGCGAGATAGCATTGCAGACGGCACGCTCGGCGGCTTGCAGCTCTATTTCCCAGACCCGTGGCAAAAAGTAAAACACCACAAACGCCGTATTGTTCAGCCTGAATTTATCACACGAGTGATTGAAAAATTAAGCCCAAATGGCTTTATTCATTTTGCAACCGATTGGGAAAATTACTCAGAGCATATGCTTGAAGTGTTACGCCAATTTGAGGATAAATTGCAAAATACATCAGCAACCAACGATTTTATTCCACGCCCCGATTTCCGCCCTTTGACCAAATTTGAAGAGCGAGGGCACAAGCTAGGGCATGGTGTGTGGGATCTATATTTTGTTAAAAAATAAGTAATAGTTTACTTAATAGAGGAGAGAAAAAATGGCAGTTCAACGTAATGCTCGTCAGCGTAAAAAAATGCACTTAGGTGAATACCAAGAGTTAGGTTTTTTAATCAAATTTAGTTTTGCTGAAAATACAGGTATCGACCAAATTGATGAAACAGTTGATCGTTTCATTGATGAAGTGATCAAACCAAACGGTTTAGCGTTAGAAGCAAACGGCTACTTAAATTGGGAAGGTTTAGTTTGCTTAGAAAAATTAGGCAAATGTGATGAATCTCACCGTCAATTAGTGAAAACTTGGTTAGAAAACAATGGTTTACAAAATGTACAAGTAAGCGAGTTGTTCGATATTTGGTGGGATTACCCGGCACAAGTTTAATTGATTTACACTGATACAAGCGGTCATATTTTTCTGAAAATTTGCAAATTTTTTCGTAAAAACGACCGCTTATTTTTTATAATTTCAAATATAAAAGAGAGAAATAAATGGAATTTTTAGCCCCTGTTATTTCGTTAGTTGTTGGCTTTTTCAATTTTGTGTTGGTACTCAGAACGTGGCTACAATTTTGTCGAGTTGATCCACGTTTGCCTATTTCGCAAACCTTGCTCAAAATCACGGAGCCTTTGGTTGCCCCAGTTGGCAAGTTAATTCCAACGGTTAAAAATATCTGCTTTCCTGCACTTTTGATTGCTGCGGCATTAGTTACTTTGCAATTTATCTTCTTCGGACTGGATTTGCCTCGTGCCGTATTAATCGGTTTATTAAGTTTAGTAAAAACCTTCGGACAAATTCTCTTTTTCACCACCTTAATTCGTGCATTGATGAGTTGGGTTACACAGGGTAACCACCCACTTGATTATACTGTTGCTCAAATTACTGAACCGGTGTTAGGTTTTATCCGCAAACTACTTCCAAGAACAGGAATGCTAGATTTTTCAGTAATGGTATTAGGTTTCGGATTATTGTTGCTAAATAGTGTGTTCTACCAGATTTTTGGTGGGATATGGGCTGCAGCTTAAGCCTAAGCTATTTTAACTAATAAAAAACTCCGTAAGGTTAAAAACTTACGGAGTTTTTGTTAACGCTGACGAGCTTTAAATCTTGGATTAGTTTTGCAAATTACATACAGTTTGCCTTTGCGTCTTACAATTTGGCAATCAGGATGGCGTGTTTTTGCTGATTTTAATGAGTTTAAGATTTTCATTTTATGTCCTTTTATTTTTTAGCTGAAAGTGTTGTAGCAAAGCCTTTAAATCTATCTTTGAATTGGCTTGCTCGACCTTCATTATTCACTTCACGGCGTTTACCTGTGTAAACAGGGTGTGATGCTGATGAGGTATCTAAGGTATAAAGTGGATACTCTTTACCATCTTCCCACACCATTGTTTTGTTTGTTGAGGCACAAGAGCGAATAATCCAACCTTGTTGTACAGAGGCATCATAAAACAGTACTTCACGATAATTTTCAGGATGAATCCCTTTTTTCATATTTTCTCCAGAATTTTGATAATAGGCTTGTTAACCATAATTAAATTATGGGATATATGTTATACGAAATTTTATTCTTATTCCATAACTTTTTTATGGAATTTAAAGAAAAAGTGAATTTTTAGATCTAGATCTGATTTTCATTTTTAAAATTATGGTAATCTAATGATAATCTATTTATAAATTGTGAGGAAATATGAGTAATAATCCTTATTTGATTGCCCCTTCGATTTTATCGGCAGACTTGGCTAGATTGGGCGATGATGTGGCAAAGGTTTTAAAATCTGGAGCAGATTTAATTCATTTTGATGTAATGGATAATCACTATGTACCAAATTTAACATTTGGGCCTGTGATTTGCAAAGCATTACGAGATTATGGGATTCAATGTCCGATTGATGTACATTTAATGGTGAAACCTGTTGAGCGTTTAATTCCTGATTTTGCCAACGCAGGGGCGGATTACATTACCTTCCACCCAGAGGCAACTGAGCATATTGATCGTAATTTACAGCTTATTCGTGATTTAGGTTGTAAGTCTGGCTTGGTGTTTAATCCAGCAACGCCTTTGCATTATTTAGATTATGTGATGGATAAAGTTGATGTGATTTTGTTGATGTCGGTAAATCCGGGCTTTGGTGGGCAATCTTTTATTCCATCAACCTTAGATAAATTGCGTGAAGTACGTCGTCGTATTGATGAGAGTGGTTATAACATTCGCTTAGAAGTTGATGGTGGGGTAAAAGTCAATAATATTGCGGAAATTGCAGCTGCTGGTGCGGATATGTTTGTGGCAGGTTCTGCGATTTTTGACCAGCCTGATTATCAAGCTGTGATTGAACAAATGAGAACTGAATTAGCGAAAGTTCGCTAATCAGATCTGGAAATTTGAACTATCTCTATGGATTAAAGACAAACATAATGATAGAATGGTAGAACAAATACAGTTTTATTCTTGTGTATTGGAATAGTCTGGTTTGACCTTTCTATAAAAAGGTTGTATCTAAAATTATTTCGATTACACTAATCAACTCTCGCACTTATGCGATATTCACTATAGGAAAAACAAAATGAGCATTGAAGAACGCGTAAAAAAAATCATTGTTGATCAACTTGGCGCGAAAGCAGAAGACGTTAAACCAGAAGCTTCTTTCATTGAAGATTTAGGTGCTGACTCTTTAGATACAGTTGAATTAGTAATGGCTTTAGAAGAAGAATTTGATATCGAAATTCCAGATGAAGAAGCTGAAAAAATTACTACAGTTCAATCAGCGATTGATTACGTTCAAAACAATCAATAATATGAATTGATATTAGGCGACCAGTGGTCGCCTAATTTTTTATATCTATTTCGTTTTACAGATGCAATTATTCAAGTGGTCATCAACCAGTCCCATTGATTGCATAAAAGCGTAACAAGTCGTTTCACCCACAAAAACAAATCCTCTCTTTTTTAACGCCTTAGACATAGCCTTTGAAGTATCTGTTTTAGCCGGAACAGTTTGAAGCGAGAGTACATCATTAATTTGTGGTTGATGGTTCACAAATCCCCAAATAAATTCACTAAAATCTTCGTCTTTTTCCTGCATTGCAAGATAAGCTTTTGCATTTTTTATAATGGCTTCTAATTTTGCTCTGTGGCGGATTAAACCGGCATTTTGCATTAGTTGATCGAGATCTTTTTCTGTCATTTGAGCAATTTTTACAGGATCAAACTGGTGAAATGCTTGACGATAAGCTTCTCGCTTTTTCAGTACAGTAATCCACGAAAGCCCCGCTTGTTGTCCTTCAAGACAAATTTTCTCAAATAGCTTGATGCTATTGAATTCAGGTTTTCCCCACTCTTCATCGTGATATTTCACGTAAAGTTCGCTCTCACCGCACCAATCGCAGCGTGTAGTTTGGCTCATTTGTAAAATTCCTATAAAAAATAACCGCTTGTAATTATCTAAGAATACAAGCGGTCAAATTAAGCTAAAAATTTACCATTATTTTCTTGGTAAATAACGAACAGGATCGACAGATTTCCCTTTGTAACGAATTTCAAAGTGAAGCTTGTTGGTGTTTGTGCCGGTACTACCTAAAGTACCGATCTTCTGACCGGCTTTAACTGTATCTTGTTCATCAACATCAATAGTATTGTTATGTGCATAAGCACTTAAAAAATCATCGGTATGTTTGATAATAATTAAGTTACCATAACCTTGTAGGGCATTACCTGCATATACAACTTTACCGGCTGCTGCTGCACGCACGTCTTGTCCTTTTGAACCTGCAATATCTAAGCCTTTATTGCCACCTTCTGCTGATGAGAAACCTGAAATGACTCGCCCATTTGTTGGCCATTGCCATTTAATTGATGAAGCAGGGGCTACAGTTGTATTTGAAGCCGACGATGGACTTTCAGAAGCGGTTGTTGCTCGAATAGTTGAAGTTGTGCGATTTTCTATTTGACTAGCTGTTCCTGCTGAAGCGGTTACTGCTGATACTGTTCCTGCTGTTGCTCGAATGCCATTATTAGAAACGGGTACTTCTGTATTACCCGTTCCCGCTTTCACAGGACCTGTAATGTTACCATCAGAAGCGTAAGTCGTACCATTTGCACCTTGTTGATAAGTAATTTGTGGCTCAACAGGTACAGTTACTTTTTCCTCAACAGTAATAGTTTCTGTAGCTGATTTACCTGTTTTAATTTTTTGACCTACATTTAATTGATAAGGCTCACTCATATTGTTAAGAGCAGCGATTTCCTTTACATCTTTACCCACAATATAAGCAATTAAGAACATTGTATCGCCTTTGCGAACTGTGTAAGTTGAGCCATCATAGAAGCCTTTCTGAATTTGGTTATACATCGGAGCATTGTTAGCATCACGTGGAATCTCAAAATTCTGATCGACTTTTTTCTCTACCGTTTTTGTTTTCTTCACAATTTTAGTCGTAGTCGTTGGCTGTGGTGGTTGCTCTGTAATCACAGGGTTAGTGATAACTGGCTGTGGCACAGTTGCAATCGGCTGCGGTGTAGAAACAGGCTGCGGAATAGTTTGTACCGGCGTGTTCATTGAGCTTGGCATTGGAGCTGATTGAATATCAGACTGCCAACCACCGCTTGAATTTATTGCTTCCATATTAGTATCTACAGGCTGCATTACTCCCGGGCTAAGTTCATTATTGCCCGAAGCATTCACTACCGGTGCGGGGTTGTTTGAGGAACAAGCAGATAAAATAGCGGAGACTAAAGGTAAAAGTATAAATTGCTTTTTCATTAAATGATTATCCTAAAATTATTTCATAGAGTCAGGCATAGAGGTCGATTTAATATCGGACGGTAAACTGTAACTACCTTGACTTGCTCCAGAACCTGCAACAGGCTCTAACGTACCTGAAGGCAACAAGTTTGGATCATCAACGTTATCCTGCTTATCACTTGTTCCACAAGCGGTCAAAAATGCACAAGAAATTGCAAATATCAAAAATGATTTTTTCATTCAATCCGCCTATTAACGCACACGGAGTACTTGACCAACTTTTAATGCAGAGTTTGCACTTAAGCCGTTTAAGTTAGCAATATGGCTCGCACTTGTGCCTGTTAAGTAGCCAATTAAATAAAGAGTATCACTTTTACCCACTGTGTAAGAGCTATCGGTATAGCAACCTTTGGTAATTTGTGCGTA
Organism: Mannheimia varigena; assembly: GCF_013377235.1. Lineage (NCBI taxonomy): Bacteria > Pseudomonadati > Pseudomonadota > Gammaproteobacteria > Pasteurellales > Pasteurellaceae > Mannheimia > Mannheimia varigena. Next base: position 1,080,960 of record NZ_CP016226.1, on the reverse strand, counting down.
AATTGGGGCATTATTGCCATCACGCACAACTTGGCAGTTACCTACACTTTCCACTTGAGAGCCATAGCTACCGCTTGAAACAGGCATTGGTGCGGGTGCGGCAGTAATAGGTTGTGGGGCTGAATATACAGGCTGTGCCGGCGGTACAGCAATTGGTTGATTCATAGAATCCGGCATTGGTGCAGTTTGAATGCTATCCGCAGATTGCCAAGTTGCGTTGGCATCTGTGGTTTCCACGCTTGATGTACTAGACTCGCTTGAGTTACTTGAACAGCCAGCTAAAGCGAATGAGACAAGTGATAAAACAAAAAGTGATTTTTTCATTTTCTATTACCCTTAAAATTTAGTTCAATAATTTGTAAAGAAGATAAGCAACTACCGCAAGCACGATAGTTCCCCAACCAATTAATTCAATAGAGTGGCGAATTCTGACTTCATATTTTTTTCCGCCCCATGCAGAAAGCTTCGCGACTAGAATAAAGCGGGCAAAGCGAGAAATTGCAGCTGTTATCACAAATGGGAAAAACGCCATTTGTAATACACCGGCACATACAGTAAATACTTTGAACGGAATGGGAGAAAAACCTGCTAAAAACACAACTGCCACGCCCCAAGTTTCAAACCATGCCTTTGCTCTATCAAAGTTTGCTTGCATTCCCCAGCTGGCAATAACACCTTGCACCCAATCGGTCGCATACAAACCGATAAAATAGCCGATAATACCGCCTAGCACGGAGGCAACAGTGGTATAAAAGGCATATTTAAACGCATTTTCCGGTTTTGCCATCGACATCGGAATAAGCATTACATCAGGCGGAATTGGGAAGAAAATCGCCTCAATAAAACTGACTAAACTAAGCCAAAATGCCGCTAAACGGTGTTTTGACCATTCCATAGTTTTGTCATAAATTTTTTCAAACAGTTTCATTAAAAATGCCTTTTAATGTTGCGATAGTTTTATGTGCGGTCATATCTACCTGAATTGGGGTAATAGAGACACAATCTCGATTTAACGCATAAAAATCCGTGCCGTAGCTTTCGTCTAACGGTTCACCGGTGACACCAATCCAGTAAACATCTGCATTGCGAGGATCTTTCTGCTTTACGATCTCAGCTGCTGTTGAACGCTCACCTAAACGGGTAATCATTGTGCCTTTTAGCTCAGAGTAAGGCAAATTTGGCACATTCACATTTAAAACGTGGTTTGGTGGAAATATTTGATTTTCCATTTTTACCAGCAAATCTAGCACAACTTGTGCTGCTGTATTAAAATAGTTTTCGCCATCTAAAAACGAAGAATGTTTACGTCCAACAAGTGAAACAGCAATGCTTGGTAGTGGTAAATGACGACCTTCCAATGCTGCTGCCACCGTGCCTGAATAAACCACATCATCGCCTAAGTTTGCTCCATGATTAATGCCCGAAATAACTAAGTCAAATCTTTCAGCAAACTTGCTATCAAATAATCCATTTAAGGCTAAATGGACACAATCTGCAGGTGTGCCAGCGATTACTGCATAATTATATTCATCAAAACGATGCACACGTAATGGATCAACTAAAGTTAAACAACTTGATGCTGCACTGCGGTTACGATCCGGAGCAATAATGGTGACGATATGCCCTGCATCTCGTAGTGCTTTGGCTAAGGTTTGAATGCCGACAGCGTGAAAACCATCGTCATTACTGATTAAAATTCTCATAATTTCCTTTAGATCTTACTGCTAAATAGATGCTAAGTATAAAAGTAATCAATTCTAACAATTTTTCGACAACTTTTTTAGTCAAAAGTGTAAAAAGCGGTAAGATTTTAAGAAAGTTTTGCAAATTTTAAACTTCATTCTCTTCCGATAAACGTATTAACTCTCGCACTAATCCTGTTGCATAGCTACCTGAATCTAAAAAGAATTTTAATCTTAATCCATCTGTCTCAAATTGCCATTTGAGACCTTTAGGTTTGCAGATCATTGCCCGGCGGGCAGTGCTCATTCGCTCTTTTTTCATTAGCTCGACTAGCTCTTTGTGCTGTTCGATAATCGTTTTTTCGGCGGAATTGGCGGTGGTTTCGAGGGATTTTTCGCCGATCAGCGGAGCGGTTAATAATAGATCGGCTCGATCTAGGCGATCTTGGCTTTCAGCGATTTCATTTTCGGTCACGCAGAAAAAGCTGTTTGAGCCAGCCAGTTGAACATAATCATTCTCTAATACTTGATTCATCAAGCCATCACTAATACGTTGGGAAACCACTAAATTAAACACTTCGGAGCGAGCGGCGGAGAGATAAAAACTGCGTTTTTTGCGATCTTTAACCACAATTTCGCCTTTTGCCCAGCGTTGAGCTTGGGTGAGGTTGTGCCCGTCTCGCCCGAAACGTTGTTCGGTAAAATAATTGGGAAATCCGACCGCTTGTATTTGCTGTAAGCGATGAATTAAATCGGCACTTTCTGCCACATCACGCAGTAATAATTCAAAATGATTGCCAGCTAACGAGCCAACACGGATTTTGCGGTTGTGGCGAGTAACTTCTAATACTTCAACGCCTTCACATTCAAAGGTGGAGAAATCAGGTGTTTCTTTGCCGGCTAAATGTAAGCAGAACCATTGCTCGGTAACGGCGTGGCGGTCTTTTAAGCCTGCGTAGCTCATATCTCTCTCAGAAATTCCGGCAAATTTTGCTAATTTTTCGCCGACAAAGAGGGTGTTTGCATTGGTTTTACGGATTTTAACTGCCACAAACTCTCCCTCGCCAGTCAGTTCGTACCCCAATTCTTCACGCACGATAAAGTCGGCAAATTCAGCTTTTAAACGCCCTTGGGTTTGAGGGGCAGAGTATAAATAGTTTAGTTGCATTGTTTTTTGCTCATTAGAAATAGATTTGCTAATTATACGTTAAACCTTTCGATCTAGATCAGAAAAAGCGAATAAAAACCACAAAACGCTTTCAAAATTTGATATAGTTCACAACGATTTATATTTAAATTCAATTTATAGGAGAAACAAAATGGCACGTCGTCCACTGGTAATGGGTAACTGGAAATTAAACGGTGATAAAGTGTTTACCAAAACCTTAATTGCAGATTTAAAAGCAGAATTACACGGCGTTGAAGGCTGTGATGTAGCAATTGCTCCACCGGTAATGTATTTGGCTCACGCTGAAGCATCACTTGCAGGTTGTGGCTGTGGTTGTAGCGATAAAGGCTTAATTGCGTTAGGTTCACAAAACGTTGATGTGAACGTGAAAGGGGCTTTCACCGGCGATATTTCCCCTGAAATGTTAAAAGAGTTTGGTGCGAAATACATCATCATCGGTCACTCAGAACGCCGCACTTACCACAAAGAGAGCGATGAATTTATCGCACAAAAATTCAAAGTGTTAAAAGACGCAGGCTTAGTGCCAGTGTTATGTATCGGTGAATCTGAAGCGGAAAACGAAGCGGGTAAAACCGAAGAAGTGTGTGCACGTCAAATCGATGCTGTCATCAATGCTCACGGTGTGGAAGCGTTTAACGGTGCAGTAATCGCTTACGAACCAATCTGGGCAATCGGCACGGGCAAATCTGCGACTCCGGCACAAGCTCAAGCAGTACATAAATTCATCCGTGATCACATCGCAGCAAAATCACAAGCGGTAGCAGACCAAGTGATTATTCAATACGGCGGTTCAGTAAACGATGCAAATGCGGCAGAATTATTTACCCAGCCGGATATTGACGGTGCATTAGTCGGCGGTGCTTCACTGAAAGCTCCGGCATTCGCAGTAATCGTGAAAGCAGCGGCAGCAGCAAAAGCATAATTGCATTTTTAATATTACAAGCGGTTGTTTTTCTCATATTTTTTGCAAAATGTTTGAGAAAAACAACCGCTTTGCTATTTTTTATATCCCCCAAAAAAATTTACCACAGATTGAAGATCATTTTCGTTTTCGGGGCAGGCAAGTAACCTTCTTCCTCCGTGTAAATCAATGACGAGGACTTTTTCACGAGAACTTATTTCAGCTATATTTATTTGGTAAATTCTAGTGTAATGAAAGTAAACGTTGGCAAAGAAAAATCCATTTTGTTTTAATAAAAGACGTGGTGCACGAAAAAACGCTAAATAGACGGCTAAAATAACGCAAGTGCTAAGTAGATAGAGGGTAAATGCCGAAATTTGATTTTGAATGCCATAGCTAATAGATAGTATGATTAAACCAATTAATAACCAACTATCAATAGCTTTTTGTTTTTTGAGTACGACAGTGAGTTTTGTTTCGCCTTTAAGTTTACCCATTAGGATTTGATCGTAAATAGCAAAACTAAAGCTAAGTAAAATAAAGAAAAAAAGAATCACATTTGTCATAATGTCTGAATAGTGGGGAAAATGTAGATAGAAATTATAAAAAACCGCTTGAAGATCAAGCGGTCATTTTTGAGAGAAATTTTACATATCGGTATTATTTAAGCTAATGCACCTGTTGCAGCACCTAAAATACCAATGACAAAGAATCCTAGGATAATCCAAATTGCATTAACACGGTTGCGAAGTAGCCACATACAAGCAAAGGTTAAAAGCAACGGTAGTAAACCCGGCATTAAGCTGTCTAAGATGCTTTGAACGGTGGTAATTTCGGTTGTACCATCTTGTTTTTGAATTGTAGAAAGTACAAGCGGAACATTGATGCTGGTCCATTTTTGGACTAAGGCCCCCATAATAAACAGACCTAAAATTGATGCACCTTCGGTTAATTTTTGTAATAAACCGCCGCTCATATCTTGTACAACATCTAATCCTTTTTTATAGCCATAAACCACGCCATAATAGCGGCTTGCTAAGCGGACAAGATTAAATAAAACAAAGAATAAAATTGGACCTAAGAGTTCGCCTTTTAACGCTAAACCTGCCCCTAATGCCGCAAAGACAGGGCGAACGGTTCCCCAGAAGATTGGATCACCTACACCTGCGAGTGGTCCCATCAGACCAACTTTAATTCCGTTAATTGCGGCATTGTCGATCTCTTTACCATTTGCTCGTTCTTCTTCCATCGCAATAGTTACACCTAAAATAGGGGCACCAACAAATGGTTGAGTGTTAAAGAATTCAGAGTGACGTTTAATAGCTTCTTTACGACCAGGATCATTTGGATCAGGATATAAACGTTTGATGACAGGAACCATTGCATAAGCAAAGCCTAAAGCCTGCATACGTTCGAAGTTCCACGAACCTTGGAATAAGTTTGAACGACGTACAACGGCATTCAAATCGCTTTTTGTTACTTTTTTGATTTCGGTTGTCATATTGAATGCCCTCTTAGTCTAAACGGTTGTCTAAATCATTTTTCGGTGCAGCAGTTACTACTACTTGTTGGCCTTTGTTGTATTTTGGATGCATATGGATATACAACATTGCAATTACAGTACCTAGTACACCAAGTGCGACAAGGTTGAAATCAGTAAAGCCTGCAATCACGAAACCGGCAAAGAAGAACGGCATTAAATGGCCAGCACGCATCATATTAATTACCATCGCATAACCAACCACGGCAATAAAGCCCCCTGCAATTTTAAGCCCTGTTGTTACAACTTCAGGAATCGCATTTAACATTGTTTGTACTGCATCAGTACCAGCTGTTAGAGCAACAATCAATGCTGGAATAGCAATACGCATTGCTTGTAGGAGTAATGCACCACGATGTAGCCAATCTAGGCGGTTTAAGTTACCATCTTCTATTGACTTATCCGCTGCGTGTTGGAAACCAACAGTGATAGCTCGTACAATATAAGTTAGCACTTGACCTGCTGCTGCAAGTGGGATTGCAATAGCAATACCTGTTGAAATATCTTGTTTGCCAACAATAACAAGAATAGTTGAAACAATAGAAGCAAGAGCAGCATCAGGAGCAACTGCTGCACCAATATTCATCCATCCTAATGCTAGTAGTTCTAATGAACCACCTACAATAACACCTGTTGTAATATCGCCTAACACTAATCCTATCATCGTACAAGCAATTAGTGGGCGGTGAGTTTGCCATTCATCAAGAATTGAACCCATACCGGAGATACAGGCAACGAGGAATAAAAGCACAATTTGTAATGCTGAGAGTTCCATATTGATTTCCTTTAGATTAAATTATGTTTTTTTAATAAATCCATCATATATTGACGGCTATCACTTGAGACTTTACGTACTTCCAATTCAACACCTTTAGTGTCAATTGCTTTGAATGCCTCAATATCTTTCTGATCAACTGCAACAGCGTGACTGACCATTTTTTTCCTTCTTTGTGAGAAATTCCTCCAACATTAATGGAGGTAAGCGGAACACCACCTTCGATAAGTTCCAGCACATCGCTAGGATTAGTGAATAGAAGCATCACTCTGTCATCTGCATATTCAGGATTGTTATAGACACGGATCATTTTAGGTACATCAACAACGTGTGCCGTAACACCAAGAGGAGCTACACTTTTTAACATTGTTGTGCGAACGCTATCTTTTGCAACACCCTCATTTACGACAATAATACGATTTACCTTGCTTTCTTTTGTCCAAACAGTTGCTACTTGTCCGTGAATTAGACGATCATCAATACGGGCGAGAGCAATTGTCATTCGGCGACCATCATCGACAATTTCAGATTGTTGGGTAACAGATGTTTCTTGTTCTGGAGCTGGTGTAGTTGCTTGAGCAACCTCAGGTTGGTGGTTTAATGAACGAATACCTGTTGAACCAGCTTCTAATGCTACTTCAACAAGCTCTTCTAGTGATTCAACATCATCACGAGCCATACAGGTATTGACTAACATTGGGATATTAACTCCGGCAACAACATCCATTCCTGTTTTACCATCTTGGAAGCGATTTGCGGCGTTAAAAGGGCTTCCCCCCCACATATCTACAAGAAATAGTACTTGCTCACAATGTGATAATGGACCATCAATTAATGTTTGGTATTTACCCATAATAGTTTCTGCATTTTCACCAGGAACAAAGTCAATGTAAGCCACATCTTCTTGTTCTCCAATTAGCATCTCCGTCGTTTTGAGGAGTTGTTCTGCAGCAACACCATGGGTTGCTATAATAATAGCAATGCTCATGTATTACTCCTTAGAAGTAGTTAAATTATTCTTGGAGCGCGATTTTAATATGATAATTATTTCACACAATGTATTAATTACAGAAATGTGATCTATATCACATACAATATGATTTTTTGACTATTACTTGCTCCATTTAAGTGTTTTTTATAACATTATATTCACAAATATTTTTATGTTAATAATTTTTGGTTATGCTGTTTTTCTCTATTTGGAGTGAGTATTTTAATTACGTGCATGAGTGGGGTGTGTATAAATAAATTAAGAGTAACTGTTTAACAATTACTCTTAATTAAATAAGAGGGTTTGGTGTTGAAAAATTTAGTTGTCTAATTCAGGAAACAGCATTTTAATCACCGCTTTAGTTAAACGACGAGATTTTCCTTGATATGGGAAAATATGCATCATCATCATTGGGTTGAAATTCGCCTCGATCACGCCCCAAGAGTTGAGGTGTGGTTCGGCAGGCTTAGTGAGATCAGGAATGATCAAATCCACGCCACACACTTTCGCTCCCATAGCGTGAGCGATGCCCACCGCAATTTGTTTGTAGCTTTCGTGCATTTGGTCGGTCATATCAATAGAATCGCCGCCGGTGCTGATGTTGGAATTGGCTCGCAGTTGCACGGTTTGACCTTTCTCCGGCACAGAATCCACCGTTAAACCTTGCTCTTTCAGTTGTAACTGTTCGATTTCGCCTAAGGCAATTTTTTTCAACGGGCTACGAGAGCCATCGCCTCTAAGCGGATCGTCATTTTTCATTTCAACCAATTCTTTGATGGTGTGAATGCTATCACCCACTACGTTTGCCGGCACACGCAGAAGCACGGCGAGGGTTTCATCGCCCAGCACAAAGAAACGGTATTCCGTGCCAACTAAATAATCTTCCACCATCACTTCTTTGTCTTCACGGAACGCAATTTCCACCGCTTTTGCAAAATCTTCCCGATTTTTGACCGCTTGTTGGAAAATGGTAATGCCCAAACCGTAGTTAGTGGATTTCGGCTTGATCACCACTGCCTTGCCCTCAAACAGCGGATGGTGAGCCACCGCCTCTTCGAGCGTGGTAAATTCCACACTTTTCGGCACATTGAAACCAGCTTTCGCCAGCACTTTTTTCGTCACCACTTTGTTTTCCATAATCAATGGCGAAATATATTGATCGTGGCTGGTCATATTGCCGTTTTTCACATATTCCAGATGATCGCCAAATTTCAGGGCGAGGAACTGATCGTTTTCGTCCAATAATTCCGTGCTTATGCCTTGCTGGATCAAATCAAAGAACAGGGCTTGGGTTGAAAGCTCCATATTGTCAAATGCCGATAAGGCATAAAAACGCTCAAAGGCTTGAGCTTTGTAAGTTTGAGCGAATTTCGCTCCAACAGCTTTGTCGCTACCGAACTGTTCGATGGCTTGGATCAAACGTCCACCGATGGTTTGGCTCGGATCGGCAAATTGTGCTAATTTTTCCCGCACCAGCTCTCGGCTCTCTTCGCTTGAACCTAAGGTTTCGAGCATTACGAGGATCTGATTTAGTACTGCCTCACCCTCTGCACGGAAAGCGGTTTCGCTTCTTGGATCTTCCATTGCGACTTGGTAAAGCATCTGTTTGCCAATTTCCACCTCTTTTTGACCGCTTGTTTCCTCCAGCCACAACATTCCTAACAAGAACGAGTGGATAAACTTCGCATCACCCAACTCAATGCCGTATGGGGCGAATGGGTTGAGGTCGAACAGACGGAACTCGGCATATTTCACGCCGTTTTCGAGCAAGTCACGGGCTTTTTTGCCGCCACGCAGCCGCACGTTGGAGTAGAACTCTTTTTCCGCAATCAGCAAGCCGTTTGCTACTTGGGCTTCAAGACTCTCCACATAGCTTTGCAGGCTGTCGTGGTTCACCACCACATCGGATGAATTGACGTAACCATAACGGCTGGAACGCAAGCCGCGGACAAATTGCCTGGTTGCAAGCGGTGATTTTCCGTAAAAATATTGCGATTCCACCGTTGGTGAAGCAGCGAGCAGGTAGAGCAAAATCCACTGATAACGCAGGAAATTGTTGGCGAGTTTCATATACAACGCATTTTGGAACTCTTTGTGCGTGGCATATTCTGTTTGGGCGGCGAAGGCTTTTTCCACAAATTCAGGCGAGAGCTGGAAATTGTAGTGAATACCGCTCACCATTTGCTTATATTTGCCATAGGTTTTGGAGAGGTATTCCCGATATTTCACATCATCAGGGTTATCAAATTGAGCCTCTTGAATTTGCTCTTCCGGCGGCAAACCGGCAGGCATACTCAAGGGGTAGATGTATTCATCGTCAGGCAATGAACGCAGCACCACTTCGTGAATGGCAGAAAGCCAGCGGAAACTGTCTTCCAATTTTGCATTCGGCGGGGTAATCAGTTCGAGTTGGCTCTCAGCAAAATCGCTCTGAATGTAAGGGTGATAGCTGCGATTCCCAAACACGGCAGGGTGAGGCGTGGTGACAATATTACCATTCATATCAACACGCTGGCTCTCTTTCTCCAAGCCAAAATTCCCTTGTTGGAACAGCAAGCCTAAATGATTTTCTCGGATAATTTGTTGTAGCTTCATTATCTATCCTTTAATAGGCAAATAAATTGGGGGGTACAATAGCATAAATAAAAGGCTTAGTGAAATGGTCGGTTTTATTTTATTAGAATAAGCTAGATAATTTGGTTATGAAAAAGCCCTTTAAAGTTAAATAAAATATTTAACTTTAAAGGGCTGATGAATATTAAATCACTCTACCTAATTCTTCACCCATTCGGGTTTTCGTACCTGTAATAAGAGCTGGGTTAAGGTGTACTTTGCTTGTCGGGAAAAGGTTAATTACAGTTGATCCTAAACGGAAAGCACCCATTTCTTCACCCTTTTGTAATTTAATCGCTTTTTCACCTTCAGTTTCGTAATTCCAAACAACCACTTCATCTGCTCGTGGAGGATTGATAACGCCAGCCCAAACAGTACTCATACTTGCTGTAATGGTTGCGCCGACTAAAATTTGTACCATTGGTCCGAATGCAGTGTCAAACTCACAAATCACACGTTCATTACGAGCAAATAAATTTGGCACGTGTTCGGCGAGGAAAGGATTCACTGAAAACAGCTCGCCCGGCACATAAATCATTTTGCGTAGCGTGCCGTCACATGGCATATGTACACGGTGGTAGTCGGTTGGCGATAAATAGGTAGTGATGAAAGTACCATCTTTGAATTTATTCGCCATTTCCTGATCGTTTGCCAGCAAGGTTTCGAGCGTGAAAAAATGTCCTTTTGCTTGTAATAAACGGTTGTCCGCAATATCACCGGATTCGCTCACTTTGCCATCTGCCGGTAGGCAAACTACATTACTTTCGGTATTAATCGGGCGTGCATTTTCTTTTAGCTCACGAATAAAAAATTCGTTAAATGTAGCATAATCTGAAGGTTCGTTTTTTACGGCTTCAGATAAATTGACTTTGTATTGCTTGGCAAATAATTTAATAATGAAATGCGTAACAGCTCCCCATTTTTGTTCCGCTAACCAACCTGCTGCTCTAGTAATTGCTAACTGTGGCAACAAATAATGCAGAGCGATTTTCACACGCTGTAAATAAGTTGGAGTAGGGTATGATTTTAATTGCATTGCGTTTTCCTTTATTGATTAAAACTGAAGTCCGTTTTTAAATGGGGGCAAATATAGCAAATGCAATACAAAAAATGAAAAAAATTAAAAAAGATGTTGAAGTGGCTACAAAAGAAAAGACAAATAGAGCGATTGTAGTTTACCCACTTCAACAATTTTGATTACTCTAAAACGATATTTGCTCGATTTTTTTCTACCGTTGCTTGTCCAATACCGGATACTTCGGCAAGCTGCTCAATGCTTTTAAAATTACCATTTTTGGTACGGTAATCGACAATCGCTTGAGCTTTTTTCTCGCCAATTCCTACCAGCTTATCTTGCAATTCAGCAGCACTTGCGGTGTTGATGTTTACGGTGTTGGTATTTATTTGTGTTACTTGTTGCTCAGTTTGAGGCATACTATTCTGCTCAATTTGAGGTGGAGTTTGAGCAAAAGCGAATGTATTTAAGCTCATTAATAGGCCTAACGCGAGAGTTTTCATTTGTTTCATAATGTTTCCTTATGGTTGAGTAAATTTGTGATGAGCTTAAAAGTGAGTGGTATTTATCTCAAGCGGCAAAAGTAAATTTTTCGACACAGATCGAAAAAATAGAAAAAGATAAACTTATTGCTTTGCATTTGGTCTGAAATTAAGCGAGATTACAATAATTTGCAAAAAATTTATGAAAAATGACCGCTATTTGTGTAAATTTATTCAAATGAATTCAAATAAACCGTGAATTGATTTAGAATACAGATATTTTTATATAAATTAACTCCTATTATTTTTGGAAAAAATATGACGCAAAATAATTTTCGTAAAGAGCCTGTTTTTGGTGAGCCTTTAACCCCTAATCAAGAAAATAAAAGCCCAGAGAATGAAAAGGTAGAGCCAGTACAAGTGGACTCTTCACATAGCAACAGACCTTATGTTTCTCTACATTCAACAAAAGCACCAGGCCATACATTTACCCCAATAATGAAAAGATCTGATGCACCAGTAGAAGATAAGACCGCTGATGCATTTTCGGCTAAACCGACAAAAGAATTTCAATTTACACCAAGTACAGAGAATGTGGAGGCAGTTGTGAAAAATGTGAAAGAAAATCCATCAGCAGAAGGCGATTCAGCAACAACTACAACGCCGTTTGAGGTGAAGGAAAAGGCTGATCCAGAAGTTGTAGTCGTGAAGCCTACTCAAGAAAGTTTTACCACCGAGCGTATTATTCCAAATGCGGCAACAACAGCTGCAGGAGCAACAATGGCTGCAACTGCTGCGGTAGCTGCAACTAAAACAAAAGACATTAAGGAAAATATGCCACCTAAAACACGTCGTTTATTATTAGTATCATTGTTAGGTTTAGCATTATTAGTGCTATTTTTCCTATTAAAACCAAGTACACCTGAAACGGTGGAAGAGCTGCAATCGCAACAAGGTGGTAGCTTACCAATTGAGTTCCGCCCGGTAGATGAAGCAGAAGCAAAACGAGCAGAAGAACAAGCTCGTGCGGAGCAAGAAGCAGCTAAAGCACAGGAGCAGGCTCAAGCCCAAGAAGCTCAGCAGAAAGCACAATCAGAGGCAACAACCGCAGTAGCACCAGTTCAAACTGAACAAGTAGCTTCTAATCAAGTACAAAATAATCAGCCTCAGACAACACAAGCCCCAGTTGTTGAGCAATCTGTAGCAGTTAAGCCAGTTCAGAATAAACCTGTAGTGCCACAATCTGCAATTAAGCCAAAAACAGAAGGTAGTGTGGTATTCCAACCTGAAACTACTCCAAAACATCAACCTAAGGTAGAGCGCATTGCTACACAACCACAAAAAGAATCTACAAAAGTAGTAGCTAAGCCAGCAGAAAAAGCTTCTACTAAATCTGAAGCAGCTAAAACAAATACCACTTCAGCAGTGGCAGTATCGACTAAAACAATGACGGTACCAAAAGGTGTATCATTAATGCAGGTATTCCGTGATAATAATTTAAATATCTCCGACGTAAATGTAATGAGCAAAGTAAATAACGTTGTGAGTAATTTAAAAGTAGGCGAGCGAGTAACTGTTCGTTTAGATAAAAATAACCGTGTTGTTGAAATGAGTATTGGCTCAGGTGGTAAATTTACACGTCAAGCAAACGGTAGCTATACTTTTAAATAATGAGGAAAATAAGAGCAACGCTACAAACGTTGCTCTTTGCTTTTTAAAGGAGAAGTATATGAGCTTATTTTCCAAACCTAATAAGTTTATTTTTTTAGCAACAGTAGCAATAGCACTGAGTGCTTGTACAGCAGAAGTCGTTCCACCTGTTGAACAGCTCGAAAAAGTGCAAAAAATAACAGAACCAGCTAAAACAGTTATTAAACAAGTGGAACAAGCTACAGAATTAAATTTATATCTGTGTAAAAATAACAAAAAAGTAGAAGTTGAACGCCAAAAAATTGCTCAAAAAGAGGCAAAAAAAGACAATATTACGGTTAATTTTCAAGGATTATCGTATCAGCTTTCCCCATCGGTAACTAGAAATGGTAAAAAATACACCAATATCCGCTGGACATGGCATGAAATGCGTAATGGAAAAGCCTTTTTATATGATAATACGAAAAGAAATCTTGCTGAAAATTGTGTAAAGCAATAATAACAAGCGGTTACTTTTTAAGAGAATTTTGCAAATGAATATTTTAGTTACTGGTCCATCTTGGGTTGGTGATATGATGATGTCGCACTCGCTGTATCAGCAACTTAAAGTGCAATACCCAAATTGTCAGATTGACGTAATGGCTCCGGATTGGTGCCGCCCTCTGTTAGCCCGGATGCCCGAGGTTCGCAATGCAATTTCAATGCCGATTGGGCACGGTTCATTTCGCTTGTGCGAACGTTATCAACTCGGCAAAGGGCTTCGCAATCAATATGATATGGCAATCGTCTTGCCAAACTCGCTCAAATCTGCGTTCATCCCGTTGTTTGCGAAAATTGCCAAACGTCGTGGCTGGAAAGGGGAAAGTAGATATTTCTTCTTAAATGATCTTCGCTCGAATAAAAATGATTACCCGATGATGGTACAGCGTTATGTGGCATTGGCGTTTGAGCAAGGCTCAATTCCGAATGCTGAACAGTTGCCAATTCTCTACCCTTATTTAAAAACCGAGTTGGAGCAAATTGCCGCAACCAAAGTGAAGTTTGAAAAACAACTAGCCTATGCAGAAAACCGCCCAGCCATCGGGTTTTGCCCGGGTGCGGAATTCGGACCGGCAAAACGTTGGCCGCATTACCATTACGCAACGCTGGCTAAAATGTTGATTGAGCAAGGTTACTCCGTGCGTTTATTCGGCTCGAAAAAAGATGAAGAAGCTGGTGAGCGAATCCGTTTAGCCTTGCCTGCAGAACTACAACGTTATTGCTTAAATTTAGCAGGCCAGACTGATCTAAACCAAGCGGTTGATTTAATTGCTGATTGTGCAGCAGTGGTGAGCAATGACTCAGGCTTGATGCATATCGCAGCTGCCCTGAATAAACCTTTGGTTGCGTTGTATGGGCCAACAAGCCCACAATACACGCCACCACTAGCGAAAAATGCGGTGATTATTCGCTTGATTGAAGGTGGATTAATTAAAATTCGCAAAGGCGATGGGGCAGAAGGCTATCACCAAAGCTTGATTGATATTGAGCCTGAAATGGTAATGGAAAAACTCCAAACATTATTAGCATAAACTCACTACAAGCGGTCATTTTTGTCAATTTTTTTGCACAAAACAACCGCTTGCTATTTTTTGTAGAAATATGAAAGTTCTCATCGTAAAAACTTCCTCAATGGGTGATGTTTTACACACCTTGCCTGCCTTAACCGATATGCGAAATGCAATTCCTAATTTGAGCGTAGATTGGGTGGTGGAAGAAAATTTTGCTGAAATTCCACGCTGGCATTCAGCAGTGAATAAGATTATCCCTGTTGCTATTCGCCGTTGGCGGAAAAATTTATACAAGCGTTCTACTTGGATAGAGTGGCAACATTTTTTGCAAGAATTAAAAAGTGAGCAATATGATGCTGTGATTGATGCTCAAGGGCTTATCAAAAGTGCGGTGCTAGTGACCCGCCAAGCGAAAGGCAAAAAATTTGGTTACGATAAAAAGTCTGCCCGAGAGGGATTAAGCAGCCTTTTTTATGATCAAACCTTTGACATTCCCTACCAACAGCACGCCGTTGAGCGAATTAGGAAATTGTGTGCAAAATCATTAGGTTATGCTTTATCTGGGACTCAAGGTAACTACAACATTGCTCAACATTTTGCAAAAAAAAGTGAAAAAATGACCGCTTACGTTATGCTTATTCACGCAACAACTCGAGCAGATAAGCATTGGAAAGAGGAATATTGGGCAGACATTATAAAAGAGCTTGCTAAGCAAAATATTGAAGTGAGATTGGCTTGGGGAAATCAAACTGAAAAAGAACGAGCAGATCGTTTAGCGATGGTAGAGAGCAACGTAGTGGTTCTCCCTAAAATGGGCTTAACAGAATTAGCAGCACAGATTGCAGGAGCTAAAGCAGTAGTGTCGGTAGATACCGGTTTAAGTCATTTAGCGGCTGCATTAGATAAACCTAATGTGATTTTATACGGAGCAACTAATCCTAAATTAATCGGGGCTTATGGTCAAAATCAGTATTATCTAAAAGCGGATAATATGGAGAATATTACACCTTCACAAGTGCTAGAAAAATTAATGCCATTGATTAACAAGTAATCATTGTTGCTCTTTTAGTGTGCTTGACTTTTATCCGTAATCAATTTAGAATTTGCTGTCCTTTCGTGTGAAAGGATATTTTAATTTTATTTTTAATAATTTTAACTGGAGCTTTTTTAATGGCAACTATCAACCAGCTAGTACGCAAACCGCGTGTGAAAAAGGTTGTAAAAAGTAACGTTCCTGCATTAGAGGCTTGCCCGCAGAAACGTGGCGTGTGTACTCGTGTATACACTACTACACCTAAAAAACCGAACTCAGCATTACGTAAAGTATGTCGTATTCGTTTAACAAATGGCTTTGAAGTAACTTCATACATCGGTGGTGAAGGCCACAACCTTCAAGAACACAGTGTTGTATTAATCCGTGGCGGTCGTGTTAAAGACTTACCAGGTGTGCGTTACCATACTGTACGCGGTGCACTTGACTGTGCAGGCGTTAAAGATCGTAAACAAGGTCGTTCTAAATACGGCGTTAAACGTCCTAAGTCTTAATGGTTCTCCGTTAAGTAAGGCCAAACGTCTAAATTTTAATATTTAAACCATAAACTCCAGTCAAAGATGCCTTAGGCAGATTAGATGAGTTTTGGATATCCTGAAGATTTAATATACGGAGAAATTTCCAATGCCACGTCGTCGTAGTATTGAACCACGCAAAATTCTTCCAGATCCGAAGTTCGGTTCAGAATTACTTGCAAAATTTATTAACGTGTTAATGGTAGATGGTAAAAAATCTACTGCAGAAAAAATTGTTTACGGTGCATTAGAAGCTTTAGCACAACGTTCTGGTAAAGAAGCGTTAGAAGCATTCGAAATCGCATTAGAAAACGTACGTCCAACTGTTGAGGTTAAATCTCGCCGTGTTGGTGGTTCTACTTACCAAGTACCAGTAGAAGTTCGCCCAACTCGCCGTAATGCTTTAGCAATGCGTTGGATCGTAGAAGCAGCTCGTAAACGTGGTGACAAATCAATGGCATTACGTTTAGCTAACGAATTATCTGATGCAGCAGACAACAAAGGCACAGCAGTGAAGAAACGTGAAGACGTTCACCGTATGGCTGAAGCTAATAAAGCGTTTGCTCATTTCCGTTGGTAATCGTTTAAGTAAGCTTTTTCAAGGCTTCATCTTGTGTGGTGAAGCCTTACCCTTATTAAGAATTTCAATTTAAACCCAAAAGGTAAGAAATAAATGGCTCGTCAAACCCCTATTGAAAGATACCGTAATATCGGTATCAGTGCACACATCGACGCGGGTAAAACAACGACTTCTGAACGTATCCTTTTCTATACAGGTGTAAGCCATAAGATCGGTGAAGTTCACGATGGTGCAGCAACAATGGACTGGATGGAACAAGAGCAAGAGCGTGGTATTACTATCACCTCTGCGGCAACTACTGCGTTCTGGTCTGGTATGTCACAACAATACCCACAACACCGTATTAACGTTATCGATACTCCGGGACACGTTGACTTTACTATCGAAGTAGAGCGTTCAATGCGTGTTCTTGATGGTGCGGTAATGGTTTACTGTGCGGTAGGTGGCGTTCAACCACAGTCTGAAACAGTATGGCGTCAAGCTAACAAATATAAAGTACCACGTATTGCGTTCGTAAACAAAATGGACCGTACCGGTGCAAACTTCCTACGTGTTGTTGAACAAATCAAAACTCGTTTAGGCGGTAACTCGGTTCCTCTTCAATTACCAATTGGTGCAGAAGATAACTTCAAAGGTGTTGTTGATTTAATTAAAATGAAAGCAATCAACTGGAATGAAGCTGACCAAGGTATGACATTTACTTATGAAGATGTTCCTGCAGATATGTTAGAAGCATGTGAAGAATGGCGTAACAACTTAGTTGAAGCTGCAGCTGAAGCATCTGAAGAGTTAATGGAAAAATTCTTCTCGGGTGAAGAGTTAACGGAAGAAGAGATCAAATCTGCTTTACGTCAACGTGTATTAGCAGGTGAAGTAATTCCAGTTTGCTGTGGTTCGGCATTCAAAAATAAAGGTGTTCAAGCTATGCTTGATGCTGTAATTGATTACTTACCAGCACCAACCGATATTCCGGCAATCAAAGGTATCAATGAAGATGAAACTGAAGGTGAGCGTCATGCAAGCGATGAAGAGCCATTCTCTTCATTAGCATTCAAAATTGCAACTGACCCATTCGTAGGTAACTTAACGTTCTTCCGTGTGTACTCAGGCGTAATCAATTCTGGTGATACTGTTTACAACTCTGTAAAACAAAAACGTGAACGTTTCGGTCGTATCGTACAGATGCACGCTAACAAACGTGAAGAGATCAAAGAAGTTCGTGCGGGTGACATCGCTGCAGCAATCGGCTTAAAAGATGTTGGTACTGGTGACACATTATGTGCAATCGACGCACCAATTATCCTTGAGCGTATGGAATTCCCAGAGCCGGTAATCTCTGTTGCGGTAGAACCAAAAACGAAAGCAGACCAAGAGAAAATGGGTTTAGCGTTAGGTCGTTTAGCACAAGAAGACCCTTCATTCCGTGTTCATACTGATGAAGAATCTGGCGAAACTATCATCTCTGGTATGGGTGAGTTACACTTAGACATCATCGTTGACCGTATGAAACGTGAGTTCAAAGTGGAAGCAAACATCGGTAAACCACAGGTTTCTTACCGTGAAACTATCCGCACTCGTGTTAATGATGTGGAAGGTAAACACGCAAAACAATCTGGTGGTCGTGGTCAATACGGTCACGTTGTAATCGACTTATACCCATTAGATGCGGAAGGTCCAGGTTACGAATTCGTGAATGAAATTAAAGGTGGTGTAATCCCTGGTGAATACATTCCTGCGGTTGATAAAGGTATCCAAGAGCAACTTAAATCTGGTCCATTAGCGGGCTACCCAGTAGTTGACTTAGGTGTGCGTTTACACTTCGGTTCATACCACGATGTTGACTCATCTGAACTTGCATTTAAACTTGCTGCATCATTAGCGTTTAAATCAGCGTTCGGTAAAGCAAACCCTGTATTACTTGAGCCAATTATGAAAGTTGAAGTGGAAACTCCACCAGACTACGTTGGTGACGTAATCGGTGACTTAAGCCGTCGTCGTGCTATGGTTAACGGTCAAGAAGCGAACGAGTTCGTTGTTAAGATCAATGCTGAAGTTCCACTTTCAGAGATGTTTGGTTATGCAACAGACTTACGTTCACAAACTCAAGGTCGTGCATCATACTCAATGGAGCCTTTAAAATATGCTGAAGCACCGAAAAACGTTGCTGATGCTATTATTGAAGCTCGTAGAAAATAATTTGTTTAACCTGAGCCAGAGCAATAGGGCTATGGCTCATTTTTAGGAAGATATTAAAGTGTCTAAAGAAAAATTTGAACGTACAAAACCGCACGTGAACGTCGGTACAATCGGCCACGTTGACCATGGTAAAACAACTTTAACAGCAGCAATTACTACCGTTTTAGCAAAACACTACGGTGGTGCAGCTCGTGCATTCGACCAAATCGATAACGCGCCAGAAGAAAAAGCGCGTGGTATCACCATCAACACTTCACACGTTGAGTACGATACTGCAACTCGTCACTACGCACACGTTGACTGCCCGGGACACGCGGACTATGTTAAAAACATGATTACCGGTGCGGCACAAATGGATGGTGCTATCTTAGTAGTAGCAGCGACAGACGGTCCAATGCCACAAACTCGTGAGCACATCTTATTAGGTCGCCAAGTAGGTGTTCCATACATCATCGTATTCTTAAACAAATGCGATATGGTTGATGATGAAGAGTTATTAGAATTAGTTGAAATGGAAGTTCGTGAACTTCTTTCTCAATACGATTTCCCAGGCGATGATACTCCAATCGTACGTGGTTCAGCATTACAAGCATTAAACGGCGTTGCTGAATGGGAAGAGAAAATCCTTGAGTTAGCAAACCACTTAGACACATACATCCCAGAGCCGGAGCGTGCGATTGATAAGCCATTCTTATTACCAATCGAAGACGTATTCTCAATTTCTGGTCGTGGTACAGTAGTAACTGGTCGTGTTGAGCGTGGTATTATCCGTACTGGTGATGAAGTTGAAATCGTTGGTATCAAAGATACAACAAAAACAACTGTAACTGGTGTTGAGATGTTCCGTAAATTATTAGACGAAGGTCGTGCGGGTGAAAACGTTGGTGCATTATTACGTGGTACTAAACGTGAAGAAATCGAACGTGGTCAAGTATTAGCGAAACCAGGTTCAATCACTCCACACACAGACTTCGAATCAGAAGTTTACGTGTTATCAAAAGAAGAAGGTGGTCGTCACACTCCATTCTTCAAAGGCTACCGTCCACAGTTCTACTTCCGTACAACTGACGTAACTGGTACTATTGAATTACCAGAAGGCGTAGAAATGGTAATGCCAGGTGATAACATCAAAATGACTGTAAGCTTAATTCACCCAATCGCGATGGACGAAGGTTTACGCTTCGCTATCCGTGAAGGTGGCCGTACAGTAGGTGCTGGTGTTGTTGCGAAAATCATCAAATAATTAAATTGATTATTTGAGCATACAAATGCAGAAAAGGCAGGCTGAAAAGTCTGCCTTTTTGCTTTATGTTATGTTGTGCGATTTGCAAAATGTAGAGGAAAAAAGACCGCTTGTAGAAAGTAACATTTACAAGCGGTTAAATTTTCTGATTTTTTTGCAAAAACAATTCTATTTCTCTACCTCTCAATGACTTTCTTCTCGACAGCTTCTCGATAGATCGCTACAATAGCCGTCTATTTGTATATCTTTTATATCCCTAAACCGAGGTTTAATAATGTCATTTTCAATTGAAACATTAGAAGGCTTACAACGCCGTGTAACTATTAACGTACCAGCTGACAAAATCGAAGCAGCATATAAAGAACAATTAAAAGGCTATGCGAAAAACGCACGCGTAGATGGTTTCCGTAAAGGTAAAGTACCTCATTCAATCATCGAACAACGTTTCGGTATCGCAGCTCGTCAAGATGTATTATCTGATGAAATGCAACGTGCATTTTTTGAAGCAGTAATTGCAGAAAAAATCAATCTTGCTGGTCGTCCAACATTTACACCAAACAACTACCAACCTGGTCAAGATTTTAGCTTCACTGCTGAATTTGAAGTATTCCCAGAAGTAGAATTAAAAGGTTTCGAAAACATTGAAGTAGAAAAACCGGTTGTTGAAATCAAAGATGCTGATTTAGACAAAATGGTGGATGTGTTACGCAAACAGCAAGCAACTTGGACAGAAAGCCAAGAAGCAGCAAAAGCTGAATCACGTGTAACTATTGATTTCGTTGGTTCTGTAGATGGCGAAGAGTTTGAAGGTGGTAAAGCATCAGACTTCGTATTATTTATGGGTCAAGGTCGTATGATCCCTGGCTTTGAAGACGGTATCGTTGGTCGCAAAGCAGGCGAGCAATTCGACATCGATGTAACATTCCCGGAAGAGTACCACGCTGAAAACTTAAAAGGTAAAGCAGCAAAATTCGCAATTACCTTGAAAAAAGTAGAAGAAATGGTATTGCCTGAATTAACGGAAGAGTTCGTGAAAAAATTCGGTAACGCAAAATCAGTTGAAGAGTTACGTGCAGAAATCAAGAAAAATATGCAACGTGAATTGAAAAATGCAGTAACTTCACGTGTTAAAGGTCAAGTAATCAACGGCTTAATCGCACAAAACGATGTTGAAGTGCCTGCTGCAGCAGTTGAAGAAGAAGTGAATGTATTACGCCAGCAAGCAGTTCAACGTTTCGGTGGTAAACCGGAAATGGCAGCACAATTACCGGCTGAGTTGTTTGAAGCAGAAGCGAAACGTCGTGTTCAAGTAGGTTTATTACTTTCTTCAGTAATTGCATCTAACGAATTAAAAGTAGATGAAAAACGTGTTGAAGATATGATTGCAGATATCGCATCAGCTTACGAACAACCGGCAGAAGTAGTTGCTCACTATGCGAAAAATCGTCAATTAACTGAAAATATCCGTAATGTGGTATTAGAAGAGCAAGCGGTTGATGCAGTATTAGCGAAAGCGAAAGTAACTGAAAAAGCAATGTCATTTGACGAAGTAATGTCGCAACAAGCTCAATAATTTCCTTAGGGTGGGCTTATGTCCACCTTTTATTGCTTTTACAAGCGGTCAAAAAAGCCGTTTATTTTTCAATTTTAAGGAAATTAAATTATGGAACAACTTACTTTTGCTCAGCAGTTACAGCAATTTTTCGCAAACCATACTATTATGGTATTTGCGTGGATAGCTTTATTTGTTGCAGTAATTTTCAGTTTTTATAAAAACGCAACCCGTAAATATACTATTGTGGATAACGCACAAGCTACCCAGCTTATTAATAAAGAAGAAGCAGTGGTAATTGATTTACGTTCGGACGAAGAGTTCCGTGCTAGCCATATTATTGATAGTATCCACGTTTTACCTTCAGAATTAAAAGCAGGAAAAACGCATCAAATTGATAAATATAAAGATCGCCCAATGATTTTAGTCGATATTAACGGTTTTACTTCAGGCGGTGTTGCTGATGCTATTGCTAAACAAGGTTTTAGCAAGCTTTATGTATTAAAAGAAGGTATTGCAGGCTGGCGTGCAGCAAGCCTACCGACAGTTAAGAAACATAAATAATCTATTTATTAAGGAAATTTTATGTCAGAAGAAAATCAAGTGGCTTCAACCGAAGAAAATACACAAACTCCTTTTGAGCTTCAAATTCAACGTATTTATATAAAAGATGTTTCTTTTGAGGCTCCTAATTTACCTGCTATTTTCCAGCAAGAATGGAAACCTCAATTAGGTTTTGAACTTGATACTGAAACCAAAGAAATTGGTGAAGATTTATACGAAGTAACATTACATATTACGGTACAAACAACTTTAGAAGACAGCAATGATGTTGCTTTCATTTGTGAAGTGAAACAATCTGGTGTGTTTACGATTAAAGGTTTAGAAGGTATTCAGCTTGCTCACTGCTTAGCATCACAATGCCCGAATGTACTTTACCCTTATGCACGCGAGTTAATTTCAAGCCTCGTAAATCGTGGAACATTCCCTGCGTTAAATCTTTCTCCTGTGAATTTTGACGCATTATTTATGGATTACCTCCAGCGTCAAGAACAAGAAGAAAGTGCAGGGCAGCCATTAGCTAACTAAGCATTTCAGAGAAATAGGTATGCACTGCATACCTATTTTTTTATCTACAAGCGGTTGTTTTTAATGATTTTTTTGCAAATGATTTGAGAAGATATATGAGAGAAGTTTATTCCGCACCAATCGCCGTATTAGGAGCAGGCTCTTACGGTACGGCACTATCAATAGCCCTTTCTCGCAATGGTCATAAAACCTATTTATGGGGGCATAATCCGGCAAAAATGGCAGAGCTTGCTCAATCACGAATGAACCAGGACTTTTTGCCAGATATTGTTTTTCCTGAAGCGTTGGAATTGGTTTCAGATTTATCAACAACATTGCAAAATGCGAAAGACTTACTCATTGTTGTACCCAGCCACGTCTTCTCCGATGTCTTAATGCAAATTAAACCACTTTTATCTAAAGAGCATCGCATTATGTGGGCAACTAAAGGCCTTGAACGGGATACAGGCCGGTTATTGCAAACAGTAACGCAAGAAATTTTAGGCGACTTTTACCCCCTTGCGGTGCTTTCTGGTCCAACTTTTGCAAAAGAACTTGCGGCAGGTTTACCAACCGCTATTTCACTTGCCTCTACCGATCCTGTATTTGCTGATGAAATGCAACAACGTATTCACTGTTCAAAGGCTTTTCGTGTTTACCTCAATAGTGATATTGTTGGAGTGCAACTAGGTGGAGCAATTAAAAATGTGATTGCAATTGGTGCCGGTATTTCAGATGGCATGGGCTTTGGAGCAAATGCTCGAACTGCCTTAATTACTCGGGGGCTTGCCGAGATTAGCCGCTTAGGTGTCTCTTTAGGGGCAGATCCGAAAACCTTTACAGGAATGGCAGGTTTAGGCGATTTAGTGCTAACTTGTACCGATAACCAATCACGTAATCGTCGTTTTGGTTTAGCCTTGGGGCAAGGAAAATCAGCAGAAGTTGCTATTCAAGAAATCGGGCAAGTCGTAGAAGGTTTTTACAATACCAAAGAAGCGTACTTGCTCGCTCAAAAACAAGGTGTTGAAATGCCGATAGTAGAGCAGATCTACCAAATGTTATTTGAGGGAAAAAATGCTCTAGATGTAGTTAAAACATTATTAGGACGTGAGCGAAAGGGAGAATAATATGCAGCAAAACGAAATTGATCAGATTTGGCAATCTATTAGAGAAGAAGCAAAAGAGCTTGCCAACAGTGAACCAATGCTGGCGAGTTTTTTCCACGCAACCATCTTAAAGCATCATAATTTAGGCGATGCGTTAAGCTATATTCTAGCCAATAAGCTAGAAAATCCGATTATGCCAGCTATTGCACTAAAAGAGATTATAGAAGAAGCTTACCGTGCAGAGCCTCAAATTATTGCAAGTGCTGCCTGCGATATTAATGCGGTTCGCACACGAGACCCTGCGGTAGATAAATGGAGTACTCCACTGCTTTATCTAAAAGGTTTTCACGCACTACAAAGCTACCGAGTAACTCATTATCTATGGAATCAAGGCAGAAAGGCTCTTGCTGTTTATTTACAAAACGAAATTTCAGTTGCTTTTGATGTAGATATTCACCCAGCCGCCAAAGTAGGCTGTGGCATTATGTTTGACCACGCAACAGGCATTGTGGTGGGCGAAACTTCAGTGATTGAAAATGATGTCTCTATTCTACAAGGCGTAACACTAGGTGGAACAGGCAAAGAAAACGGCGACCGCCACCCGAAAATCCGAGAAGGGGTGATGATTGGTGCAGGGGCGAAAATTCTCGGCAATATTGAAATCGGACGCTATTCCAAAATCGGGGCAAATTCAGTGGTGCTACAGCCTGTTCCAGAACACGCCACTGCAGCGGGTGTACCTGCTCGCATTATCGGCAAGTCTTCAGAGCAAAAACCAGCCTTTGATATGAACCAATATTTTGAAGATGAACAAGGACTATTTGGCGATGGAATTTAGCTTACAAGCGATATAATTTTGCCTAATATTTACGAATAAAAAAGCCTTAACTGTAAAGTTAAGGCTTATGTTTTTGGTGGAGCTGGGGGGATTTGAACCCCCGTCCGAAATTTCTCTACCTTCAGTACTACATGTTTAGTCTAGTCTTTAATTTCGCTTATACACAGCGGACAGACACGCAATGTATAAACTAGCTTTATTCAATTTAGTGTTTCGATCCTAAAGCGGCGGCGTCCACACGATCTCGTTTTGGGTGACTTATCTTTATCCTCGTCTTACGAGCGGAAGCTGAGGAGATAAGGCTTTAAAGCAGGTTATTAAGCTGCTAAAGCGTATTGTTCGTCGTTTGCGACTATTTTTTTGCGGTTTGTTTACGAGGCCTACCGCACCTCGACATGCACCTTGGGCTTCGCCAATCCCGTCGAATCCAAAATCAGCCCCAAAAGTCGTTCTATTCTAAAGGAAAGAGGTTAAATTTGCAAAAAGTTTTGCAGATTCTCAGTTATAAGAAAATTGAAAATAACAAAAAGTTGAGTTTCTTGCGGAACTCAACTTTTTTATTTCTCTCTAATAAAAGATTTAGCATAACATTGTTATAATGCTTACATTGGCATAGGGATTGAGAGAAATAGAATGAAAAAATTTGACGAAAACGAGATTGAAGATGCGGAGATTGTCGAAGCAGAGCCGATTGCGCCGGAAGAAATTGCCGAGCACGAAAGCGAAATGGTGGAGCCGATGCACCCTGCTTTGGTTTCGGCTTCAATGCCGGTGCCGCAAGGTAATTTGGACAGCTATATCCGAATGGCGAACCAGTATCCGATTCTCACCGCCGAGCAAGAAAAAGAGCTGGCGGAGCGTTATTATTACGATGAAGATGTTGAGGCGGCAAAGCAGCTGATTCTGTCGCATATGCGGTTTGTGATCCATATCGCCCGAGGCTACTTAGGCTACGGCTTACCGCTGGCGGATCTGATCCAAGAGGGCAATATCGGCTTGATGAAAGCAGTAAAACGCTTTGATCCGAACGTTGGCGTGCGTCTGGTTTCTTTTGCCGTGCATTGGGTGAAAGCGGAAATCCACGAATATGTGCTGAAAAACTGGCGAATTGTGAAAGTGGCGACCACTAAGGCACAACGCAAACTGTTTTTCAATTTACGCAAAAATAAAAACCGCTTGGCGTGGTTCAACGAGGAAGAGATTAAAAAAGTGGCGGATGATTTGGGCGTAACGGTTGAAGAAGTGCGTGAAATGGAGTCTCGAATGACCGGGCAAGATCTCGGTTTTGACTTGCCGGTAGGCGAAGATGATGATGAAGCCTACGTTCCTTCAATGTATATTGAAGATAACAGCTCCAATTTTGCGGACGATTTGGAAGATGAACAGCACAACGGGCAAGCAACCGCTCAGCTGGCTTATGCCTTAGCAACTCTCGATGAACGTAGCCAAGACATTATTAAAACTCGCTGGCTGGACGACAACAAAGCAACCTTGCAAGATTTGGCGGATAAATACAACATCTCCGCCGAACGTGTCCGCCAACTGGAAAATGCTGCATTAAAGAAAATCAAAGAAGCGATTACGCTAGAAGAGTAGTTGCGACAAGCGGTAAGATTTTTGCAAAATTTTGCAGAAAAGCGACCGCTTGTTCAAAAGGAAATGAAGGATAGAAGATTTATGATTAATATCAGTGACAAACAAATTGACCCTACATTCTACCAACGAGCAGATGGCTTTATTAACATCGCCAACGCCCATTTGCAGAATATCGCCCCAAACCAAGTGAGCAACGCAATGCTATTTGCTTGTGCTCGCTTTAACGCATACGTTGCTTCCAGCAAGGCGGAATATAAGCAGCAATTAGTGGATTCCAGAGAAGAGGTCATTCAATATTTTGTCGAACAATACAAAGAGATGCTAGCCGCGAATTTGGACGAATATATCCAAAATTTCGAGCGTTATATTGAAGGGAAAAAGGCGGATTAACCGCCTTTGGTTTTTTAGGGCTACTGAGCCATTTTCTCCGCAATGGTTAAAAATCCGTCTGCGGTTTTAAAGATATCGCCGAAACCTTGGGCATCTAAGATTTTATCAGACACCTCACGAAATGCTCCCTCGCCGCCGGCTTTTTCTAGCACCCAATCCGCTTGAGCTTTGATGTAATCGTGAGCGTTGCGAGTAGCAATGGCTAAACCGCACACCTCAAAAGCGGGTAAATCTAACGTATCATCGCCGATATAGGCGGTTTGCTCGGGCGTTACGCCGGCTTCTTGCATTAATTCAAAACAGGCGGAGCGTTTTTCCATTTTGCCGAGCTTAGCTAAATCAATTTTCAACACCTCAAGACGTTTGCGAAGCAAGGGGCTGTCTCCGCCGGAAAGCACCGCCACTTTGATGCCACAGGTTTGGAGCATTTTCACCCCTAAGCCATCGTGAACATGAAAGCGTTTCATTACCTCGCCTTGCTCGGTGTAATACATTCCGCCATCGGTTAATACGCCGTCCACATCGGTAATCACTAATTTAATCTTGGTTAGGTCTAACATTTTTCTGCCTCAAATATGGTATGATTCCGCCATTATAACGTGTTTACCTCTTTTACCAAAGGAACCGAAATGTCGATTTCAGCGAATTTATCGCACATTCACCAACAAATTCAGCAAATTTCTAAGCAATATCAACGAGATAACGTGCGATTGTTAGCCGTCTCCAAAACCAAACCGGTTGAGGCAATTCAAGCAGCGATTGAGGCAGGGCAGTGTGCCTTTGGCGAAAATTATGTGCAGGAAGCGGTCGAAAAAATCGAATTTTTTGCAAATCGCCCTGAATTGGAATGGCATTTTATCGGCCCGTTGCAATCGAATAAAACCAAGTTGGTAGCAACGCATTTTGATTGGATTCAAACAGTGGATAGGCTCAAAATCGCCGAGCGGTTAAATGAGCAACGCCCAGTAGATAAAGCTCCGCTCAATGTGCTGATTCAAATTAACATCAGCGACGAAGAATCGAAATCGGGCATTGAACCAGACGAAATGCTGCCGCTTGCCCAAGCCATTTCGCAGCTTCCAAACTTAAAATTGCGTGGCTTAATGGCGATTCCAAAGCCTGAAAGTGAACCGGAACAACAAAAAATCGCTCTTCGCAAAATGCAGCAACTTTTCAACCGCTTGCAGGCAGAATTTGACGGCATCGACACCCTTTCAATGGGAATGTCGGACGATATGGCGGCGGCAATTGAGTGTGGTTCGACAATGGTACGAATCGGCACGGCGATTTTTGGGGCGAGGGCATAGTTTGGTTCAAGCGGTCAAATTCGCAAAAAACTTTGCAAATTCCACCGCTTGTTTTGTAGCCAATGGCGGAAAAAATCTGTATAATCACGCCTCCTAATTTCTTGACTCTCGCCAGTTTTGATGGGCGAGAGTTTTTATTTTGACCTAACTTAAAGATATTACAATGCAAAATGTAGATATTTCAAAATTGCGTAACATCGCAATTATTGCTCACGTTGACCACGGTAAAACGACCTTGGTTGATAAACTTTTACAACAATCAGGCACTTTTGGCGAAACTCGTGGTGACGTGGATGAGCGTGTAATGGACTCTAACGATCTTGAAAAAGAGCGTGGTATTACCATTCTTGCGAAAAACACTGCGATTAACTGGAACGGTTATCACATCAATATCGTAGATACCCCGGGGCACGCCGACTTCGGTGGCGAAGTAGAGCGTGTGCTTTCAATGGTGGATTCTGTACTTTTAGTGGTTGATGCCTTTGATGGCCCGATGCCGCAAACCCGTTTCGTAACCCAAAAAGCATTCGCTCACGGTTTAAAACCAATCGTGGTTATCAACAAAGTTGACCGCCCGGGTGCTCGCCCTGATTGGGTAGTAGATCAAGTGTTCGACTTGTTCGTAAACCTAGGTGCAACGGATGAGCAGTTAGACTTCCCAATTATCTACGCTTCAGCGTTAAATGGCGTGGCAGGTCTAGAGCACGAAGAGTTGGCGGAAGATATGACTCCGCTTTATGAAGCGATTGTGAAACACGTTCAGCCACCGCAAGTAGAATTGGATGCTCCGTTCCAAATGCAGATTTCGCAATTAGACTATAACAACTATGTGGGCGTAATCGGTATTGGTCGAATCAAACGTGGTTCGGTGAAACCTAACCAAGCGGTGACGATTGTTGATAGCGAAGGCAAAACTCGCCAAGGTCGTATCGGTCAGGTGTTAGGTCACTTAGGTTTACAACGTTTTGAAGCAACAGAAGCGTTCGCCGGCGACATTATTGCGATCACCGGTTTAGGCGAATTAAATATTTCAGATAC
This sequence comes from Mannheimia varigena, assembly GCF_013377235.1. NCBI lineage: Bacteria > Pseudomonadati > Pseudomonadota > Gammaproteobacteria > Pasteurellales > Pasteurellaceae > Mannheimia > Mannheimia varigena. The sequence goes on along the minus strand of NZ_CP016226.1, from coordinate 1,052,092 downwards.
GATTTGTGATATTAACGCTGTTGAAGCCTTACCGGCATTAAGCGTTGATGAGCCAACGGTTACAATGTTCTTCTGCGTAAACACCTCGCCATTCTGCGGTCAAGAAGGTAAATTTGTGACCTCTCGCCAAATTCTTGAGCGTTTAAACAAAGAATTAGTGCACAACGTGGCGTTGCGTGTGGAAGAAACCCCGAACCCGGACGAATTCCGTGTCTCTGGTCGTGGTGAGTTGCATTTATCGGTATTGATCGAAAATATGCGTCGTGAGGGTTACGAATTAGCGGTGTCTCGCCCGAAAGTAATTTACCGTGAAGAAGACGGCAAAAAACAAGAGCCGTTTGAGCAAGTGACGATTGACATTGAAGAACAGCACCAAGGTTCGGTGATGGAAGCACTTGGTATCCGTAAAGGTGAAGTGCGTGATATGATTCCAGACGGCAAAGGTCGTACCCGCTTAGAGTATGTGATCCCAAGCCGTGGTTTAATCGGCTTCCGTAACGAATTTATGACGATGACTTCAGGTACAGGCTTACTTTACTCGACATTCAGCCACTACGATGACGTCAAACCAGGCGAAATCGGTCAGCGTAAAAACGGCGTGCTAATTTCAAACGCAACCGGTAAAGCGTTAGCATACGCATTATTCGGCTTACAAGAGCGTGGTAAATTAATGATCGATCACGGTGTGGATGTTTACGAAGGTCAAATCATCGGTATTCATAGCCGTTCAAACGACTTAACCGTAAACTGCTTACAAGGTAAAAAATTAACCAATATGCGTGCATCAGGCAAAGACGATGCGATTGTGCTAACCACGCCGGTCCGTTTCTCACTAGAACAAGCGTTAGAGTTCATTGATGATGACGAATTAGTTGAAGTAACACCACAATCGGTGCGTATCCGTAAACGTTTATTAACGGAAAATGACCGCAAACGTGCAAGCCGTACTACAACGAGCACTAGCACACATTAATGCAAAAAGAGCGACCTAGGTCGCTCTTTTGTTTTGGAATTTTGCTATAAATACAACGCCATCACTACTGCATTTTCTTTGCCGCCGTTTGGGGTAGGGTAGTAATTTTTGCGGATTGTGACCTCATTAAACCCGAGTGAACTATACAGCTTCTGAGCGGCGAGGTTAGACTCCCGCACTTCTAGCCAAAGGGTGGCGACATTTCTCTGTTGCAGTTGCAAAATTAAATCGGAAAGTAACCGCTTGCCAACGCCTTTTCCTTGAAATTCGGGGGCGACAGCAATGTTGAACAGCGTGGCTTCGTCTAACACAATTTGGCTAATAGCGAAGGCGACAATTTGATTCTTCTCCATTAATTTTAAGTTGAGATATTTCTCGCCTTGATTATTTAACAGCGTGCCTTTGCTCCACGGCACTAAGTGAGCCTGCAGCTCGATTTCAAACAGGCGATCGAAATCTTGTGCTTGAACAGGTTCAATCATCGGTTTTCTCCAGTTGTGCAGAAAATGCTTCCATTTGTTGCCAAAGTTTACGTTTTTGCTGAGATTGTGCTAAATCTTGCCAAGAATTGTTTTCCCAAGCGGTCTGATTTGCAATATTTTTTGCAATTTTAACCGCTTGTTCTTCGCCTAGAATTTTCCAAACGAGCGGAGAATGTTCAAATACCAAACGTTGCGATTGTTCGCTATCTACCCAACTATAGTCGGATTTTTGCAGCCCTAACGCTCGCAGCACGTCTGCAAAAAAGCGGCTGTTTTGATGATCTTCTTCACAGATCACCACTAATTTAATTTTTTTATCCAAACGAATTTGGGCATTGCCTTTTAGCACCTGCGGCTTCGCCAGCACCCATTGCGAAATGCCCATTTCATTTAACAGTAAATCACGCCGATTCATCTCAAACCTCACAAATTTCAGGCATAGTATCAAAACTGTGCCTAATCGGGAAATTTTTTCAAAAAATCTGCCGATTTAGCAAGATTTCTCCGCCTAAATTCGGTATATTCACGCTAAATTTTTTATATAAGGCGAAAAAAATGCTCTCTTTAGAAAGCGAAGTACTTGAACGCCATTTGGCGTTATTTGAACAAAAATCGGTGTTACTTTTTGGCGATGTGCGAGATGATTTCGCTCGTCAATTAAGCTCAACAGCGAAAAATGTAGCGGTGTTTAGCAGCTATTTTGATTACGCACGCAGCCGAGCAAACGTGGAGTTTGGCTTAGAATGTGGCTTATCGGCGGAATTAGCGGTGTTTTATTGGACAAAAAACAAGCAAGAGTGTCAATTTCAACTGCTGCAATGGCTTTCCCAATGCCAAGTGGGGCAAGAAATGTTGATTATCGGTGAAAACCGAGCCGGTGTGCGTTCGGCAGAGAAAATTCTGGAACCGTTCGGCAATATTGCGAAAATTGATTCCGCCCGCCGCTGTGGCTTGTACCATTTTGAGCTACAAAACGTGCCGAACTTCGATTGCAAAAAATTCTGGAAATCTTACCGCTTGCAAGCGTTAGAAGTGTTTGCTTTACCTGCAGTGTTTAGTTCGGCAGAGCTAGACAACGGTACGAAATTGCTACTTTCCACCTTTGACAAAGCCGACCGCCTGAAAGGCAAAGTGCTTGATTTAGGCTGTGGGGCAGGCGTAATCGGTGCAACGCTGAAACAGCAATTCCCGAAAATCAAACTCACAATGAGCGATATTCATGCAATGGCATTGGAATCCAGCCGCCGAACCCTTGCCGAAAATGCTCTTGATGGTGAAGTCCTGGCGAGCGATGTGTTCTCCCACATTGACGAACGTTTTGATTTGATTGTATCGAATCCGCCGTTCCATGAGGGGGTAGATACTGCTTACCGTGCGGTGGAGGAACTGATTTTCCAAGCCAAAAATCACTTAACCAAAGGTGGCGAGCTGCGAATTGTCGCAAATGCTTTCTTGCCTTACCCTGATTTGCTGGATAAAGCCTTCGGCAAGCACGAGGTATTGGCGAAATCCACCAAGTTTAAGGTTTATTCAGCAAGGACATAAAACACTAAAAACCTGATGGCTATAAAAATGCAAAATTTGTCTAAAAAACAATTGCTATTTGATATGTCTTGTTGACGTAAATTCGCTACATTACACTTGGAGAAACACAATGATTCACATCATCACCACTTAACTTGATATCTTTCGGGTATTTGGTGTATGCGGAGGATAGATCTTCCGAACAAGTGCAGTATCTATAAATAATCTCTCGGAAAGCAACTTTCGAGAGGTTTTTTATAGCTAAAATTTAGAGTAATAAAGAAAGAATCGATTGAAATTTATCAGATGAAAGATGGAGCGACAAAGCGAGACAACAGAATTATTTGGTAATTCTCGTAATGATGGACTGACTTCAGCGGTTGCAACAATTGAGAACGGCTTTGGAGATGAATTGTTCTATCTAAATATTGCTAGCCGAGCGCTCAATTTGCTCTATTTTGTGACTGCTTAATGAATTGGTGATTAAGTTAATTGAGCATTTTATTTTACTACTAAATGAGGGCTAGAAATTGCATTACAAAAAGGCAGAATATATTATTCTGCCTTTACTTTAAGATTAATTTAACCCTAATTTACTTAATTTTTCTGCTTCTTCTTTAAAACCTTCAATCGCTGCTTTGTCGAAGAAATATTGGGTGCCGCAGCATTCGCATTGCATATCGATCACGCCTTGTTTTTCCGCTAACATCTCTTCAATTTCGTCCGCTGGAACAAGCAATAACGCCGAGCCTGAACGCTCTCTTGAGCAGCCGCATTTGAACTCGGTATCTTGTGGCGGATAAACCTCCACTTGCTCTTCGTGGTAGAGGCGGTAAAGCAACTCTTCCGCCTCCAAGCCGAATAACTCTTCGTCTTTCACGGTTTCAGTAAGCGTGGCTAAATGCTCGAAATCATCACGGCTGCCGGTACCGTCCGGCATAATTTGCAGCAACATTCCGCCAGCCACCGCTTTGCCGTCATATTCGCCGTTGCGAATAATCAGGTGGGTTTTGAGCTGTTCTGAACGCTCAAAATAATCTTCCAAACATTCACGAATCGTTGGTTTGTCTAGGGCAATCACGCCTTGGTAACGCTCGCCTTCGGTCGGGATAATCGAAATTACCAACACGCCGTTGCCGATCATTTCCGCCAGTGTAGCATTGTCTGCAATTTCCGCCTGAACACGGGCTAAGGCACGCAGTTGTTGGTTGTCGTTGCCGTTTACCACCGCTAATTTTAGCGGCCCATCGCCCTGAATTTGCACGGTGATCGTGCCGTTAAATTTCATTGTGGCGGTTAAAAGACTGGTGGCGACTAACATTTCGCCCAGTAAATTTTGCACCGCTTTTGGGTATTCGTGAGTGTTGAGCGTTTCAGTAAATGTGCTGTTTAAACGCACCCATTCGCCACGTACCGCACGATCTTTGAATAAATAACGGTAAAGTTTGTCGTTGTCTTTGGTGTAATTCATTGTGATTCCTCGTTGCAAGCGGTGGATTATTACTCACAAAATTGTTTCCAATTTTGTTCTCTATTACGGAGCCGTTGGCAAAGCCAACGTTCAAAACGCAATGCGTTTTGTGGCTAAAAATTTGCAAATTTTTGTGGAAATTTAACCGCTTGTAAAAATAAAAGGTGAGCCAAACGCTCACTGTCGTAATACGGCTCTCAATATAAGGATTATTTTTTCAATTACAAGAGTTTAACTAAATTCTTGCTCTTTGAATTTAATTAAATCCCGACGTTCTTTTTTGTTCGGGCGGCGATCCGGATGCGGCATTGAAAGGGCGTTTGCCTTGCGAGCGAATGCCATTGCCTCACGGAGCTTCACGCTTTTTTCGGTTTCTTGGTAGAGCAGTTGAGCCTCCGGAGCCCCACGGCGTTGGTCGCTTAAGGCAAGCACTTCCACCTCTTTTTCTTCATTGCCTTGGCGAAGTTTAATGGTTGCCCCAATTTCCACTGCCTTGCTCACTTTTGCCCGCTGCCCGTTGTAGTGCACTTTTCCGCCCTCAATCATCGCTTTGGCGATGGTGCGAGTTTTGTAGAAACGGGCTGCCCAGAGCCATTTGTCGAGCCGAACTTCGTTGCTGTTTGCTTCTTTTTCGTGTTTATTTTTCATTTTCTACCTTAAAATCAAAACAATGTGAGAAATATTAGAGCGAAAGTTATATTTTTCAACTAAAATAACTCAAAAAGGTGAGAAAAATGACCAAACAACTTCCTGAAATTTTAAAGATCGAAACCATTGCAAAAACTCGTATTTTTGAGGTACAAACGGTGGATTTGCGTTTTTCAAACGGTGAGGAAAGGATCTATGAGCGTTTAACGCCACAACGCCGTTCTTCGGTGTTGGTGATCCCGATTCAGAATAATGAGCTGATTTTTATCAAAGAGTATGCAGTCGGCCCTGAGCGTTATGAATTGAGTTTCCCGAAAGGTATTGTCGATGCAGGCGAAGAGCCGGTAGAAAGTGCCAACCGTGAATTGCAGGAAGAGATAGGCTTTGGGGCGAAAAAATTGGATTTTTTACGTTCACTCTATAGTGGCCCAAGCCATATGTACGGTTTAATGCACGTTTTTGTGGCGGAAGATCTTTATCCTTCCAAATTGAGGGGAGACGAACCTGAACCGCTAGAAATTATTCGTTATCCGTTAAATAAAATTGACGAATTATTGGCAGATCCTAGTTTTGCGGAATCACGTAATTTGTCTGCTCTTTTTATGTTAAGAGACTATTTGAAAGAGAAAAATAAGTAAAAAATAGATCTTGAGGAAAGCAAAATGCAAACTTTAAATCAACAATTACTTGATAATGTAGTCGATATTGCAAGAGAGGCTGGTGAACATTTAAAACAATTTTATGCCCGTTCAATTGCTGTTAAAATTAAGGCAGATGATACGCCCGTTACAGAGGCAGATTTGTTCATTAGCCAATTTTTAACTACTCGTTTACAGCAACTTACGCCTGATGTGCCTGTTTTATCGGAAGAGAACTGTGATATTGCCTTTTCTGAGCGTAATCAATGGCAGGAATATTGGATTATCGACCCACTAGATGGCACTCAGCAATTTATTAACCGTACAGATCAGTTTTCTATTGTGATTGGTTTGGTGCAGAAAAGAGGCAAGAAAAATCAGCCTGTTTTAGGTGTGATTTATGCACCAATCGTAGATAAACTCTATTTTGCGATGGAGGCAAGCGGTGCATTTTTGCAAGAAAATGGTGAAATTCGACCGCTTGTAAAGGTAGAAAAACAGACAGAAAAACCATTAGTGATTGCGATTGGTAGCCAAATACATGCTGATAAAGCGTTGCAAGCAATGGGCGATTATGAAGTTCAGTTTTTACAATATGGCTCAAGCAGTTTAAAAGCAGGGTTAGTGGCGGAAGGTAAGGCGGATTGTTATATCCGTTTCGGCGATACAGGCGAGTGGGATACTGCTGTGGCAGAAGTGTTGCTCAACGAAGTGGGCGGATCTGTTTTCGATTTTAATTTTGCTCCATTAACCTATAATCAGCGAGAAACTTTTATTAACCCTTACTTTGTGATGGTAAAAAATAGCTCTCTAAATTGGGATAAAATATTTTTATTCAAATAGGGTATTCCTATTAACAATTTTTATGATAATCTTGCTTCCAACAATATTTTAACAATTAAAATGAATAGGATTATTAAATGAATGCTGAAAATAGTTGCGTGGTCATTTTTGGTGCGTCAGGTGATTTAACCTTTCGTAAATTAATACCCGCCCTTTACAATTTATATAAAATCGGCAAACTTGGCGAACATTTTTCGGTATTAGGTGTTGCCCGTTCTGAGTTAAGTGATGAATCTTTCCGCCAAAAAATGCGTGATGCATTAGTCAAATTTGAAAAAGCAAGCGGTCCAAAATTAGATGAATTTTGCGAACATCTTTATTATCAAGCTATCAACACCTCAAGCGTGGTGGATTATGCTAAATTACTACCTCGCCTTGATGAATTGCACGACAGATATCAAACCGGTGGCAACACGCTCTATTACCTCTCAACTCCACCGAGTCTATACGGCACAATCCCTGAATGTTTAGCCGCTCATGGCTTAACCACCGAAGAGTTCGGTTGGAAACGCATCATCGTCGAAAAACCGTTCGGCTATGATATTGAAACGGCAAAAAAATTAGACGTTCAAATCCATAAATGTTTTGAAGAGCATCAAATCTACCGTATCGACCACTATTTAGGCAAAGAAACCGTCCAAAATTTATTGGTTTTACGTTTCTCAAATGGCTTATTTGAACCGCTTTGGAACCGTAATTTTATTGATTATGTGGAAATCACCGGGGCGGAATCTATCGGTGTGGAAGACCGTGGTGGTTATTATGATGATTCTGGGGCAATGCGTGATATGTTCCAAAATCATTTATTGCAAGTTTTAGCAATGGTAGCAATGGAACCACCGGCAATTATCAACGCTAATTCAATGCGTGATGAAGTGGCGAAAGTGCTGCACTGCTTGCACCCATTATCCGAAGAAGATGTGAAAAACGATGTGATTTTAGGGCAATACGCTAGAGGCCTAGTGGATGGCGAAGAAGTGGTTGGCTACTTAGAAGAAAAAGGCGTACCGGCAGATTCCAACACCGAAACCTTTATGGCGGTGAAATGTGAAATTGACAACTGGCGTTGGGCAGGTGTGCCGTTTTATGTGCGTACAGGTAAGCGTTTGCCAACCCGTGTGACCGAAATTGTCATTCACTTTAAAACCACTCCACACCCGGTGTTTAGCCAAAATGCCCCGGAAAATAAATTGATTATCCGAGTGCAACCGGACGAAGGCATTTCAATGCGTTTCGGCTTGAAAAAACCAGGGGCAGGCTTTGAAGCGAAAGAGGTTTCAATGGATTTCCGTTATTCGGATTTAAGTTCAACATCAAGCCTACTGACCGCTTATGAACGTTTATTATTAGATGCGTTAAAAGGCGATGCGACCTTATTTGCCCGTACCGATGCGGTGCACGCCTGCTGGCGATTTGTGCAACCAATTTTGGATTACAAAGCAAATCGTGGACGTGTTTATGAATATGAATCTGGCACTTGGGGCCCGACTGAAGCGGACAAACTTATTGCCAAACACGGCAGAGTATGGCGTAAACCGTCTGGCACGTTGAAGAAAAAAGTCTAACGAATGTAGGGGCGAAATATTTTTCGCCCTATCAATAAACCATACGAAAAGGGCGAATAATGATTCGCCACTACGAGAAAATAACGATGCAAACGAAAATTTTCCCAACCGCCCAAGATGCAGTTGAACAAATCGCCCAAGAATTTATTGAATACAGCCGCCAAAACTGTGTGGTGCATATTTCCCTTTCCGGAGGTTCAACCCCGAAATTGCTGTTTAAAACCTTAGCTGCAGAGCCGTTTAAAAGAGAAGTGCAGTGGCAAAATCTGCATTTCTGGTGGGGTGATGATCGTATGGTTCACCCAACCGATCCAGAAAGCAATTATGGAGAAGTGCAAAAGTTACTGTTCGACCACATCAACATTCCTGCAGAAAATATCCACCGCATTCGTGGTGAAGAGCCGGTGGAGCAAGAACTTGCAAGATTTTCGCAAGAATTGACCGCTTGCGTGCCGGATTTAGCTTTCGATTGGATTATTTTAGGAATGGGAACAGACGGTCACACCGCCTCACTTTTCCCACGTCAAACCGATTTCAACGATCAAAATGTTGCCGTGATTGCCAAACACCCGGAAACAGGGCAGATCCGCATTTCCAAAACAGCGTCATTAATTGAAAAAGCAAAACGCATTACTTATTTGGTAACAGGCTGCTCAAAAGCAGAAATCTTAAAAGAAATCCAAACCACACCAGCGGAAAATTTACCTTACCCAGCCGCTAAAATTAAAGCGAAAAATGGGGTAACGGAATGGGTTTTGGATAGTGATGCAGCGAAAAATCTTTAGCGGAAATTTCAATGATGTTCAACCTTAACAATAAAATCTTTACTGTCGTGCAAAATAGTGAAAATGGTGAAGTGAGTAGTCAAACACGTTTCCACTATTTTCAACAAGAGAAAATGATATGGGCGGACTATCAAGGTGGCGAGATTTTAAAAGGATTTTTAATTGGTAAATGGATTTCAGATTGTCAAATTGAGTTTACTTACCAGCATTTAAATCAACAGTTAGAAAATCGTCTCGGGCGATGTGTCACCACATTTGCTTTAGAAAATGAAAAATTAATTGGTCGTGAAAGTTGGCAGTGGCTTGATACTTTAGAAGTCGGGCAATCACAAATTATTGAGGTAACAGAGTAGCATTTATGAAAACCCTCGGCATTTTAGGTGGAATGAGTCCGGAAAGTACGGTTTCTTATTATTTGAATATCAACCGTGCGGTAAATCAGGTTTTGGGTGGAAATTCCAGTGCAAGGCTGCTGATTTTCAGCGTGAATTTTGAGGAAATTGCCCAATGCCAAAAGCAAGGCGATTGGCAGCGTTCAGGTGAGATTCTAGCCGAACAAGCTTGTTTATTAGAGCAGGCCGGGGCTGATGGTATTTTGTTGGCAACGAACACAATGCACAAGGTGGCGAAGCAGATTTCGGATAATATTTCCGTGCCGTTTTTACATATTTTAGATTGTACTGCTGAAGCTATTAAAGCAAAGGGAATCAACAAGGTCGCTTTGCTTGGAACGCAATTTACAATGAGTGATAATTTTTATCGTGATGGCTTAATCGAACGTGGTATCACGCCGATTGTACCAGACGAAACCACACAAAAAGAGATTCATCGTATTATTTTTGATGAGCTTTGTTTGGGCAAAATTGGGGCAAGTTCCAAAACATTTTATCTTGAAACGATCAAGCGGCTAAGCGAGCAAGGGGCAGAGGGCGTGATTTTGGGCTGTACCGAAATCGGTTTGTTAATTACCCAAGCGGATAGCTCGCTACCCTTTTTTGATACCGCAGCATTGCATAGCCAAATGGCGGTAGATTTTGTTTTAGGACGATAAATTTAGTAACAAGCGGTGATTTTTTTACAAAATTTTGCAAATTTTTCAGCAAATCCAACCGCTTACCAATTCAACACACAGGAGCAAACAATGTCAGTGAAAGGCGATATCGGCGTGATTGGACTCGCCGTAATGGGTCAAAACCTTATTTTAAATATGAACGACAACGGCTTTAAGGTCGTGGCGTATAACCGTACGACCTCGAAAGTCGATGAGTTTTTAGCAGGTCCTGCGAAAGACACCAATATCATCGGGGCGTATTCGTTAGAAGATTTAGCAGCGAAATTGGAAAAACCACGCCGTGTAATGTTAATGGTGCGTGCAGGCGATGTGGTGGATCAATTTATTGATGCCTTAGTGCCGCATTTGGAAGAGGGCGACATCATCATTGATGGCGGTAACTCAAACTATCCGGACACCAATCGCCGTGTGCAAGCCTTAGCAGAAAAAGGCATTCGTTTCATCGGTTCAGGCGTTTCCGGCGGTGAAGAAGGTGCACGTCACGGACCATCAATTATGCCAGGCGGTGATGAGTCTGCGTGGCCGTATGTGAAACCGATTTTCCAAGCGATTTCAGCGAAAACCGACAAAGGCGAGCCTTGCTGCGACTGGGTTGGTCGTGATGGTTCAGGCCATTTCGTGAAAATGGTTCACAACGGTATCGAATACGGCGATATGCAGTTAATCTGCGAAGCCTACCAGTTCTTAAAAGACGGTTTAGGCTTAAGCTATGACGAAATGCACGAAATCTTCAAAGAGTGGAAAAACACCGAATTAGACAGTTATTTAGTGGACATCACCACCGATATTCTTGCGTATAAAGATGCAGACGGCGAGCCATTGGTTGAGAAAATTCTCGACACCGCAGGTCAAAAAGGCACAGGAAAGTGGACAGGAATCAACGCCCTTGATTTCGGTATTCCATTAACCTTAATCACCGAATCGGTATTTGCTCGCTGCGTATCAGCATTTAAAGATCAACGTGTTGCGGCTTCAAGATTGTTCAACAAAACCATCGGCAAAGTGGAAGGCGATAAAAAAGAGTGGGTGGAAGCGGTTCGCCGTGCGTTGCTTGCCTCAAAAATCATCTCTTACGCTCAAGGCTTTATGCTGATTCGTGAAGCCTCTGAAAACTTCGGTTGGAACATTAACTACGGTGCAACTGCCCTATTATGGCGTGAGGGTTGTATTATCCGCAGCCGTTTCTTAGGCAACATTCGTGACGCATACGAAGCTAGCCCGGACTTAGTCTTCTTAGGCTCAGATCCATACTTCAAAGGCATTTTAGAAAACTGCTTGGCAGACTGGCGTAAAGTCGTGGCGAAATCTATCGAGATTGGCTTACCGGTGCCTTGTATGGCGTCTGCAATCACGTTCTTAGATGGCTACACTTCAGAGCGTGTGCCGGCAAACTTGCTACAAGCTCAACGTGACTACTTCGGGGCTCACACCTATGAACGCACCGATAAAGCTCGTGGTGAGTTCTTCCACACTAACTGGACGGGGCGAGGCGGTAATACTGCTTCAACCACTTACGATGTGTAATTAATTTTCTAAGCCACTTGATGTAAATATTAAGTGGCTTTTTTATAGCAAATTTTCACCAATGGTTCTTGGAGTAAATGTTTATAAAGGTGTATAATAATGGAGTGATATTTCATCACTATATAAGGAGCATCTATGCTAACAGATCAAGATATTTTTAACCGTTATCAAACCAAAGAAGCGGAGTTTAAAAAACAGGCGGATATCAGCCTTATCGGTCATTCACTGTTCGATATGTGGGGTGATATGGAACAAGGTACGCCAAGTTTGGCAGGGCAGAGCGTAGCGAATTTAGGTTTATCCGGCACTAGCACCCGCCAATATTTAGATGTGATTATCAAACCACAACGCATTAAACAACTCGGCAAAAACGTGTTTATTTTTCTCGGTGTGAACGACATTGTGAAAGAGCCGGACTATTCCCCAAAACAAGTGTTAGATTGGATCGAAGAGATCGTGGTAAACCTAAAAACGATTTCGCCAAACGCTCGCTACTTCTTGCTTGAAGCGACCCCAGTCAATAATATCACCAGCACCGATAATACTCAGATTTTAGCCCTTAACCGCTATTTGGAAGCTCACTGCCCGACGGAATGGACTTATGTAAAAACTTGGGATCATTTTGCCAATGATGAAGGAAAATTGGATCTGAATTTATGCCACGATGGCTTGCATTTCACCCAAGCAGGGTATGATCGTTTGGAACGGATTTTAACGGATTGTCTATTATAAACGCAAGCGGTCGGAAATTTGCAGATTTTTGCAACTTCCCGACCGTTTGTTTTATCAATTACAGCGCTTCAATTTCTTGATACTGCACCTGCAATTTCTCTAAACCGCTGAGATACTCTTGCATTTTTTCACGCTCTTTGGCGATGACTTGCTCAGGGGCTTTTGCCACGAAGGCTTCGTTGGAAAGTTTGCCTTCTATGCGAGCGACCTCATTTTTGAGTTTGTCCATCTCTTTGGTTAAGCGGGATAATTCGGCTTCTTTGTTGATAAAGCCTGCCATTGGGATCAAGATCTCGCCATTTGCCACCAATTTCGCGACCGATAGCGGTGCATTTTCGCCGGTTTCCAGCACTTTCACGCTATCAAGTTTCGCCATTGATTTGAGCAATACTTCGTTAGCGTTGAGGATTGCGACTTCGTCCGCTGAGAAGTTACGGGCGATCAGGTCTAAGCCTTTGCTTGGGACGATGTTGCTTTCCGCACGGATATTACGCACTGCCACAATCACTTCTTTAATGAAGTTGATTTGGTTTTCCGCCTGTTCATCTACGGCAGCTGAGTCAAATTGCGGGAATTTTTGCAACATAATGGTATCTGCGGAAATATCCAAGAAGCCTTTCACTTTCTGCCAGATCTCTTCGGTGATGAATGGCATTACCGGGTGGATTAAACGCAGTAATTTTTCCAACACATTCACCAGTGTGCGACTTGCTCCACGGCGTTGTGCATCTGTGCCTTTGAAGAAGATCGGTTTGGTCAGCTCCAAGTACCAGTCGCAGAACTGATCCCAAGTGAATTCGTAGATCGCATTCGCCACTAAGTCGAAACGGTATTGGCTTAATGCTGTGCGGAAGGTTTCCACCGTGCGGTTGAATTGGCTTTCAATCCAACGATCCGCTAGGCTAAATTCTACATCACCTTCACTTAAATCCAGTTTGTCGTTAGTTAGCACATAACGGCTTGCATTCCACAGTTTGTTGCAGAAGTTGCGATAGCCTTCTAGGCGTTTCATATCCCAGTTGATGTCTCGACCGTTGCTCGCAAGGGCGGTTAAAGTGAAACGCAGGGCGTCCGTACCGTGTGCCACAATACCTTCGCTGAACTCTTTGCGGGTCGCTTTGGCGATTTTTTCCGCCAGTTGTGGCTGCATCATATTGCCGGTGCGTTTTTCCAGCAGATCGTCAAGGCTGATACCGTCAATCATATCAATCGGGTCAAGCACGTTACCTTTCGATTTGGACATTTTCTGCCCTTGCTCGTCACGGATTAAGCCGGTCACATACACGGTTTTGAACGGCACTTGCGGTTTGCCGTTTTTATCTTTGATGAAGTGCATCGTGAACATAATCATACGAGCCACCCAGAAGAAGATGATGTCAAAACCGGTGATTAACACATCGGTCGGGTGGAACATTTTCAGTTCTTTGGTCTGCTCCGGCCAGCCTAAGGTTGAGAATGTCCATAAGCCTGATGAGAACCAAGTATCCAACACGTCTTCGTCTTGTTTCAACGCTACGTCTGAATTTAAGCTGTATTTTGACCGCACTTCCGCTTCATCTCGAGCCACATAGACATTGCCTTGCTCGTCATACCACGCAGGAATACGATGTCCCCACCAAAGTTGGCGAGAGATACACCAGTCTTGAATATCACGCATCCAAGAGAAGTAGAGGTTTTCATACTGTTTCGGCACAAATTGAATTTCGCCGTCTTCCACTGCTTTGGTCGCCACTTCTGCCAAAGGCTTAACAGAAACGTACCATTGGTCTGTTAGCATCGGCTCAATCGGCACGCCGCCACGGTCGCCATAAGGCACTTTTAAATCGTGCGGTTTGATTTGATCGAGCAAGCCCAACGCTTCAAAATCCGCCACGATTTTCTTACGAGCCACAAAACGCTCTAAGCCTTGATAGTCGGCTGGAATTGGGGCATCGTAGCCGGCAAGCGGTTTGCCGTCCGTGCCGATAATTTCTGCTTCCGCACGAATATCGGCGTTCAAGGTCAGGATATTGACCATCGGTAAGCCGTGGCGTTTACCCACTTCGTAGTCGTTGAAATCGTGGGCTGGGGTAATTTTTACCACGCCGGTACCGAACTCACGATCCACATACTCATCGGCAATAATTGGAATTTCACGGTTCGCCAGCGGCAGAATAACGGTTTTGCCAATCAGCGATTGATAACGCTCATCTTCCGGATGCACTGCCACCGCCGTATCGCCCAACATCGTTTCAGGACGAGTGGTCGCCACCACCAAATAATCCACGCCGTCAGCGGTTTTCGCACCATTGGCAAGCGGATAGCGGAAGTGCCAGAGCGAGCCTTTGCTCTCTTTGTTTTCCACTTCAAGGTCGGAAATCGCAGTGTGCAGTTTCGGATCCCAGTTTACCAAACGTTTGCCACGGTAAATCAAGCCCTCTTCGTGCAAGCGAACGAACACCTCTTTCACCGCATTTGATAAACCTTCGTCCATCGTAAAACGCTCACGATCCCAGTCAATCGAGTTGCCCAAGCGACGCATTTGCTGGCTGATTGTACCGCCCGAATAGGCTTTCCAATCCCAGATTTTGTTGATAAACGCCTCACGACCATAATCGTGACGGGTTTTGCCCTCTTCAGCAGCGATTTTACGCTCCACCACCATTTGGGTCGCAATCCCTGCATGGTCAGTCCCCGCCTGCCAAAGGGTGTTGTTGCCCTCCATACGGTTGAAACGGATTAAGGTATCCATCAACGTCTGTTGGAAAGCATGCCCCATATGCAACGAACCGGTCACATTCGGCGGCGGAATGGCGATACAGTAGCTTGGTGCATTAATATCTTCGCTCGGCTTAAAATAGCCTTGCGATTCCCAGTGTTGGTAGAGAGCTTGCTCTACGGCGGAAGGATTAAAACGGTCTTCCATTTTGAATTTTTGGGTCATTTGGTTTTTCTCTTTTTAATTAAATAGATTATATTCTTCTGACGACTCTATGATTTGCTTTTCTAACAAAGATAGCTTTTGAGAAAGAGGATACTTATTTTCCTCTTCATCATAATTTGTTATAAATAATGTACTCTGCTCTTCTTGAATAAGTTCTAAATATTTCTTCATAATGCCATTAGCTTTACTACAGTTTTCATCCCAAAATATAACATCACATTCTTGGTTCCAATTTGTATTTTGGGATGAAAATGCTCCAGCACTCAGATTACTACTGCCGATAATTGCTAATGTGGGTTCATATTTCTTATTTTTTAATGTTTTTGCTACAAAAATTTTTGCATGTGATTTCTTATTTTTAAATTTAAAAAACTTAAATGTGCAACAGCAAGATAATCTATTATTTAAACTTTGACAGGTTAGCATATATTGTGTAGGCCAATTATTAGATGCATACAGTCCATAAATACTAATTTCTTTTTTATGGCAATTGCATTTATTTAATGATGACAATATCTCTTGGCTAGTACTAAATTTTCCTATGGTTTTATTTTTCTTATTTTTATATGGATGTTGAAAAAAAGCACTACATATTGTGTATTTATTAAATTCAGATGCTAAAGAATCTAAAATAACCTCCCGAAATATATTTGGTGATTTTTTATTTCTAAAAAATATTGCAACTTTTTTCATTTATCCCCCCGATGGTATTTGTCTCCGACCACAACTGTTCGAAGCCTTTAACTTGGTACCCAAACTGAGTCAACTTTGTTTGGGTCTCCACCACAAATTTCAACAATTTCCTTAATTAAAAGGCTCTCCAACTCGAGTGCTAATTTTAATTTTGTTATTTTAAACCCCGATGGCGCTCGTCTCTGACGAGTGCCTATTTATTTAAGCACCCGTCAGAGACGAGCGCTATCGTTTGGTATTTTACAAGCGGTCTGTTTTAAGAAGTTTTTTGCAAAATTTTTCTTAAATCCAACCGTTTTGTCACCCCACACGAGCCGTGTGGGGTTAGGCATAGCCGAGCCACTCTGTGGCTCTTTGTTCTTTTCTAGCTTCCAGCTCCGGAGGAGCTGGAATTATCAAGCCTAGTACGGCTCGTACTAGGTAATTTCAAACCCTAATTTCACCAATTCATCACAAAGCAGATTACACCAATTCGGTATTTTTTCTGAAATTTTTATCACTTTCTTATCTGCAATCTGCAAAATCAAATTCGGCTTTGTTTCTGAATTATCATAAATCAGAGTTTCATCATTGATAAAAATCGCCTCAATTAAATTTTCACGGCTGATGTGGTAACGTTTTCTAATCGTTTCTTCGTCAATAAAATGCCCGCCGGCTTTCACTCGTGCCTTTACCCGTTCAATGTTAATATCAGGGTCATCAACACCAATATAATTTAATCGAGTTCTGAAATTCCTTGCTTTGGCATTTTCCATTCGTTTCAGAATAGATTTACCCGAAAGTGTTGATTCCATTGAAAACGCAATCTGATTTGTTACGGCAAACTGAAATAGCTCAATTGCTTTTCTGCCTGCTTCAATATCAGCTAATCTTGGATTAGTCGGGTTAATCTGCATTGCGATGTTATCCGAATCAATCACAATTTCGACTTTATCTTGGTTGAAAGATCGCAGAGTAGATTTACCGGCTCCGTTTGTGCCACAGTAAAAAATCGCTAGATTATTGAGCATATTTGATCACTTTCTCTGTACCGTCTGGGTAATGCTGAATTAAATCCCCATTTTCACGGCGATAAGTTAGCACTTCGTGCTTTTTCTTTTCTTCAAACCACGCAGTAAAGAGAATATCCAGCTCTCGTTGTTTTTTGAGTAATTCTTCACGACTTGTCATTTTACTTCTCCCAAACCATATCCAAATGCGGTATCCCATCTTCCAAATACACCCCCGACACTGCTTTGAACCCAAAACTTTCATAAAACTCTTGCAGGTAACTTTGAGCTTGGGCGTGAATTGGTTGAGCGGGGAAATGCTCACGGCAGTAATCCATCGCTTTTTGCACTAACTCCCTTGCCAAACCTGCCCCACGATATTCTTTTACCACCAGCACTCTGCCAATATGTACACCGTCTTCGGCTGGAATTAAACGGCAGTAAGCGGTCAGATTTTTTGCATTTTTTGCAAAGAAATGCACCGCTTGTAGGTCTTTGTCGTCCACTTCTTGGTAAGGGCAATTTTGCTCAACCACAAACACGGCGGTGCGAGCCTTATAGATTTCAAATAGCTCAGCCGTAGTTAGTTGCTCAAAAGTGTTGGCTTGCCAGAGCATTAGGCGTTTTCCCCTACACATTTTCCGTAGAAAGCTGCCAGCCCATTTGGCGATATTGCTTGTAACGCTCGCGGGCAATTGCTTTTTCCGCCTCATCCACCGGCACGAAGTCGATCACTTGGTTGAAGCTCGCCACGAAATCGGGGATTTCTTGTTGTAGTGAAATCAACAAATCTCGGCGTTGGGCGTTGCGTTTGCCTTTCCACGAAATTTCAATCGGGGTTGGGTAAGTGGTGATTTCGCCCGATAAATTGTGCGGTACGAAGTCGTCCGGATTTCTTGCCCAGAGCAGTTCGTCAATATTTAGGGCTTGTTGTTCCGTTTCACAGGCAATCAGCACTCGCTTGCCCTCTCGCCAAGCGGAGGCGGCAAGTTCGCAAGCCTGCATTTCAGTGGCGGAAACGCCGTCTGAGTTGGCTTGGTTTAAGAGATAAAATTTCACCTGTTTCACAGAAATTCCCTAAATTATCAAAAAAATCTATTTAAACGGTGAATTTTAGCTGAAAATCGGGGAAATATAAAATCTAAGCGGCAGTTTTTGCAAAAAATATCGAAAAAACTACCGCTTGTATTTGTTTGAGTGGCGGAACTAATTCCATTTTGTCGCCTCTAAAGAGGCAATGCACTATTTCAGTGGTTGGAAATTGTGTAGAATATCTCTCCCATTTGGCTATTTTATAAGGAACTTACTATGGGTTTATTTGATTTTGTAGGCGACATCGGTCGCAAATTATTTAACAAAGAAGAAGATGCATCAAAAGCAGTCACCGAGCATTTAGCGGAAGACAATCCGGGCGTTGAAAATGTGAACGTAACGGTTGAAAACGGTGTAGCAAAAATTTCTGGCGTTGCAGCAACGGCAGCTGCGGTAGAAAAAGCGGTATTAATGGCGGGTAACGTAGCCGGCATTACCGAGGTGAACATTGATGAAGTGACTCTGCCAGACGATGTTCAGCTTGCAAGCGATGATGAGCTTTATGTTATCCAAAAAGGTGATACTTTATGGGAAATTGCAACCAAAGCTTACGGCAACGGTGCGAAATATAAAGCTATCGTTGAGGCGAATAAAGAAGTGATCAAGGATGAAAATAAAATTTTCCCTGGTCAAAAAATCCGTATTCCAAAAGGTTTATAATTTGGTAAATAAAAAAGAGCTAAACTTGAAAGGGTTTAGCTCTTTTGCTTTATACCGAGAATGGATATTGAATAGCAGGGTGGTATTCATAGCCTTCCACTTTAAAATCATCTAACGTTACCCAAGTTTCTAAATCTTCGAGTGATTTAATCTTAGGATTAATGATTAATTTAGGAGCATTTAACGGTTCACGTTTTAGCTGTACATCACGCATTAGCTCAAGTTGATCTTCATAAATATGGGCATTCACAATTTTATGATAGGCTTTACCTGCTTTATATCCGGTAATTTGAGCCATTAATGCTAGGAAAGTATAACATTGGATCATATTCCAGTTTAAGCCAAGAGGTACGTCTGCTGAACGCTGAGTACTATTAAGATAAAGTGTACCATCTAGCAATGAAAAATGGTGGCTATGCAAACAAGGGCGTAAACATCCCATATGAAATGCACCAGGGTGATAGAAAGTATAAATTTCGCCACGATTATCAACGCCTGTTTTCAAATCATCAACAATTTGGCGAAGTAAATCTACCGAGCCGCCATCAGGTTTTGGGAAATTACGCCCAACAGCCCCATAAACTAAGCCCATATCATCTTCGCCTTTACGGTAAGGATTCGCTAACCACGCGGCATTTTCATTAGCGTTAGCATCCCATGATTTAGTTCCCAGATTACGAAAATCAGCGGCATTATCATAGCCCCGAATATAGCCAAGAAGCTCTGCAATTGCCGCTTTCCAATAACTGCGACGAGTGGTAACTAATGGAAATTCTCCTTTCTCAACATCATAGATTAAATCTGCATTAATCACAGTAAGACAGCTCTTACCTGTACGTTCATTCGCTACCCATTTGCCTTCATTTACGATACGATGGCATAAATCTAAATACTGTTTCATATTGACCTCATAAAATTTTAAGTAATTTTGCCATTTATTCGGTAAAATAGCTAAAACTTTATGACAAACACAATTAAGGAGTTATAAATATGAAAAAAACAATTAAATCTATGTTAATGGTTACCATAGTGGCATTTTTAGCAGCTTGTTCATCAAATAAAGGTGGCTGGACACGCTTAAATGATTCAGAAGTAGATCAAAAATCGTATGCAATTGCTTATGGTGCAACCGCTCAAACCTATAAAGACAGAGTAAACGAAACGTATGATATCAATTCATTTATGAATGGCGTAAATGATTGGTACACTAAAAAAGTTGCTTTGCCCATTGAGCAGATTCGTGCAATAACAATAAATAGAATGTTAGATCATAATGTATATGCTTACTATAGTGGTGTACTTTATGCAGCGGATTTACAAGCTAACTTTAACCACTTAGATCCAAACTGTTGGAACTTAGTACAACCAACGAGCATGACACAAGGTATTCACGATGCAATGTTAGATTTGCAAAAAAATAAAGTACGTGGTGATGACTATATTAAAAACGGTGTTGAGCAAATTTTGCATCTTTGTGTAAAAACGATTGCAGAAGATGAAAATAAAGAGAAAGCTCACAGTAAGAAAAAGAAAAAATAATATTTAAGCTACAAGCGGTAAAATTTTCTAAAAATTTTACCGCTTTATTTATAACCGTATGAAATGTTTAATATTTATTCTATAAAACTTAAAAAATCATCGTTTTGCTTATTACATAGGCAAACACGCAAGAATTTAATATTTTCGGGAAAAAGAATTTGACATCTTTTTAAATTCTAGTAATATGTCGCCCACAGACACAGTGAGTGGTGAGATGGCCGAGCAGGCTGAAGGCGCTCCCCTGCTAAGGGAGTATAGGGTTAAAAAGCTCTATCGAGGGTTCGAATCCCTCTCTCACCGCCATTTACTTTATCACGCACCCGTAGCTCAGCTGGATAGAGTACTCGGCTACGAACCGAGCGGTCAGAGGTTCGAATCCTCTCGGGTGCGCCATTTTATTTATTACTCTAAAAATAAAATGGTTGCTGATAAACTAAATTCTCACAATCTTCAAATACGCACCCGTAGCTCAGCTGGATAGAGTACTCGGCTACGAACCGAGCGGTCAGAGGTTCGAATCCTCTCGGGTGCGCCATTTCTCAAAAATTCTACTTTCTAATCCTAAATCTTATATTCAATAAACTGTTATTTCATTAATGGGTAATTTCGGCTAGACTTACCACTTAATTGAATTAATGAGGATTTCAACTTGAAAGGATTAATTGCACGCCTTTTTATCGCAATAGCTCTATTACTTTGGGCATGGGATATGATTTTTCCTTGGCAAAAAATCATCCATTCTGAAGCAAATCACTATACCCAAATTCAACAAAGTAAAAATCTCAAAGTGGGAATGATTAACCATCCGCTCTCTTATTTTGTAGGAGCAGAAGGAAAAAGTGGCATAGAATATGATTTAGCGACTGCATTTGCACAGTATCTGAATGTAAACCTGGAAATTAAAACCTATGAAAGTAGTGAAAAATTATTTGAAGCGCTAAAAACGAATGAGGTTGATATTGCTGCTGCAGGGCTGATTTATCGCCCTGAGTTAAATGAGGTATTTCAAATAGGTCCATCGTATTATTCTGCATCATGGCAAGTTGCCTATAAAAAAGGAACGAGTAGACCATATAGACTCTCAGATTTGCAAGATCAAATCATAGTTCCTGCCGGCTCTGCTGTATTGCCGATATTAAGTCAACTTAAATTAGAAAATCCTGATTTAAAATGGCAAGTTTCGGATAAATTCACACAAGAAGAATTGTTACTGAAAGTCGCTCGAGGGGAGATTCCTTATACGGTTGCAATGTCAGTCGATATTTCATCTGCTCAGCATATTAACCCTAACTTAGCTGTTGGCTTTGATTTAACAGATGAAAGCCCTGTTTTATGGTATTTAGCGAACAGTTCTTACAGTGAATTACAATCGACTTTATTGGATTTCATGTCTGATGCCGTAGAGACAGGGATGATTTCTCGTATAGAGGAGAAATATTTCAACCATCTCGCAAAATTTGATTATGTGGATATTCAAAGTTACTTAAGAGCAATTCAAACCACATTACCGAAATATGAGCCCCTTTTCCGTGTCCATAAAGGCGATTTAGAGTGGCAAATGTTAGCGGCTATTGCTTATCAAGAGTCCCATTGGGATCCGAATGCAACCTCTCCAACAGGCGTGCGTGGCATTATGATGCTGACAAAAGATACCGCTGATAGAATGAAAATCTCAGATAGAACTAATCCAGCCCAAAGTATAAAGGCCGGTTCTGAATATTTGCATATGTTAATAAGGCAAATGCCAGAAACTATTCCACAGGAAGATAGAATTTGGTATAGCTTGGCAGCTTATAATATGGGCTTAGGACATTTACTAGACGTACGTCGATTAACGAAACAGCTGGGCGGCGATCCTGATAATTGGTTAGATGTGAAAAAGAATCTCCCACTACTTGCCGAAAAACGCTATTATACAAACCTGAAATATGGTTATGCTAGAGGCTATGAAGCATTGCAATACGTTGAAAATATCCGTCGTTATTATGGCAGTATCATCAATTATCAGCGAATTGAAGAGCAGAAAAAGCTTGAGCAAGAACAAAAAAATTTATCTGATAATCATATAAAACAGGAGGATAGGACTGATGAGAAAATTGAAGAAAAAGAAAACGTTACCAACGAGGAAGCTACGCCCACGCCAAATCAAACAAATTAAAGATAGAAAAAGGCTCATTGCTTCACGCAGAAAAGCGTTTATGCAAATGCAACAAGAAGTGTAATATACTTCCCTTTTGAGTTAAAGCTTGAAAGGGATTTTTTTATTTATAAAATTGATTAATAAGAAAATTGGTGGGCGATACCGGTCTCGAACCAGTGACCCCCTCCTTGTAAGGGAGGTGCTCTCCCAACTGAGCTAATCGCCCTTCAGATACGAACAATCATCGTAGTTTGAAGTTTATGATTTTAGTCTTAAGTGGTGGGCGATACCGGTCTCGAACCAGTGACCCCCTCCTTGTAAGGGAGGTGCTCTCCCAACTGAGCTAATCGCCCACTTGAGACTTAAAATCAAAGGGAATTTGAAAACAGAACACTTAAAGTTGAAGTGGTGGGCGATACCGGTCTCGAACCAGTGACCCCCTCCTTGTAAGGGAGGTGCTCTCCCAACTGAGCTAATCGCCCGTTTTCAAAATTAGATTGTCACAACAAACGGCACATCAAAAGTTGAAGTGGTGGGCGATACCGGTCTCGAACCAGTGACCCCCTCCTTGTAAGGGAGGTGCTCTCCCAACTGAGCTAATCGCCCGCTGTTGTGGAAGTGAATTATAGAGATTTTTACTCTTTCGTCAAACGCTTTTTGCTCTTTTTACCCTGTTTGCTGCTTTTTTACCCCAGAAAGCCAATTTTTTACTATTATTCCCCCTCAAGCGTAGTAAAATAGACAAGTTATTCCTTAAAAATAATGAATTAGGCACTATAAAATGAAAATTGAAACTCTTTTCCCATTAGATCCGAACGTGAAAGTTCGTACCCGTTTTGCACCAAGCCCGACAGGCTACCTACACGTTGGCGGTGCTCGTACTGCACTTTATTCTTGGTTATATGCAAAACACAATCAGGGCGAGTTTGTACTTCGTATTGAAGATACCGATTTAGAACGCTCTACCCCTGAAGCCACAGCGGCGATTCTTGAAGGTATGGAATGGTTGAATTTAGCGTGGGAGCACGGTCCGTATTTCCAAACCAAACGTTTTGAACGCTATAACCAAGTAATCGACCAAATGATCGAAGCCGGCACGGCTTACCGTTGTTACTGCTCAAAAGAGCGTTTGGAAGAGTTACGCAACAACCAAGAAGCGAATAAAGAAAAACCTCGC
The DNA here is from genome assembly GCF_013377235.1 of Mannheimia varigena. Taxonomy (NCBI): domain Bacteria; kingdom Pseudomonadati; phylum Pseudomonadota; class Gammaproteobacteria; order Pasteurellales; family Pasteurellaceae; genus Mannheimia; species Mannheimia varigena. The sequence continues at coordinate 1,028,622 of NZ_CP016226.1, read as the reverse complement.
TATGACCGCCACTGTTTAGGCGAACATTCACACGCTGCGGATGCTCCACACGTTGTTCGTTTCAAAAATCCACAAGAAGGTTCGGTGATCTTCGATGATGCCGTGCGTGGTCGTATTGAAATCAGCAATAGCGAATTAGACGATTTGATTATCCGCCGTACCGATGGTTCGCCAACCTACAACTTCTGCGTGGTGGTGGACGACTGGGATATGGGCATTACTCACGTTGTGAGAGGCGAAGATCACATCAACAACACCCCTCGCCAAATCAATATCTTAAAAGCGTTAGGGGCTCCGGTGCCGACCTATGCTCACGTTTCAATGATCAACGGGGATGACGGTCAAAAACTATCCAAACGCCACGGTGCGGTGAGCGTAATGCAATATCGTGATGACGGCTATTTGCCGGAAGCTCTCGTAAACTATTTAGTGCGTCTAGGCTGGGGACACGGCGACCAAGAGATTTTCTCTCGTGAAGAGATGATTGAATTATTTGATATTCACTCAGTGAGCAAATCTGCCAGTGCGTTCAATACTGAAAAATTACAATGGTTAAATCATCACTATATCCGCTCATTAGAGCCAAGCTATGTGGCAAAACACCTTGAATGGCATATGCAAAATCAAGGGATTGATTACCAAAATGGTGTGGCGTTAGAAGAAATTATTCCTGTTTTAGGTGAACGAGCCAAAACGTTGAAAGAATTAGCGGCAAGTAGTCGTTATTTCTACGAAGAGTTTGAGGCTTATGATGAAAAAGCAGCTGCGAAAAACTTCAAAGCCGAAGCCGTTGCTCCACTTGCAAAATTATTGGAAAAATTAACCGCTTGTAACGAGTGGACGGTGGAAAATATCCACAATGCGATGAGTGACACTGCTGCCGAATTGGAAATCGGTATGGGTAAAGTGGGAATGCCATTCCGTTTAGCTGTCACAGGTTCCGGACAATCGCCATCAATGGATATCACCGCTAAATTAGTTGGCAAAGAAAGAACCTTAGCCCGTCTTGAAAAAGCAATTGCCTTTATTCAAGCAAATAGTTAGTTTTTAATCAATTAGTTTTATCATTATCTAAAGCCATTGACATATTAGGGTGAAAAGCATATTATTTCGCCCATATTAGGGGGTATAGCTCAGTTGGGAGAGCGCTTGCATGGCATGCAAGAGGTCATCGGTTCGATCCCGTTTACCTCCACCAATTTTCGGTCGCATCAACAGCAATGTTGATGCGATTTTTTATCAGTCTTTAAGTATTTGCTAAATTGAGCATTTCTTCAGCATTTGCTAATACCGTATCAGTAATTTTACTACCGCCTAATAACCGCGCTAATGCGTATATACGTTCATTTTGAGAGAGTAATGTCATATGCGTTTCAGTTTTATTATTCTCAATATATTTTTGGACATTGAAGTGGTGATTTCCATAACTTGCAACTTGTGGTAAGTGGGTCACGCATAGAACTTGACATTTTTGGCCTAATTCGCGTAATAATTTTCCTACTGTGGTTGCAGCCGAGCCACTAATGCCTACATCAACCTCATCAAAAATAATAGTTGGGGTAGAGAGTTTGTTTGCTGTTAAAACCTGTATCGCTAAAGAAATACGAGAGAGTTCGCCCCCCGATGCAATTTTAGCAAGTAGTTGGGCTTGTTGCCCTAGGTTACTTCGTAAGTTAAATTCAACAGAATCTGCCCCGTTCGGTGATAATTTTTCAATGTGATGTTCTACTTTAATAAAAAATTCGCCATTCTCCATCGCTAAATGTTTAATTTGTTTTGTAACTTGTTGAGCCAACTTATTAGCTGCTTCTGTTCGTTTTTGATAGATTTCTTCTGCTAATACTAAACATTGCTGATAAGCTTGTTTCTCATCTTGAATAAGTTGTTCTTCATTATCTTCAAAATCAAGGAGTTCCTGTAACTCGTTTTTCAGCTGTGTATGGTATCGCCATAATTCATTTGGTTGAATATGATGCTTACGAGCAAGGGAGATTGCTTGAGCAATACGATTATCTAACTCGTGTAATAATTCAGGATCTTGTTCTATTTTACTAGCTAGCTGAGCAATTTCAGAACTCGCTTCTTGCACCTGAATAAGAGCTTCATTAAGCATATCCAGCACGCTTTGGTAGTGGCTATTTAGTTCTACTAAATTTTCGGCGTTGCGTATTGCTTTATAAATAAGAGCGTTTGCGTTGATTTCATCATTGCTTAACAGATTCATCGTGTCATCTGAAAGTTCTGTTAGCTCTTCTGAAGAAGAAAGAACATTATATTTTTCTTCCATCTCTTTAAATTCATTTTCTTTAATCGCAAATTCATCTAACTCTTCAACTTGATATTGCAATAATTGTTTACGAGCTTCATTTTCTTGGCATTGCTGCTGGAAATTTTTTACTAGCTTGTTCAACTTCTTCCAAATACTATATTGTTTCGCCATTTTAGCTAATAGAGGCTGTATGGACGCATAATTATCTACAATCTCAAGTTGATATTCTTGTTTTAATAATAATTGAGGGGCGTGCTGGCCATTTAAATGAATAAGGTATTGCCCTAGCTCTCGCAGTTGCGAAACAGGCAATGCTCTATTATTAACAAATGCTTTTGAACGGCCATCAACATTAATTATACGGCGTAAGATACACTCTTGAGGATTATCTTCATCAAGTAGCTCATGTTCCTCTAGCCACAAATAAGCTGGGCTATTTGCTTGCATAATAAAGGTTGCACTGATATCTGCTTTATCTGTACCACTACGAATCATTCCACTTTCAGAGCGATAACCTAAACATAATCCTAAAGCATCAATAGCAATAGATTTACCTGCACCAGTTTCTCCTGTAATAACAGACATTCCCTCATTCAGTTCTAGAGCAAGATGGCGGACAATAGCAAAATTATTAATAGTAAGTTGAGTTAACATAAGAAGATTCCATACAAAAATTAACTGTATGGGTATATAGTACAACTGTTTTTTTGAACAGTAAATGGATTGGGGGTAAAAATCTATAAATTTATACAGTGATAAGCGGTTTATTTTCTGTAAAAGTTTGCAAATAAAAAAGCGAACTATAAAGTTCGCTTTTTTATTAATATTAGATAAAAATTTCTTGTTTTACTTGATAACCTTGAGGAACTTGTGATTTATCTTCAAAGGTAACAAGTTCCCACGCATTTTTATTAGCAAGAACAGCACGCAATAATTTGTTATTTACACCGTGGCCTGATTTATAAGCGCTAAATTCACCAAGAATATTATAGCCACACATAAATAAATCGCCAATTGAATCTAGCATTTTATGGCGAACGAGCTCATCTTTAAAACGTAGACCATCTTCATTTAAGATACGATAATCATCTAATACGATAGCATTATCTAAACTTCCACCTAAGGCTAAGCCAATAGATTGAAGGTATTCAACATCTTTCATAAATGTGAAGGTTCTCGCGCGACTTAACTGTTGAATAAAGTTCTCCGCAGAAAAATCCATTGCGTAGTTTCTTACGTTTTTTGAGATTAATGGATGTTCAAAATCAATAGTGAAATTTAATTTAAAACCATTATTATATGGCTTTAATTCAGCCCATTTATCGTCTTCTTCAACTCGTACAGTTTCTTTAATGCGAATAAATTTCTTTGGCGCGTCTTGCTCTTCAATGCCTGCATCTAATAATAAATAAATGAATGGGCTTGAGCTACCGTCCATAATTGGAATTTCTGGCGCATCTACTTCAACAATAACATTGTCTAAGCCTAATGCTGACATGGCTGCGCTTAGATGCTCTACAGTTGAGATACGTACGCCGTCATCATTTACCATACATGTACATAATTTTGTATCACGAATAGAGTCTGCCCTTGCAGGGAAATAAACGGCAGGCTCTAAATCGGTACGGGCATAAATAACCCCTGTATTGGCTGGGGCAGGGCGTAACGTTAGCGTTACTTTTTTACCACTATGCAAGCCAATACCTGTTACTTTTGCTGCTTGTTTTAATGTTCTTTGTTTAATCATAGTTTGTCCTTACTTTCCAGATTTTGGAAGTTATTGACTATTTCTCATAAAGCCTGGAATTGAACTTGGGTTAAAAATCTGGGCTGTATCCACCGATTGTGGCTTTGGTGCCGTAGGTTGTTGAGCTTGTGGCTGACCAAATTGGTTAGGTTGATTATAACCTGATGGTTGTGTAAAACCTGGTTGTTGTGCTACTTGCGGTTGTTGGGGTTGAGTAGCTTGTTGCTGATGCATTTGGTGTGCATAAACAGGTGGAGCTTTCGGCATGTGTAATGCTTCTTCTGGCTGCCCAATACCTGTTGCTACTAATGTAACACTTACTTTACCATCCATTTCTGGATAGTAATTACAACCAAATACAATTGCAGCATCTTCAGATGCAAAGCCATAAATTAAATCCATCATAGCATAAACTTCTTCTAATAAGAAATCTGTTCCTGCACTAATGTTAATCAACATACCATTCGCACCTGAAATATCGACATTTTCAAGTAATGGGCTTGAAATTGCATCATTCATTGCTTTTTCTGCTCGACCTTCACCTACCTCACCTTCGGCAAAACCAGTACCAATCATTGCATGGCCTTTACCTGACATAACCGTACGAACATCAGCGAAGTCCACGTTGATATCTGCACCAGTTGAACCGCCTGAGCTGGTAATCATGTTGGTGATACCAAGTACACAGTTGCTTAATACATCATTTGCAGCTGCGAAAGCATCTACTGCAGTTGTTTGCTTTCCTAATCCGCGTAATTTATCATTCGGAATGATAATTAGAGAATCCACATATTGAGACAGTTCCTTGATACCTTGATCGGCAAAACGCATACGACGCGGGCCTTCAAAACGGAAAGGTTTAGTTACAACACCAACTGTTAAAGAGCCTTGCTCTTTTGCGATTTGAGCTACTACAGGTGCTGCACCTGTACCTGTACCCCCACCCATACCAACAGCAATAAAAGTCATATTAGCGCCTTTTAATGCATTAGCAATAGCTTCACGATCTTCTTCAGCAGCCTGTTTACCTACCATTGGATCAGCACCTGCTCCTAAACCTTTAGTTGTAGCAGCACCAATTTGGATAGTTTGGCGTGTTGTTCTTTTTCTTAAAACTTGAGCATCAGTATTTACGTCAAAGAATTCAACCCCTTTGATATCATCAGCAGAACGTGACATTCTATCTACAGCATTACCACCGCCGCCGCCAACACCCACTACCTTAATGATAGCATCTTGCGTTTGTTCAATAATAGGTTCAAACATTTTTATCTCCCTGCGTGTTTATTTAACACTATTAAAATTTTGACTTGAAGAAGTTTATAATTTTCTTAGCACCAATGCCTATTGGTGCAAAGATATCTTCATTAGCCTCTGTACTATTGCCTTGTTCAGTATAGTTGTAGTGACTATATTGTAAAAGTCCTAGTGCTGTAGCATATTGTGGTTTATTCACGTAATCTGTTAAGCCAGTAATATTAAGAGGATAACCGACTCTAACTTGTGATCCAAAAATAGATTTTGCACATTCTACAATATCTTCAATCTGTGAACCACCACCTGTAATGACAATACCAGCAATTAGTTCTTGTTTTATCCCTTTTTGGAAGAGTTCATTGCGTAGTTGGGTAAGTTCATCTTCTACTACTTTTAATAAATCGTTATAACATTGAGATGTAACTGTTGCTACTTGAGCTCGGGTAAACGTTCTTGCAGGGCGTCCACCTAGCCCAGTTACCTCAATTTTTTTATCTGCATTGTGAGTGGGAGGGGAAATCGCACTTCCATAACTTACTTTAATGCTTTCCGCTTCTTGACGTGAGGTAGTAAACACACGAGCTAAATAATCAGTAATATTATTACCTGCAAACGGAATTACTTTACTATATCTTAGCGCACCATCAGTATAAACAAGCACATCCATCGTGCCGCCACCGATATCAATTAGGCAGACTCCCAACTCTTTCTCATCTTCTGTTAATACAGAATAGCTTGATGCTAGCCCTGAAAAAACAACTTGATCAACTTTTAATTTAGCTTGTTCAACAGCATTTTTTAAGTTTTTAAGCCAAGCTTGATGACAAGCGATTAGATGTGCTTGGACTTGTAAACGCATACCTGATAAGCCGATCGGATTTTTAGTCGCAGGTAATCTATCCACATTGTATTCTTGTGGAATCATATGCAAAGTTTCTAAGCCATCTTGTAATTTGATTGCTTTTGCCATATCAACGGCACTTTCAATGTTATCTTGCGTTACGATACCGCCGGATAAAGTAGATGTGCCTGATTCATTTAAACCAACAATATGTTGACCAGAAATAGCAAGAGTTACACCCATAATTTGACAGTCAGCAATAGACTCAGCTTGTTGGATAGCGCGTTGAATGGAATTAACAGCTGCATTAAGATCGATAATACCACCACGATCGACCCCTTTAGAAGGGCAAACGCCAGAGCCCATTACATTGATAACACCATCAGGTAATACTTCACCGACAACGGCAACTACTTTTGATGTACCAATATCTAGACCAACAATGATTTTTGATTCTACTGCTTTTGTCATACTATTATTTTATTTTTGTTAAAGTTAATTTTTTATGGGGCTAAATCCGACTGCTGCTCCGTGAGGATAACGCAAATCGACATAAGCTAATCTATGTCCATCAGGGACATTAATTTCAGGAAAAATTGACACGAAGCGATCGATTTTAGGTGTCCATTCACCTCTTCCTAAACGTAGCTCTACCTGATTTGAAAGTCGAATCGTCCACGATCCTCGATTATCCACTGAAACTGAACTCAGATCTAACTTTCGAGCATTAAGATCTGTACGGATTTTACTCCATGCCTCTAATACGTTTTTACCTTCAGTATCAGGCCCATAGAGTAATGGTAATCCTGATTTATCCATTCTATCTTGCGGCAAGCTAAACACAATGCCTTGTTCTGAAACAAAGTTGACATCATTCCAAATGGCAATAGGTTTGTGTTCTAGTAATGTAATACTTAACCTATCTGGATAAAGCTTACGAACGACCACATCTTTCACCCAAGGTATAGATAAAAGCTTATCTTTGACCTCTTGAATATCTTGCCCGAAATATCCTTTTAGAGCAGGTTCTCCAGATAAAGTTTCACGAATATCTGCATTCGTTGTAAATTGTGTTTTATGAGTCAGGGCATAGGCTCGAATCGGGGTTTTATCCCAACTTTCAAGTATGTTTTGCCAATTACTATATACACCAAATAGAAATAGTGTACATAATAGCACAATTAATGGCTTAATGAATACTAGCCATTTGCGTGAAGAAACCGAAGTTTTTGGGTTAATCACATTAAAACGCACGTTTGTGCTATTTTTTTTGCTGAAAATGCCCATTAAGCACTTAACTCCAACACTTTCTCTACAAGTTTTTCAAATGAAATACCAACTGTTGCTGCCGATTTGGGGAAAATACTGTGGCTTGTCATACCTGGGTTAGTATTTACTTCCACTAAACGGAATTTGCCATTACCATCTTCCATCACATCGACACGGCTCCAACCACGACAACCAACCACATTATAAGCAGCTTTCACTAATTGAGCCACTTCAGCTTGACGTTCATCATTCAACGCTGGCACAACATATTGCGTATTATCAGACACATATTTGGCATGGTAGTCATAAAATTCACCATCCGGGATCACTTGAACCGCAGGTAAAACTTGACCATCTAACACCGGTACAGAGTATTCATTACCCGCTAAAAATTCTTCTACTAATACTATAGAGTCAAATTTTAATGCTTCATGAATTGCAGGCTCTAGTTCTTCTTTGGTTTTTACTTTGAAAACCCCCACGCTTGAGCCTTCACAAGAAGGTTTCACAAATACAGGTAAGCCTAATTTTGCAATAATTTCATCAAAATCGACCGCTTGTCCACGTTGAACTACCACCATATCTGCTGTTGGTAAACCTACTGCATTCCATAATAATTTGGTGCGGAATTTATCTAGTGTTACCGCTGATGCCATCACGCCGCAGCCTGTATAAGGAATTCCCATTTGCTCTAATGCACCTTGTAGCACGCCGTTTTCGCCAATGCCACCGTGTAAAATATTAAATACACGTTGAATGCCTTTTTCTTTTAATTTTTCAATCGGGAATTCTTTGGTATCAATACCTTCAACATTATAGCCTAAACTTCTTAATGCTTCTGTTACTGCAGCACCTGAATTAAGTGAAACTTCACGTTCTTGCGAAACACCGCCAAATAATACCGCAATTTTTTCGTTTTTAATGCTCATTTTAAATCCTTACGCTTTCCAACTTTCTGCCAAACCACGCGAGATACGGCTTACACTACCAGCACCTTGTGCCAAGATTAAATCTCCGTCTTGAATAATTTGATCTAACACTTCGCCTAGCTGATCAGTATCTGAGACTAAAATCGGATCAACCTTACCTAAATTACGGATTGAACGAGCTAAAGCTTTACTATCCGCACCAACAATCGGCGATTCGCCAGCAGCATAAACATCTAATAAAATCAATGCGTCTACTTTAGAAAGCACTTGCACAAATTCATCAAATAAATCACGAGTACGCGAATAACGATGCGGTTGGAAAATCATCACAACACGTTTTCCTTCCCATCCTTGACGAGCCGCTTGAATAGTTACATCAACTTCTGTTGGATGATGACCGTAATCATCAACTAACATAATTTTGCCATTAGGGCGAATAAATGAACCAAGTTGATCAAAACGACGACCTGCTCCTTGGAAATCCGCAAGGGCGGCTAAAATTGCTTCATTTTCAATCCCTTCTTCTTTCGCAACAGCCAATGCCGCCGTTGCATTTAATGCATTATGTGTACCCGGTACATTGAGTAATACATCAATTCGCTCGCCTGATGGGCAAACAACGGTATAATGCCCCTGAAAGCCTGTTTGTTGGTAATCTTCAATACGATAATCCGCATTTTCACTAAAGCCATAAGTAATCACTTGGCGACCAACACGAGGAGCAATTTCCATTACAGTCGCATCGTCTGCGCACATTACCGCTAACCCGTAGAATGGTAAGTTACGCAGAAAACGCACATAAGTGTCTTTCATTTTTTCAAAATCACCACCGTATGTATCCATATGATCAGGCTCAATATTTGTTACCACTGATACCATTGGCTGCAAGTGTAAGAAAGAAGCATCACTTTCATCCGCCTCCGCAATTAAATAACGGCTTGCACCTAAATGAGCATTTTTTCCTGCTGATTTCACTAGACCACCATTTACAAAAGTCGGATCAAGTTTCGCTTCGGTATAGATCATTGAAATCATTGCTGTTGTAGTGGTTTTTCCGTGTGTGCCGGCAATCGCAATACCGTGTCTAAAGCGCATAATTTCTGCCAACATTTCTGCACGGCGAATAACAGGGATTCTAGCTTCACGAGCCGCAATAATTTCTGGGTTAGTTTCATCAATCGCAGTTGAAACGACTACAACGCTTGCCCCTGAAATATTTTCTGCTTGATGCCCAATGAACACTTTTGCTCCCGCTGCTGATAAACGTTGCGTTACAATACCATCTGCAATATCTGAGCCTGAAATTTGGTAGCCTTCGTTAAGCAATACTTCTGCAATGCCACTCATACCTGCACCACCAATCCCGATGAAGTGGATTTGGTTTACACGACGCATTTCTGGCACTAACTTTTTAACTTTATCTTGGAAATTTTTCATTTCTAATCCTAATATGCTCTGCAAGCGGTTGAATTTTTTCACTATTTTGCAAAAAAACGTAAAAATTTGACCGCTTGTCTTCAACTAATTTGCTTCTTGAATAATCACTTCAGCTACACGCTGTGCTGCAGTTGGTGTTGCTTTTGCTCTAGCTCGTATTGCCATATCTAATAATTTTTTGCGATCGGCAATAAGTGGCTGTAAGGCATTTAACAATGATTGGGGATTAAAATCTACCTGTTCAATAATCACTGCTGCTCCAGCTTCTGCCAAATAATTAGCGTTTAAAAATTGTTGCTTATCTTTATGCTGAAATGGCACGAAAATAGCGGGTAAACCAACGGCGGCAATTTCACAAACAGTTAAAGCTCCTGAACGGCAAATCACTAAATCTGCCCATTCATAGGCAGCTTTCATATCATCAATAAATTCTGAAGCGATACCATTACCTGTTTGTTGATAGACTTCCTCAATACCTACTAAATTGTTTTTACCGACTTGATGGCTGATAAACACATTATTACCCAACACTTTTGCAACCTCTGGCACTGTTTGGTTAATTACTCTTGCTCCTTGGCTGCCACCCATCACTAAAATATTAATGGGATAGCCACGTTCCTTAAAACGCTCGTTTGGCAAAGGTAAAGCGGATAAATCTTCACGAACCGGATTACCCACCACTTCCGCATCATTAAATGCCGTTGGAAAGGCTTGTAATACCTTGCGAGCAATTTTTGAAAGCCATACGTTAGTTAAACCTGCCACCGCATTTTGCTCGTGTAAAATAACAGGTACACCACATAATTTTGCCGCAATGCCACCTGGGCCAGAAACATAGCCACCCATTCCCAACACCGCATCTGGCTGGTAATTTTTAATGATTTTACGAGCTTGCATCACCGCTTTAAAGATCGCAAAAGGGGCTTTTAATAATGCACCTAATCCTTTGCCACGCAAGCCTGAAATTTCGATGAAATCAATTTCAATACCGTGTTTGGGTACAAGGTTTGCTTCCATTCTATCTTTCGTGCCGAGCCAGCGGATTTGCCAGCCTTGTTTTTGTAGCTCTCGCGCTACCGCTATTGCAGGAAAAACGTGTCCTCCCGTTCCACCTGCCATCACTAATAATTTTTTAGCCATTTTTAACTCTTCCTATAGGAATATGCAGTGTCCTATTTTACTTGATTTTTAACCCATTCGGGCATATAAAGCGGTTGTTTTGCAAATTTTAAGGTAAAATTAACCGCTTGTTTTATCATATGTTTTTGATTTTTGCGTGACCAATTCGTTCTGCTCGATTCTCGTAATCAATTCTTAGCAATACAGCAATTGCAATTGACATAATCACCAAGCTTGACCCCCCATAGCTCACCAGTGGAAAGGTTAGTCCTTTAGTTGGTAGTAAACCTGAGGCTACGCCTAGGTTTACAAAGCCCTGTAAGAAGATCCAGATGGCAATACCAAATGCCATATAGCCTTTAAAACGTTCTTCCAAAATAAGCGATTCCTTACTGATTTTTAATGCTCGAACTGTAAGCAGGACTAATAAGAGCACAATTCCCATAATGCCAAAGAAACCAAATTCTTCTCCCACTACCGCCATCACAAAGTCGGTATGAGCTTCTGGTAAATATTCAAGTTTTTGTACGGAATTACCTAGCCCTTGCCCCCAAAATTCTCCCTGCCCAAATGCCATTTGAGAGTTAGATAACTGGAAACCATCACCATAAGCATCTGCAAAGGGATCCATAAAGGATGTAACACGTTTTAAACGATATTCGGAAGTCAAAATCAGCACGGCAAATAATACCGCTCCCACTATGCCTAGGAACATAAATTGCATAATTTTCGCCCCCACAATGAAAAGCATTGAGAAGGTCAGAACGAATAATACAAAAGTACTTCCTAAGTCTGGCTGAAGAATGAGTAGGAAACCGAAAATGAATAAAATAACGGCTGGTCTCCAGAAACTTGCTTTTTCCTTACGAATTTCGTCATATTTTCGTACATAAAAACTCGCAAAATAGCAGATCACGGCTAGCTTTGCTAATTCAGCAGGCTGAAAGTTTAAAATACCTAAAGGGAGCCAACGTACTGCACCATTAACGGAACGCCCGAAAATTAATACTGCAATTAAAAAGCAGATAGAGACGAAAAATAATGCAAGGTTATACTTTTCCCATTTTTCTACGGGGATTTGCACAAAGATATAGCAGAAAATAATAGAGGCGATGATGTATAAACCATCTCTAACTGCAAAATAAAATGGATCGTCATTCAATCTCGTACTAACAGGTAGCGAGGCTGAGGTGACCATAATAAAACCGATAATAAGAAGCCCTGCAAATAACCAAATTAGGGTTCTATCATAGAGCGAATTAGAAGGCGTGAGTTTAACCCACTTATCCCATTCTGTTTTAAATTTCTCTAACATTATGCTACGTTTCCTTGTGCTAATGCGATAAAGACATCACCACGTTGTTCAAAATTCTTGAATTGATCTAAGCTCGCACACGCTGGGGAAAGCAGCACCATATCGCCTTTTTTCAGTTGTGGGCGAATAGCTTCAACCGCTTGCTGCATTGTTTCCACTAGCACGCTTTGCTCGCTTAAGGCTGCCAAGGCTTCGCCGTCTTGCCCGAAGCAGTAGCAGATAATATTCGGTTTGTTGATTAACGGTTTAAGTTCAGAAAAATCGGCTGCTTTGCCATCACCACCAAGCAATAAATAGAGTGTGCCGGCAACAGTTAAACCGTTTAATGCAGCCACTGTGCTACCCACGTTGGTGGCTTTGGAATCGTTCACCCAACGTACGCCATCATTGGTTGCTACCGCTTGGAAACGGTGTGGCAAACCGCCGTAAACTTGCAACGCTTTCACAATGCCCTCACGAGGCACATTCGCTGCTTCCGCCAAGGCCATTGCCGCCAACGCATTCATCTCATTGTGGCGACCGCTAATCAGCATTTGGTTGGTATTGATAATGGCAGTATCACCCGAATAAAGCACACCGTGACGCATTGTGTATTCCGCATTATGTTCTGCAAAACGTAGCAAATTTTTGACCGCTTGTTCCGGGTAAGTTTGGGCGTCTTCGCCGTTTACGATGATATGCTCGGCATTGTCATAAATGCGTAATTTCGCCGCACGGTAATCCGCAATGGAATCGTAGCGATCCATATGATCTTCGCTGATGTTTAAAATTGTTGCTGCTTTTGCTTTAAGTGAATAAGTTGTTTCCAGCTGGAAACTGGAAAGCTCAAGCACGAACAACTCATAGTCATCTGCTAATAAACTCAGCACCGGCACACCGATATTGCCGCCCATTCCCACTTTCAAACCGGCCTGTTTAGCCATTTCAGTTGTTAAAGTCGTTACCGTACTTTTACCGTTTGAGCCGGTAATCGCAATGATCGGGGCTTTCGCTTCACGGCAGAATAATTCCACATCGCCCACCACTTCCACACCAGTTGCAATCGCTTCTTGAATTTCAGACGTTGCCAACGCAAGCCCTGGGCTAATCACGATTAAATCGGAGTTGAGCAACCATTCACGGTTTAATCCGCCTGTGTGTAGTGGAATTTCTTTGGCTAATTTATCTGCCCCGGCAGGGTTGACTCGAGTGTCGATTACTTGGATATTAGCATTCTTTTTCTGAAAGAAATCCACACAAGATAAGCCTGTTGTACCTAAGCCGATGATGGTGACGGTTTTGTTTTGGTATTGGTTTTGCATAATTTTCTCTGACTAAACAGCATAAGGTGCGTAAAAGTACGCACCTTATTGATTAACGTAATTTGAGTGTGACTAAGCCGATTAATACGAGCATTAGCGTGATGATCCAGAAGCGGACGATCACTCGTGGCTCCGGCCAGCCTTTGAGTTCAAAGTGGTGGTGAATCGGTGCCATTCGGAAAATCCGCTTTTGGCGTAATTTGTATGAGCCGACTTGTAAAATCACCGACAAGGCTTCTACCACAAACACGCCGCCCATTACCACTAACAGTAATTCTTGACGAACCAACACCGCAATCACGCCCAAGGCTCCGCCTAATGAGAGTGAGCCGACATCGCCCATAAATACTTGGGCTGGGTAGGTGTTGTACCACAAGAAGCCTAAACCTGCCCCAACAATCGCCGTACAAAGAATTACCAACTCGCCGGCATTTGGAATAAACGGAATATGCAAATATTGTGCGAAATTGAAGTTACCCGTTGCCCAGGCGATCAAGGCAAAGGCAGAAGCAACCATAATGGTTGGCACGATTGCCAAGCCGTCTAAGCCGTCTGTTAAGTTTACTGCGTTACTGGTGCCCACAATCACGAAATATGCCAGCACAATGTAGAACAAGCCTAACTGCGGCATCACATCTTTGAAGAACGGCACAACAAGTTGAGTTGCGGCGGTATCTTTACCTACTGCATACATTCCGAACACGGCAACTAAAGCGATGACTGACAACCAGAAATATTTCCAGCGAGCGATTAAGCCGTCCGTATTTTTACGAGCGATTTTGCGATAATCGTCCACAAAACCGACCACTCCGTAACCGAACAGTACAAACAAAGTGAACCAAACATAAGGGTTGCGAAGATCCGCCCAAAGTAGCGTGCTCACTCCGATAGCAGCAAGGATCATCACACCGCCCATTGTTGGTGTGCCACGTTTTTTAAAGTGGCTTTCCGGCCCTTCATTACGCACTTCTTGACCGAATTTTAAGATCTGCAAACGGCGAATCACTTTCGGCCCAATCCAAAGCCCGATCCCCATTGCGGTTAATAACGCCATAATGGCACGGAATGTGATATAAGAAACCACATTAAATGCGGTGTTATATTGCACCAGTAGTTCTGCAAGCCAAACTAACATTGCTTAGTCCTTAAAATAAAAATTAAAAATTAACGTTAAATTGTTTACAAAGCTCGGAAATCACGGTTTCCATTTTTTGGCTACGAGAGCCTTTTGCTAATAATACAAGCGGTTGTTTTTCTTCGATTTTTTGCAAAATAATTGGAATTAAAAACGCAACCATTTGTTGTTTGTCGGTAAAATGATGTTCGGCATTTTGGCTGATGACCGCACTCTCTTTGCCGAAACTCACAATTAAATCTAGTCCTGCTTGTTTGGCGAAATCTGCCACTTCTTGATGGCAAGCAGCCGTTTCCTCGCCAAGCTCCGCCATATCGCCCACCGCAAAAATGCGGAACGCCGGATAATTTTGTAGCACGGAAATCGCCGATTTCATTGAATCCACATTCGCATTGTAGGTGTCATCAATCAGCAAGCAATTTTCGTTAATCTGCACTGGGAACAAACGCCCTTTCACCGCTGAACGCTGCTCAAGCCCGGCTTTCACTGCCTCTAAGTCCGCTCCAACCGACATCGCCAATGACGCTGCCGCCAAGGCATTACTCACATTATGTTTGCCTAAATATGGTAGTGAAATTTGAATATCGCCTTGTGGCGTGTGCATTGTGAAGCGTGAGCCGTTTAGCTGTAATTCCACATTTTCCGCCCAATAATCTGCGGTGGCATCGCTATCTGAAAAAACCAACATTTCGTGCGAGCCGATCTCTTGCAGCCATTCCGGGTAGTAAAACGCTCGATTAACAATCGCCTTGCCGCTGTCCTTCAACCCACGATAAATCTCGCCTTTCGCCTGAGCTACGCCCTCTAACGAGCCAAAGCCCTCCAGATGAGCCGCCGCCACATTGTTCACCAAACAGGCGTCGGGTTGAGCAATAGCTGTAGTATAAGCAATTTCACCGATATGGTTCGCCCCAAGCTCAATCACCGCATATTGATGTTTTTCGGTTAAACGAAGCAAGGTCATCGGCACACCTAAGTCATTGTTTAGATTACCAAAAGTATAAAGCACTTCATCTTCACAAGCGGTCATTTTTTGCAGGATTTTTGCCGTCATCTCTTTCACGGTGGTTTTGCCGGAAGAGCCCGTCATCGCCACTGTTTTCGGGTTCAGCTTCGCTTTTAACCATTTCGCCAATTCGCCTAGGGCTAAACGGCTGTCTGCCACCACAATCTGCGGCACATTTACATCACATTCACGCTCAACCACCACCGCCACACAACCTTGTGCAACCGCATTATTGAGATAATCGTGAGCATCAAAATTCGCCCCTTTTAATGCAAAAAACAAGCCATTTTCAACCGCTTGTCGGGTGTCCGTGCTGGTGGTTTCGATAATGGTGTCTCCACTGCCGATAAGTTTAGCGTTGAGAATGTCGGCGATTTGTTGGGTGGTTAGTTTTATCATTGTTTATCTTTGTATTTATTAAATTCTGTAAATGTATTAACGGCTTAATCAGCAAAACTTGAAATAGCACGGTAAAAATTAAATGCATAATTCATCCCATAAGTAATTACCATCATAATTGCAATGATATTAATCAAAAACAGGAAGATTACTACTTTGGCATTTCCTTCAACCCAAATATGTTTCAAAGAACCCCAGAAATCAAATACCTTTTGTTCTTTATTTTGTAGCTCATACAAGGCTTTTAATGCCTTTTTCGCAAAAATCGAAATATTTACCAAAATAGCGATACTGGCAATAAATAATGCTCCTAATGCAAAAATTAGAATGCCGAATTTTTCTGAATTCCAGTGACCATGTTGAAGTTCAGTTAAGCCGAATAATGCTAATGAAATAAATAAAACTGTTGGAGCAAGGTTACGTAAAAAAGATAGGTAATCCTCTCCAATCTTAAAAATAAAAGTAAAAAGTGTAATGTTATTTTTCATTTCATTCACTTAAATACTTTCTTGCTGTTTCCTGATCTGAAAAATGCAACTTCTCCGTGCCGATAATCTGATAATCCTCGTGGCCTTTACCTGCGATTAAAATCACATCACGATCTTTGGCTTGTGCAATAGCGGTTTTAATCGCCTCTTCACGGTTGTGGATAATTTGCTGCGGCTTAGCGAAACCTTTAACAATATCCGCCATAATTTTTTGGTTATCTTCAGTTCTTGGATTATCGTCTGTTGCGATCACTTTATTGGCTAATTGTTCAGCAATTTGTGCCATTAGTGGGCGTTTGCCTGAATCACGGTCGCCGCCGCAGCCGAAGATGCAGTAGAGTTCACCCTCGCAATGAAGTCGTGCGGCTTGTAACGCTTTTTCTAAGGCATCTGGTGTGTGGGCGTAGTCCACAATCACCATTGGTTTGTTTGGTGCAGTGATACATTCCATTCTGCCTGCCACGCCGACTAATTGCGGTGCGGTTTTAACTAATTCGTTGATTTCAACGCCTAATGCGAGTAAGCCTGCAAAGGCGGTGAGTAAGTTGCTGACGTTAAAGGCTCCGATTAAACGGCTGTTTAGCTCACCATTTCCCCAGCTCGATTCAAATTGAATTGTTGCCCCTTGTAAGGTGAAGCTCACGTTGGTGGCTTTCACGAAACGGTGCTGGCTGGCGAAATTAGGATTTGTGCTTACTGCAACCGCATTTGGCAATTTAGCTAACCATTCTGCCCCGATTTCATCATCAGTGTTAATCACTTGGGCTTGGGTATTGAGTTCGCTAAATAGGCGGAATTTTGCCTCGGCGTACTCTTCCATTGTGTTGTGATAGTCCAAATGATCACGGCTTAAATTGGTGAACATTGCTACATCAAACGCTAAGGCTTCAGCTCGGAATTGAGCTAAACCGTGCGAGCTGACTTCCATCGCACAAAAATCAGCTCCAAGTTCCACAAAATCGGCGAGGTTACGCTGAATTTCGATGGCAGATCCGGTGGTATTTACCGCTTCTTGTACTTTGCCGTATAAGCCGTTGCCGATAGTGCCCATCACCGCTGATTTACCGCCCAATAAATTTCGCCATTGGGCAAGTAATTGTGCCGTGGTCGTTTTGCCGTTTGTACCAGTAATGCCTGCCAACACTAATTTTTGTGACGGATTGCCGTAAAATTCGCCTGCGATTTCAGAGAGTAATTTTGGCAATGCGGGCACGCTCACCACCTTGCAACAAGCGGTGCGATCTAGGTTAAATTTTGCGAACTTCGGTTCGAGTTCAATTTCAGTTTGATCCGCCTCTGCTTCAGCTAAAACAAGGCTTGCCCCTTGTTCAATCGCTTTATCAATAAACTTTCTACCATCCACTTGATGGCCTTTTAACGCCACAAACAGATCGCCTTTTTGCACTTGGCGGCTGTCTAGTGTCATTTGATTGAGTTCGGTTAGTTCTTCAACCCAAGCGTCTAGCTCGGTGAGGAAAGGAAGTAAACGTTTCATTAGCTGACCTTAATTTAGTGTGCGTTCTAATTTGATTTCACGTACGGCGCTTTGGGTATCTTCCGTGAGGTTATCCGGCTTAATATTACGTTGTTTGAGAGCATAACCCATAATACGGGAGAAAAGAGGTGCTGATACAAAACCTCCATAGTAGTTGCCTGCTTTAGGCTCATTTACCAATACAACAAGCGCAAAACGAGGATCGCTCGCTGGAGCAAGACCTGCGGTGTAAGCGATATATTTTTCTACATATTTACCTTTTTCTAATTTGCGAGCCGTACCTGTTTTGATCGCAACTCGGTAGCCATCAACCGCTGCGCGTTGCCCACCTTCACCTTTTGCGGCAACGCTCTCCATCATATGAACAACTTCACGTGTTGTTTTTTCAGGTAAAACACGTTCGCCGATGACTGGTGGATCGACTTTTGTGATAGAAAGTGGACGATAGATTCCAAAGCTACCTAATGTTGCATAAGCACGAGCAAGTTGAAGTGGAGTGACATTCAAACCATAGCCATAAGAAAGCGTTGCTCGTTCAATATCAGACCAACGATTACGATCACCGTTCGAACCACGTTGTTCTCCCAGACCTAACCCTGTATCTTTGCCAAAACCGACTTTACTGTATGTGTCCACTAGCGCATTAGCAGGCATTCTGAGTGCTAATTTACTCACACCAATGTTACTGGATTTCTGTAAAATCCCTGTGATAGTCAAGCTATCTCTTGGGGCTACGTCTTTGATCGTATGCCCATTTACTACGATAGGCCTTGTACCAATCACTTCATCTTTATAAGTTACCTTGTTATGTAAAGCGGTTAATACTGTAAAGGGTTTTACAGTTGAACCTGGCTCAAAGGTATCGGTAATTGCACGATTACGCATTAATTCAGGTTTGAAGCTGTCTCGTTTATTCGGGTTAAATGATGGTGCATTTGCCATCGCTAAAATTTCACCTGTTTGAACATCAACTAATACAGCCGTAGCTGATTCTGCATTGTTTTCTTGAACTGCTTTTTTAATTTCTCCGTACACCATAGATTGCAATTCTTCATCAATGCTGAGCATTACATCCTGTGGATCGTATTGTTTTTCTGACTGAATATTTTCGACAATATTTCCTTTGGCATCTTTACGAATGATTTGCTTACCGTTTTTACCAACTAATAATGAGTTAAAACTGCGCTCTAAACCTTCTGAGCCATGCATATCGTCTTTATCTGTAAAACCGATAAGTTGAGAGGCCTCTTCCGCTAATGGATAAAAGCGACGAGATTCTGCTTTAATCACTAAAGCACTAATTTCAAGATCTTTGGCATATTCGCTAATAGCCTCAGATTGGTGGCGAGATAGATAGAGGAATCGCTGGCGGTTTTTACTGTAAAGTTCATCCATCACTTCATTGTAAGAACGACCAATTTCTTTACTAAGAGCCTGGAACTTTTGGCGTTCTAGTGCAGATTTTTCGCTGTCTAAACGAACGAAGACAGAATTAGGATTATTACGCACTTTTTCGATTAACGCGTTATAATCTAAGCCTGTTACTTGTGCCAGTTGAGTCCAATACCCCTCGCTTTTGGTATTTAAAATAGAACGAGGGTCAAAATCTACTTTCTCTTTTGATACATTTTTCTTCTCAATAAATTTATTAACATTAGCCTCAATTTTGCTTTTTGATGTTTCCATCTCAATCGCTAATGCTCGCCAACTTGCATTAGAACGACGTAATGTAGTATCAAAATATTCTCTTGGATCAAGTGTGAGAGAGTACATCGGTACACTCAGAGAAAGGAAGCGACCATTACGATCAAGGATTCGCCCACGAGTGAATTGTAATTCTTTTGTACGAAGTGAACGGTTATTTGCTTCTTTAATTAATCTTTCAGAATCAAAAAGCTGAATATAAGCGGTTTGTGCCAATAAGCCTGTTACCATTAAGATCATAAAAAACGCAACAACCCCAAAACGTCCAGGTAAAAAACTTGGTGATTTTTTACTCTCTGCTTTTTGAGGTTCTGATTTTGTTACTGGAATTTCTTGTTTACGTTTTAATTTAACTGACTTAACCATTTTCTATTCAACTAAAATAATTTCTTGTTCTTTTTTTATTGGCTCTAACCCAAACGATTTTGCGGCGGCATCCACTCTTGCTCGGCTGCTTCTACTATTTTCTTCCAATTGTAAATTCGTATATTGGCTTTCAAGTTTTTGATTCTCTTGAATCAATTGGCCTTGCTCACTTACGGATAAGCGAGTTTGGTGTGTAATCCAAATAGTTGCAACAGCTGAAATTACAATACCAATTAGCAGTAAAATAGCCACTTTATTATGGCTAAAAATATCATCAAGAATAATTTGGTGTAACGGATAACGTTCGTTTGACATACTAAATCCTATTTCTTAACGCTTTTCAGCTAGCGTTTTTCGGCAATCCGCAACACTGCACTGCGTGAGCGAGCATTTGCTTCAATCTCTGCTTCAGTTGGCATAATTGCTTTTCCAATGGTTTTAAGTGGAATATTTTTATTTAATTCAGCTTCCAAAATAGGTAAACCACGAGGCACGTCCATACCTTTACTGTGCTTACGCATAAACTGTTTAACCATTCTGTCTTCAAGTGAGTGGAAACTGATAATCGACAAACGCCCTTCTGGTGCTAATACCGTTAATGCGGAGTTGAGGGCTTTTTCCAATTCGTCTAATTCACTGTTAATAAAAATTCTAATTGCTTGGAAAGAGCGGGTTGCTGGATGCTTATGCTTATCTTTAAACGGCACTGCATTGCTAATGATTTGAGCAAGCTGTAATGTGCGAGAGATTTTTTCACTTGCAGATTTATTGTAAGAAACGACCGCTTGTGCAATGCGTTTTGCAAAGCGTTCTTCGCCAAATTCTTTGAGTACCCAAGCTAAATCTTCAACAGATACTTGAGCCAACCATTCTGAGGCGGATAATCCTTTGGTGGTGTCCATACGCATATCAAGCGGTCCATCACGCATAAAGCTAAAACCACGTTCTGCTTCATCAAGCTGCGGAGAAGAAACACCTAAATCAAGTAAAATGCCGTCAATTTTACCAACTAATCCCAGTTTTTCACAAATTTCAGGAATAGCAGAAAAAGCAGTATGTTCAATCTGAAAACGGGGATCATTAATGGTTTGAGCTTCTGCGATGGCACGAGGATCACGATCCGTTGCAATTAATCGCCCATTTTCGCCAAGTTTGGATAAAATTAAGCGAGAATGCCCACCACGCCCAAAAGTACCATCAATATAGATACCATTTGGCTTAACTGCTAAGCCATCAACGGCTTCGTGCAATAATACTGTAATGTGTTTTGGTGTTTCGCTCATCTTTCTTTCCAATTATTATAGCGAGAGGTTTTTTAAGGCATCGCAATCCAACATTTCTGCTGAAGCACCAAACGCAAGATCTTCTGCAATTTGGGCTTGCCATTGCTTATCTTGCCAGATTTCAAATTTGTTTAGTTGACCAACTAACATAATTTGTTGCTCTAATTGAGCGTGTTGACGAAGTGTTGGACTGATTAAAATACGACCTGCTGAATCCATTTCACATTCCGTCGCAAAGCCTTGCATTACACGCTGAATACGGCGTTGTACAGGATCGAAATTAGATAACGCCAGTAATTTTTGCTCAACAACTTCCCATTCGTGTAAAGGATAAAGCAGCAAACAAGGTTGGCGGATATCAACAGTACAAACCAAAATTCCGTGATGCTTTTCAATAAGCTCAGCACGGTAACGGGTCGGAATTGCGATCCGCCCTTTGCTATCAATGCTGATTGAACTTGCACCACGAAACATTTCGATTCTTCGCTCTACTTAAATAATATTACATTTAAGAAAAAGATCCACAAACCACCACTTTTTCCCACTTAATTGGAGGATTTTATCTATTAGTGATACATCTATCAAGGAGTTTTCATTTATTTACAAAATAAAAGACCTATCTTCTCTGATAGGTCTTTTAATATTTGCAAATTTTTGCTCAAATTTAACCGCTTGTTAACATTTTAGCAGCGATTTCACGAGAGAAACCAAACCATAAATTGCCCAATAAAATAGAATAGCCCCGAAAAATAACGTTGCGGTGTGAGGTAGCCAGTAATAAATACCCAGCACTTCTGCAGTACGGCATTCTAAACGTTGGTAATCATTGAGTTTAGTTAAATCGCTACAATCAAAGGGAATATAACTAAAAACGAAATAGCTAATTACCGCAATAACTAACGCAAATAAGATGCTACACAAAATCTGTTTTTTATAATCCATTTCTATTTCTTCCTTGACTTACTAGCAGTCGTTTTTGTCCGTTTTTTTGCAGATTTTGCTGTTTTTTTCTCTGTAGCTTTCTTTACGGTTTTTGGCTCTTTAAAAACAGGCTTCGCTGCTGCTTTTGCCTTTTTTCTTGCTGTTTTACCCGTCGTTTTATGCTCGGTTAGCAACTCAAAGTCAATTTTCTTTTCATCTAAATTCACGTCGATCACTTTTACTCGAACCGCATCGCCTAAGCGGTAAATAATGCCACTTTCGCCCACCAAACGTTGCCGGTCTGCATCATAATGGTAGTAGTCATTATCTAAAGTTGAAATATGAACCAAACCATCAATAAATAGCTCATTAAGTTTCACAAATAAGCCAAAGCCTGTTACGCTTGAAATGACACCATCAAACTCTTCGCCGATGTGGTCTTGCATAAACTCACATTTCAGCCAATCAGCTACATCACGGGTGGCTTCATCAGCACGGCGTTCAGTGGCTGAACATTTATCGCCAAACTCATCCATATCATCTAACTTGTAATGATAACCACCACCATCAGTATAATGACGTGTATTGCCCTTGCCTTTTTCGATTAAATATTTAATCGCACGGTGAAGCAATAAATCGGGGTAACGGCGAATTGGCGAGGTAAAGTGAGCATATTCAGTTAATGCCAAGCCAAAATGTCCAATGTTATCTGCTGCATAAATCGCTTGTTTTAAAGAACGGAGTAACATCGTTTGAATTAGCTCTTTATCAGCACGTTCGGCAATTTGATCTAACAACACACCATAATCTTTAGGTTGCGGATCAAGTCCAACGTCCCACGTTAAGCCGCATTCGCGCACAAAGGATTTAAAACTCAATAATTTTTCTTCACTTGGTTTATCGTGGATACGATAAAGTGCTGGTTCATTTGCTTTTTCTACAAAACGAGCCGCCGCAATGTTTGCCAAAATCATACACTCTTCAATTAATTTGTGTGCATCATTGCGGATAAGTGGTTCAATGCGTTCAATTCGTCCTTGTGGGTTGAAAATAAATTGATTTTCAATAGTTTCAAACTCAATTGCACCTCGTTTTTGGCGGGCTTTCATTAAAGTTTGGAACATCGCATAAAGTTCTTCAATGTGTGGTACTAATGGAGCGTAACGCTCACGCAAGGTTTCATCGCCTTCGAGCATTTTCCAAACTTTGGTATAAGTTAAACGAGAGTGTGAATTCATTACTGCTTCATAGAATTTGTAATCGACCAACTCCCCTTTATTGGAAACAGACATTTCCGCTACTAAGCAGAGGCGATCAACCTGCGGATTTAATGAACACAAGCCGTTTGAAAGTACTTCGGGTAGCATTGGAATCACCCGATTTGGGAAATAAACCGAGTTCCCCCTATTAAGTGCTTCCAAATCTAATGCTGTTTTCGGGCGAACATAATAACTCACATCAGCAATAGCTACCCATAAACGCCAGCCATTACCTTCTTTTTTTGCAAAAACGGCATCGTCAAAATCACGAGCATCTTCGCCGTCAATGGTAATGAGTGGCAAGTCTCTTAAATCAATACGCCCTTGCTTCGCTTCTTCTGGTACTTCTTCACTAGCAAATTGACGAATCTGTTTTTCTACACCTTCTGGCCAAATGTGCGGAATATCGTGATTGCGTAAGGCAATTTCGATTTCCATACCCGGAGCGAGATTGTCGCCTAAAATCTCGGTAATAAAACCCACCGGGCGGTTAAAGCTGGCTTTGCGTTCTTGCAACTCCACCACCACAACTTGCCCCATTCTTGCTCCCATTCGGTGTTCATCAGGGATTAAGATATCTTGATTGATACGACTATCGTCAGGCATAACGAAACCAATGCCACTTTCAAGGAAGAATCGCCCAACAATCTGCTTTTTACGGGCTTCCAGCACACGCACGATACGCACTTCTTTACGACCTCTTCTATCTGTGCCGTTCGGCTGTGCCAGTACAAAATCACCGTGCATTACTTTTACCATTTGAGCATTAGGAATAAACCAATCCTCATT
The DNA here is from genome assembly GCF_013377235.1 of Mannheimia varigena. NCBI lineage: Bacteria > Pseudomonadati > Pseudomonadota > Gammaproteobacteria > Pasteurellales > Pasteurellaceae > Mannheimia > Mannheimia varigena. Next base: position 1,004,293 of record NZ_CP016226.1, on the reverse strand, counting down.
TTTCGTCGTGAGTTTTTCGTGCCCTTCTACTTGTAGAAAACCATAGCCATCACGATGACCAATCACTGTCCCTTTCAATAAATCCATCTTTTCAGGCAAGGCATAACGTTTACCTTTGGTAAACACTAACTCGCCGTCATTTTCCATTGCCCGTAAACGGCGGCGAACACCCTCCATTCGTTCTTCATCATAAATGTGAAATGCTTCGAGCAACTCATCACGACTCATCGGTGCATTATGTTCACGAATAGTATTTAAAATAAACTCTCGGCTCGGCACAGGATTTTCATATTTTTCTAATTCTTGTTGATAATTTGGATCGACTATCATAGCTGCCTCCTTTTGTTTTAATCTGTTCTTATTCTAACTGACTTTTCTTTACAATTGTTAAAAATTGTTCATTTATCTTTTTATCGCTTTTTATTATATAATGCCATTTTTAACATAAACTAATGAGAAGAAAATATTATGACATACCCTGTATGCCCTGAATGCAAAGGCGAAAATACTTATCACGATTCTATTCAATTTGTTTGCCCTGATTGTGCCTACGAATGGAATGGTGAAGAGACCACTCAAGACGAAGATGTCTTAATTGTAAAAGACAGTAATGGTAATTTATTATCGGATGGTGATGATGTACTATTAATCAAAGATTTGAAATTAAAAGGATCATCAGAAGTCTTGAAAAAAGGCACTAAATTCAAAGGGATTCGTTTAGCAAAAGGTGATCACAATGTAGATTGTGGCAAAATTATGCTGAAATCTGAATTTTTGAAGAAAGCTTAATATAGCTTAGCTACAAGCGGTCAGGTTTTTGTTTAATTTTTCAAATTAAATTACGAGAGAAATATTATGTCTGTTAAGAAAATGTTATTTACACTGCCTATCATTTCATTATTCGCATTGAATGTAATGGCTGCGGAAAACAATAAAACCTCAAATACAAACAATAAAACAGCTGCTCAAAAAGTAACGGAAGATAAAAACTTAAAAGCATTTAACCAAAGTGTGAGAATTAATTTAATCCAGAGAGGAACAGCAAAACAAGATAACCAAGATGTTGCGGTATTAACTTACGAGGTCAATAATATTGGTAAAAATCACATTAAAAACTTAAATTGGTTATCTGCTTTTACCATTAATGATCAAATTTTCTTTGTACAAGAAGTACAAACTCAGCTAGATAAAGCTATCTCAGCCAAAAAGAAAGAAAATATTACCGTTGTTTTACCAATAGAAAAATTACCCGAAAATATAAGACCTGTGTTTAATTCACTTGAAACACCTATTGGTCATATTACGGTTGCGAAACAAATTGATTTTACCAACGGCCAAAAAATCATTGTGAAAAAACAATAAAATAAAACCCCATTTAAATTAACTTAAATGGGGTTATTTTTATCTTATTTCGATAAACATTTACTAAATTCATCCGCTAGAGATTGCACAAACTCAGGGTAAGCGGTCGCTTTTAACTCAATTTTTGCACCAAGTGGATCTAGCTGCCCCACATTCACTTTGGTTTCTTTCGCTAAAGTTTCAATCACTTTTGGTGTGAATTGTGGCTCAGCGAATAAACATTGAGCCTTGTGTTGGCTAATGCTTTTCTTGATTTTTGCCAGCGTTTTCGCTCCCGGTGCTACGGTTGGGTTGATGGTGAACGAGCCTAGTGAATTTAAATCGTATTCACGTTCAAAATAGCCGTAAGCATCATGGAAAGTGTAGTAGCCTTTAGATTTCACCGGCTCTAATTGCTTGGCAATTTCTGCTTTTTTAGCGGTTAAATTTTCTTTGAATTTTGCAAGATTTTCCGCAATTTTCGCTTTTTGCTCTGGTAATTGTTCGCTTAAACGGGCTGCGATTTGCTCGGCAGCAATTTCGCTCGCTTCGCTCGATAACCAAATGTGCCAATCTTCATCGTGGCTATGGCCGTGGTGATCATCGTGATCGTGGCTATGTCCTTTGTGTTCGTGCGAATGCTTGTGGTCGTGCTTATGATCATGGTCGTGATCATCTTCTTTTTTATCGCTCGCTTTTTCCACTAGAGCTTCAATCGCTTCCACATTCTCAAGGGTTAAAACTTTCTCTTTCGGCAATTTTTCGATGCTTTTTTCGAGGAAGCTTTCCAAGCCATCACCCACCCAAACCACTAATTGAGCTGATTGTAGCTGGCTCACATCAGACGGTTTTAAGCTGTAATCGTGTGGAGATGCACTCACCGGCAGCAACACTTTGGTTTCAGTTACGCCATCTGTAACCGCATTGGCAATAAAGCCCAACGGTTTAATACTGGTTAATACTTCCGCTTGAGCCACGCTCGCCCCTAACACCGCCAAACCAATTAACGTTCTTTTAAACATAAATTCCCCTCTATTTTCTAGGATTATTTGAATTTGGCTATTCTAGCAAAACTACATAAATTTTCTATAATTTTTTTATGGGTATTTTTCGCTGTTTTTTTTCTATATACTTGCAAAAAATTCAACAAAACAGACCGCTATGAAATATAAAAACCTACGAGAATTTTTAGATTTGCTCGAAGCTCAAGACGAATTAGTTCGCATTAAGCAAGAGATCGATCCTTATTTGGAAATGACCGAAATTGCCGACCGTACTTTGCGAAAAGGCGGCCCGGCATTGCTGTTTGAAAACCCGAAAGGCAGCGAAATTCCGGTGTTGTGTAATCTGTTCGGTACACCAAAACGAGTGGCGATGGGAATGGGGCAAGAAGATACCAAAGCCCTGCGAGAACTCGGTAAGTTGTTGGCGTTTCTCAAGGAACCTGAACCGCCAAAAGGCTTTAAAGATTTGATCGGGCAGTTGCCGCAATGGAAGCAAATTCTCAATATGCCGCCGAAAGTGCTGGGCAAAGCAGAGTGTCAGCAGGTCGTGATTTCAGGCGATGAAGTGGATCTCACCAAATTACCGATTATGCATTGCTGGAAAGGCGATGTTGCCCCGCTTGTCACTTGGGGGCTAACAATTACGCAAGGACCTTACAAAAAACGCCAAAATTTAGGCATTTACCGCCAACAACTTATCGGTAAAAACAAGCTGATTATGCGTTGGCTTTCGCATCGTGGCGGAGCCTTGGATTTTCAAGAGTGGAAAGCGGAAAACCCTGATAAACCGTTCCCGGTTTCGGTAGCGATTGGCGCCGACCCTGCAACCATTTTAGCTGCGGTCACGCCAATTCCTGACACGCTATCGGAATATGCGTTCGCAGGGCTGTTGCGTGGGCATAAAACGGAAGTGGTGAAATCCATTTCTAACGATTTGGAAGTGCCGGCAAGTGCGGAAATCGTGCTGGAGGGCTATATCGACCTGAATGAAACTGCTCTCGAGGGCCCGTACGGCGACCACACGGGCTACTACAACGAGCAGGAATATTTCCCAGTTTTCACCGTCACCCACATTACAATGCGAAAAGATGCGATTTATCATAGCACATACACCGGCAGACCGCCCGATGAACCAGCGGTGTTAGGCGAAGCGTTGAACGAAGTCTTTATTCCGATTTTGCAGAAACAATTTCCTGAAATAATGGATTTCTACCTGCCGCCAGAGGGCTGTTCTTATCGCCTTGCAGTGGTAACGATCAAAAAACAATACGCAGGACACGCCAAGCGAGTAATGATGGGAGTTTGGTCGTTCCTTCGTCAGTTTATGTACACCAAATTCGTGATTGTGTGCGATGACGATGTGAACGCTCGTGATTGGAAAGATGTGATTTGGGCGATCACCACCCGCTGCGACCCCGCTCGAGATACCACAATGATTGAAAACACGCCGATTGATTATCTCGATTTCGCCTCGCCAATTGCCGGACTTGGCTCAAAAATGGGGATTGACGCCACCAACAAATGGGCTGGCGAAACCAGCAGAGAGTGGGGTGTGCCAATTCAAAAAGATGAAAATGTGGTAAAACGCATTGATGAAATTTGGGACCAGCTTGGTCTATAATATTAATTAACCACAGAATTCCCTAATAAACGCAAATGGTTAAATTTATTATAAATTTTAAAAGCCTTGCTTTTAATGGATTTATATATTCTGTGGTTAATTTGTTTTCATAATACTTTAAAAGGAGAATTTATGCTGTTGGTTAATTTAATCTTTATAATCTTTTTTATTGTCCGCTTATATAGCCTTAGCATTTCAATTAGAAATGAAAAAAAATTAATTAGAGATGGGGCTGTGCAATATGGTAAAAAAAATTCAATTTTACTCTCAATCCTGCATGTTTTATTTTATTTTTCTGCAATTTTTGAGGCAAATTACTTTTTCTATACATGGGATTCTTTTAGCTCTTTAGGCTTTATAATAATGCTATTAGCTTATATTGCATTGTTCTGGGTAATCTCTCAGTTAAAAGAAATATGGACAGTAAAACTTTATATTTTGCCAAACCATAAAATCAATACCTCAATACTTTTTAGAACAATAAAACACCCCAACTATTTTTTAAATATTTTACCAGAGTTAATTGGTGTAGTCTTCCTTTGCCATGCTTGGAATACGTTAATTTACCTTTTTCCTCTTTATTTACTAGTATTGTGTATCCGAATTTATCAAGAAGAAAAAGTAATGAAACCTTTATTTAATCAACTAAATTAATAAAATTAGCCTAATTATTAATATTCATGAGAATAGGCAACTATGGGTTGTCTATTCTCTACACTTGGCTATAGCGATAACCTAATTAATCATCTTAGTTTATCATAAGATTTAGTGTAACATGCGATCGAAAGCCTCTCTTCAAAGAGATTAAAACTACAATAACATCATCCCTTAACACCAATAATTACCTTGCTTTTTTAGAGGGTAAAATGCGATAATGCTTCGTTACTTTTGCCTATGAAAAGCAACGGAAAATTTGCAAGTTTTTGGCAAAAAATAACCGCTTGCTGAAATGTTTAGTAAGCCACAAGTGATTGATTTTGCAGTTTCTTTGAGACAAGAAAAAGTAAACATAAGACAACTATCAGCACTTTTATCAGGAATTAAGACAGTCGTGAGATAGACATAAAAACACATTCCTGACAGATGGGTAAACAGCCCGTGTAAAATGAAACAATAATGAGAAAACACAATGAAAAGAATGTTAATTAATGCAACTCAAAAAGAAGAGTTGCGTGTTGCCCTTGTTGATGGGCAACGTTTATTCGACTTGGATATTGAAAGCCCGGGTCACGAACAGAAAAAATCCAATATCTACAAGGGTAAAATTACCCGTGTTGAACCAAGCCTTGAGGCAGCATTCGTTGATTACGGTGCAGAACGCCATGGCTTCCTACCTTTAAAAGAAATTTCCCGTGAATACTTCCCGTCAAACTATGTGTTTAACGGTCGTCCGAATATCAAGGATATTATCCAAGAAGGACAAGAAGTTATTGTTCAAGTCAGCAAAGAAGAGCGTGGTAATAAAGGTGCAGCCTTAACTACGTTTATTTCTCTTGCAGGTAGTTACTTAGTGTTAATGCCAAACAACCCACGTGCGGGTGGTATTTCTCGCCGTATTGAAGGCGATGAGCGTTTAGAGCTAAAAGAGGCTTTAGACTGCTTAGAAGTGCCTGAAGATGTTGGCTTAATTGTACGTACCGCAGGTGTGGGCAAATCTCCTGAAGAGTTGCAGTGGGACTTAAAAGTGCTGTTGCACCATTGGGAGGCGATTAAAAAAGCGGCGGAATCTCGCCCTGCTCCGTTCTTAATTCACCAAGAAAGTGATGTAATCGTACGAGCCATTCGTGATTATCTCCGCCGTGATATTGGCGAAATCTTAATCGACAACAAAAAAGTGTTCGAGAAAGCGAAAAACCATATCCGTTTGGTTCGCCCAGATTTCATCAACCGTGTGCGTTTATACGAAGGTGAAGTACCGCTATTCAGTCATTATCAAATCGAATCGCAAATCGAATCGGCATTCCAGCGTGAAGTTCGCTTGCCATCTGGCGGCTCGATTGTAATTGATGTTACCGAAGCCTTAACTGCTATCGACATCAACTCTTCACGCTCAACCCGTGGCGGCGATATCGAAGAAACCGCACTAAACACTAACTTAGAAGCAGCAGACGAAATCGCACGCCAGTTACGCCTGCGTGACTTGGGTGGTTTGATTGTGATCGACTTTATCGATATGACGCCGGTTCGCCACCAACGTGAAGTGGAAAACCGCATTCGTGAAGCCACACGCCAAGACCGTGCAAGAATTCAGTTCGCTCGCATCTCTCGTTTCGGTTTGTTAGAAATGAGTCGTCAGCGTTTAAGTCCATCATTAAGTGAGGCCTCATCTCACATCTGTCCTCGCTGCCAAGGCACAGGTAAAGTGCGTGATAATGAGTCTATTGCCCTTTCAATCTTACGTTTATTAGAAGAAGAGGCGATCAAAGAAAATACAGCACAGGTTCATACTATTGTGCCTGTACAAATTGCAACTTATCTATTAAACGAAAAACGTAAAGCGATTTCAAGCATTGAAAAACGCCACGATGTACAAATTGTAGTTGTGCCGTCTGAAAGTATGGAAACTCCACACTTTGCAGTATATCGCTTACGTGAAAACGAAATAACGCCGACTTTGAGCTACGATCTAACTAAACATTATGAAGCTCGTACAGAGGATGAACATTGCAATCATCAACATCACGAAGATGTGTTAGTTACTCGTAACGAGCCTGTGATTACCGTTGAATCTGTGTTGCAAAGTACAGAGTTGAATATTCAACCAGCACCAGTGCCAGTAAAACCATCTAAGCCATCGCTATTTAGTCGTCTAATTGCAACGATTAAAGGTTGGTTTACAGAAGAGAAAAAAGAAGAGAAAAAGCCTAAATCAAAATCGCGTAATCAGCGTGATCGTCGTCAGCGTCGTGAACGCCCTAGTCGAAATACCAAGGCGGAAAGTCAAGAACGTAAACAGCAACAAAGTCAAATAGCTTCACAAGAAGAAAAACCTATTCGCACAGAGAAAAAAGCTCGCCGTCCGGTAGTAGAAGAAATTTCAGGGGTAATAGAGGCCCAGGAAACTCGTACAACTCAGCGTGAAAATCAAACTGAACGTCGCCAGCGTCGTGATTTACGTAAGAAAGTTCGTATAGAAAGTGCAGATGTTGTTATGGAAAACAGTATCGTTTCAGAGCCTGTGGTAAAACAACCTGAAACGGTAAATGTGCAACATATTGCTAAAAATCAACCGCTTGTTTCACAAGAAACGGTTGAGCAAAATAGCACAGAGATACGTGAAAATAACCGCCAGCAGCGTCGTTTACCTCGCCATTTACGTGTGGGAAACCAGCGTCGTCGTGATAATCAACGTAATAATGTAGTTTCACCAATGCCTTTGACATCGGCAGTTGCTTCTCCTGAATTGGCAAGTGGAAAAGTATGGGTGCAATTCGCTACTTCGATTAAATCGGAAGAAAAACCACAATTCTTATCAGTTGATCAAATATTAGAGCAGCAAGAGTCTAAATTAACTGAGATTGAGAAAAAACCGATTGAGAAACAAGCTCAAACTCTGAGTCCATTAGGTGGTTTTATTACTCAACCGACTAATCGTGACTTAGTAAAGGAAAAGTTAGAAGAGCATTCTAAACCAAAAGAGGATAATCCAACTCTGGAAATCTCCAAGGTGGAAGAGCACATTGCTCCATTTGGTAGTGTGGTCGCTCAGCCTTCAGAGCGTGATCTTGTAAAAGAGAAAAATGAGCGTGTTGGTAAGTTCCAATCAAAAGCTACTGTAGCACCAGCAATTGTGGATGATAGGGCAAGAACAACGATTGAAGTTCCCGTATCAACTTATGAAAGTAACTATACATTTAATGGTAGATTAGGGACCTTCTCTCGTGTAGAGCATACAACGTCAGAAATGACAGTTGCTAGTTCGCCTACTGAATCATTGGGTATTGCTCATGTATCTGAGTGGCAAGGTTCTAAATACTATTTCTATGGAAAAGGATTTGGTGGTTATACGAGTGCAGTGAGTCAGGTTCAATCTGCATCCAGACCGACAAATGTATAAGTAATCATCAATGCCTATTAGTTTTGACTTTTTGACTAGTAGGCATTTTTTTAATTAATTCTGAACTTTTTAACTTTTATTATGACTCATTAAATACATCCATGTGGGATGTATTTAATTTGAGGATCTTAGAATGAAAAAATCATTATTATCTTTATTAGTATTAGCTACAACTATGACTCTAGCAGCTTGTGATCAAGTAACAAAAACAACTGCAGAGAAATCCGCTGAAGCAAAAGTAGAAGTAGCTGAGAAAGCTGCGGAAGTAAAAGCAGTCGCAGAAGCAAAAACTGAGGAAGTAAAAGCAGCAGCTCAGGAAGCTGCAAAAGCAACTGCAGATAAAGTTGAAGAGGCGAAAGATGTAGTAGTTGAAAAGGCTAAAGAAGCTAAAGAAGCAACTGAAGCTAAAGTTGAAGAGCTAAAAGAGGCAGCAAAAGATGCAGCTAAATATTCTGTAGAGAAAACTGAAGCGGCAAAAAATGCAGTAATTGAAAAAGCAGAAGAAGCTAAAGAAGCTACCAAAGCTAAGTCAGAAGAGTTAAAAGATGCAGCTCAAGCAGCTGCAGATAAAGCAGAATCTGCGAAAAATACAGTAGTTGAAAAAGCTGCTGAATTAAAAGAAGCGACAGAAGCGAAGGCTGAAGAAGTTAAACAAGCTGTAGATAGCAAATAATTTAGTTTAAATTTAAAGCTCTGCGAATGCAGAGCTTTTTTATAAATAAAAATAAAGCCTAGATATTATCTAGACTTTATTTTATGAACTAAAAGAATTATTTTACTAAGTCTTTTAATGCTTTACCTGAAACAAATGCAGGTACTTTAGCCGCTGCAATTTTGATTTCTTCGCCGGTTTTTGGATTACGACCAGTACGTGCTTTACGCTCATTTACTTTAAATGTACCGAAGCCGATTAATTGAACAGGATCACCTGCTTTTAAGCTTGCAGAGATTGCATCAAGAGTTGCTTCTAGTGCTGCTTTAGCATCTTTCTTAGTTAAGTTTGCACCTGCTGCGATAGCATCGATTAACTCAGTTTTGTTCATAGTTTTATCCTCTAAGATAGTGTTTTGAATAAATGACGTAAAACGTCAGAAAAGTTATTGAAACCTTGGCATAGCTTAATTCAAACTGAAGATTTCTCAAAGTATTATTAAGCAATATTTTATAAATATCAATGCTATTGGTTAATATTTAATCCAATATTGCTAATCCCACTATTTCTGATTTCATCTTTTAACTCGAAAATGAGATCGAGATCACGTTTTTCACACTCGTTGAGTAAACGATAAATTTGCCATTGCACATCTAACTCATCTTGAATGTCATCAGAATTTTTTAGCTCTTGTTCATTAAGTTCTTTATCTTGCTGCATTTCTAAATAGCTTGCAACAGTACCTAATGAAATTTGGCTGATGCGAATAGCTTGCTCAAGCGTTGAGCCTGCAATAATACTATGAAGTAATTCAGATAGAGCCTCACAAGCTTCCTGTGCAGGTAAGACACCAAAAAATTCATATTCGTTCACATTTGGGATAATTTCTTCTAATTTCTCCAACTGGTTGTCGAAGTTAATTTTTACCCCTTTTACGGTTAAATATTCCCATACTAAATTTAAAATATTTTGGAATACTTTGGCTTTTTCAGATTGTTCAGTTACTTCACAAAAAAGTTTATAATTAGGATACATTCTCTCACATAGGCAGGCCATAAAGGTGACGTGCTGCCAAGGTTCAAATCGTTCCATTCTTTTATGAATTGGGTTTCTCATTTTATTTCCTATATATGCAAGCGGTCATTTTAGGATAAATTTTTCCACTTTTTTAACTGCTTTTTCGAGTTATTTATGATACTGCTTCGAGTAGTTATGAATTGCATCGACAAATACTTTCGGACTTTCTACCGGTACGTCTAAGTGTATACCATGTCCTAGGTTAAAGACGTGTCCGCTGCCATTGCCAAAACCGGCAAGAATATTTTTCACTTCTTGCTCAATGCGTTCAGGTGTTGCATAAAGTACACTAGGATCCATATTGCCTTGAAGGGAAACCTTATCGCCAACACGTTTACGGGCATCGGCAATATCGACTGTCCAGTCTAATCCAATGGCATCGCAACCTGTTTCAGCAATGGCTTCTAACCATAAGCCACCACCTTTGGTAAAGAGAGTAACTGGCACTTTACGACCTTCATTTTCACGGATTAGCCCATCAACAATTTTGTGCATATAGCGTAAAGAGAACTCTTTATAATCGTTGTGTGCCAATACGCCACCCCAAGTATCGAAAACCATTACTGATTGTGCCCCTGCTTTGATTTGTGCATTTAAATATAAAATCACGCTATCGGCTAATTTATCGAGTAATTTGTGCAGAATTTGTGGATCAGCGTAAAGCATTTTTTTGATTTTGGTGAACGCTTTGCTTGAACCGCCTTCTACCATATAGGTTGCTAGAGTCCAAGGGCTGCCGGAAAAGCCGATTAACGGCACTTCGCCTTTTAATTCACGGCGAATGGTGCGAACGGCGTTCATCACATATTGTAATTCGCCTTCAGGATCTGGAATAGGTAGATTATTCACATCAGCAAGTGATTGCACAGGGCGAGCAAATTTCGGACCTTCGCCCGCACCAAAACTCAAATCTAAGCCCATTGCATCTGGAATAGTGAGGATATCTGAGAAAAGAATTGCAGCATCTAATTCATAGCGACGTAAAGGTTGTAAAGTAACTTCACAAGCTAAGTCGGCATTACGGCAGAGTGACATAAAATCACCAGCCTCGGCACGAGTAGCTTTATACTCAGGTAAATAACGCCCAGCTTGACGCATCATCCAAACAGGGGTCATATCCACAGGTTCACGCAAAAGAGCTTTTAAATAGCGATCATTTTTAAGTTCAGACATCGGTTTTTCCTTTGATTATGAAGCGGTCGTTTTTATTGAAAAATTTGCAAAATATAGATGAAATTTGACCGCTTGTATTAATGTAATTGTGGCTTTTCTTCTGTTTTAGGTACGCCTAAAGCAAAATGGCTATGTAAGAATAAGGCTAACACTCGTAAATATTCCAACACTTCTTCGCCGGCTTCTAGCAATTCTTCGTTGTTATCGTCTTCATTGTACCCTAATTTGGCGATTTCATCTAAATCATCAATTGCCTCGCCCACCTCATCGGTTTCTTGTTGTAATTTGGGCTGTGCAACGCCTAAACCCAGCAAGAAGCTGTTTGTCCATTCAGAAATACCATCAGCAAGGGCAAAACCATCTTCTTCATTTTCGGGTAGCCATAGACTAAATAGCGTATTTGCTTGAGAGAAACTTTCGGTGAGCTGTTGATAAAATTCAGTCAGTTGCTTTAATGGTTCAACTGAAAATGCATGTCCGTTATTGGTAAATTGGTAGGTTAAGGTTTTCCACGAATCATCTTGAATGCCGCCTGCAATCAATCCGCATAAGAAACCGTGAAATTCCGCGGGGGTATCTTCAATTTGTAATTGAGTAATAAGTTGTTTAAATTCTTGGGAATTTGTCATAGCCATAATTGCATTATTGTGATTTTGCTAAAGAATGGCATAATATAGCAAAAATTTTGCGATTAAGTGAGGATTTCGTATTTATGTCTGCAAATAATATCGAACTACAGATTTTTGGTCAGGTGTTACGCTTGCAATGTCCTGTTGGACAACAAGAAAATTTATTGGCATCAGCACAGCGTTTGGAAGAGCGTGTAGCGGTATTGAAAGAGCAGTCTGGCATTATTCAACTTGAAAAAGTACTTGCTATTGTTGCACTGAATTTAAATTATGAATTAGAGCAAGCTCAACGCCAAAATGCAGAAAATAAAAATGTATTAGTCGCCTGTATTGAGCAGTTAGATAATTCGTTAGGTAAATTGCAATCAAGTAGTTGATTTTTAAGCTAAGTGATTAGGAATAGAGCTAAGAAACTGAAAATTTACAATTTATCTGATTAAAGACTAGGAAAAATCATTAAATTCCGTTACTATAAATCTTGCCTGGGGTGTGCGTTATTAGTTACGTCCCTGAGCCGATAATTTGAAACTTTGAGTTGAACATCTAACCGCCGGTGAGCAAGCTTACTTTAAGTAAGAAGCCTAAAGGTGATTAAGTTTGACTCCCTTGAACCGACTGGTTCAAGGACCATTACTGGTAGCGGCATCTCGGGTACTTATATGAAAAATTCCATTAATTATTGTAGCCATTCCCGTGAACAATTACGACAATTAATGCGGGCTAAACGTTTAGGTTTAACTACATTACAACAGGCACAAGCTGCTTACTCACTTATTCCACAAGCAATTCCTTTAATTGAATCTTATCAGGCCTCACATATTGCTTTTTATTTGCCTTTTAACGGTGAAATTTCTCCACTGCCTTTAATGAATATTTTACTTGAGCAAGGAAAAAAAATCTATTTGCCTATTCTCCACCCTTTTACAAGCGGTCAATTATTGTTTGTAAATTACAATTGCAAAACTATTCTAAAATTTAACCGCTTGGGCATTCAAGAGCCTGTGCCGGATGTTAGAAATATCATTCCCTTACAAGAACTAGAGATGATTTTTACACCATTAGTTGCGTGCGATAAAGCAGGAAATCGGTTAGGAATGGGAGGTGGTTTTTATGATAGAACACTTGCTCAAGCTCCTCATATTATAAGTGTGGGGTTGGCTCATGAGTGCCAGCAAGTAGAACAATTACCGATAGAGCGTTGGGATATGCCGTTAAATCATATTATTTTGGGAGCATCAAGATGATAGAAAAAAAAGAAAAGGAATCTGCAGGAAACCAAAGCCTAATTCGTGGCTTAACGCTTTTGGAACTATTGGCAAAATTTCCTAATGGTTGCCCGTTAGCTCACTTAGCTGAGCTTTCAAGCTTGAATAAAAGTACGGTGCATCGTTTATTGCAAGGCTTACAGCAAGAAGGCTATGTTCGCCCGGCTCCAACAGCAGGCAGTTATCGTTTAACTACGAAATGTTTAGCGATTGGGCAAAGGGCTTTAAGCTCAATTAATATCCTACACATTGCAGCACCACATTTAGAAGCATTGAACTTAAAATTAGGCGAGACGGTTAATTTTGCGATGCGAGAGAAAGATCACGCAATCCTCATTAATAAATTAGAGGCAACCACAGGCTTAATGCGAACTAGAGCTTATATCGGGCAGCAGATGCAACTATATTGTTCTGGTATGGGTAAACTTTTCTTAGCCTATGATTCCGAAGATTATATTCCCCAATATTGGCAAGCGAAATCCTCTGTAATTCAACAGCTTACCATCAATACCATTACCACGATTGAGGGAATGAAAAAAGAGCTGGAAACCATTCGTGAGCTCGGTTTTGCGATGGATGCAGAAGAAAATGAGCTGGGTGTTTCTTGTATTGCTTGCCCGATTTTTGATCATCAACAGAAGGTCCATTATGCGGTTTCCGTCTCGCTTTCAACGGCTCGTTTAAATCAGCTAGGGCAAGAAAATTTACTACCTGCTATTCAAGAAACGGCAGAAAAAATTTCAGCCGAGCTAGGTGGGCGATAATTTTGTATTGCCATTTTGATTATTTCAGGTAATCTTGCACCCTTTAAAAATTATATTTTATAAAATTAAAATTTTGAGGTTCATTCATAATGTTTGGTTTTGACCCAACAACAATAATGTTTGTTGTTTATATTTTGGGTATGATTGCAATTGGATTTATTGCTTATCGTGTAACAAATAATCTTTCAGACTATATTTTAGGTGGTCGCCGTTTAGGTAGTTTTGTAACAGCATTATCCGCAGGTGCTTCAGATATGTCGGGCTGGTTGCTGATGGGATTGCCCGGTGCAGTCTATGCAGGCGGTTTAATTGAAGCTTGGATTGCAATCGGTTTAACTATCGGTGCTTATCTAAACTGGAAATTAGTAGCAGGCAGATTACGTTCTCACACCGAACATAGCGGCGATGCTTTAACCTTACCCGAATACTTCCACAACCGCTTTGGTGATAAAACGAAATTAATTAAGATTTTATCAGCGGTCATTTTTTTACTCTTTTTTGCAATTTACTGTGCATCAGGCGTAGTAGCCGGTGCGAGAGTATTTGAAAACCTATTTGGCTTACCTTACCACCAAGCAATTTGGTATGGGGCGGTGGCAACCATTCTTTACACCTTTATTGGTGGCTTTTTAGCGGTAAGCTGGACGGATACCATCCAAGCCTCATTAATGGTTTTTGCCTTAATTCTAACGCCTCTGTTTGTAATGTATAACTTAGGTGGTTTTGATGAAATGCAAGCTTTAATCGATCGTGCAGGCGAAATGGCACAAAAAGATTATAACGATATTTTTACCGGCACGAGTATTTTAGCCGTGATTAGCCTAATGGCGTGGGGGCTTGGCTATTTTGGTCAGCCACATATCGTGGTGCGTTTTATGGCAGCGGAAAGTGTGAAATCGCTTGAAAATGCACGCCGTATTAGTATGACATGGATGGTTATTTGCTTGGTAGGAGCGATTGGCATTGGCTATTTCGGTATGGCTTATTTCTTCGGTAATCCGGAACAAGCAAAGAATGTGAGCCAAAACCCGGAACAAATTTTTATTGAATTAGCAAAATTACTATTTAACCCTTGGGTTGCCGGTATTTTATTATCAGCCATTCTTGCTGCTGTAATGAGCACGCTTTCCGCTCAATTACTGATTTGTTCAAGTGCGATTACCGAAGATTTATATAAAGGCATTTTACGCCCGAAAGCGACAGACAAAGAATTAGTGTGGTTAAGCCGTTTAATGGTACTTGCGGTGGCTGCTCTTGCAATTTATATCGCTCAAGATCCGGACAGCAAAGTATTCGGTTTAGTCAGAAATGCATGGGCGGGCTTCGGTTCAGCGTTCGGACCTGTGGTATTACTTTCTCTTTTCTGGAAGCGTATGAACGGTTTTGGGGCAATTGCAGGAATGTTGACAGGAGCGTTAATCGTCCATTTCTGGACAGATATTACACTTAAATTTGCCTTACCTGAAATTTATTCGATGATACCGGGCTTTATTGCTGCAACCGTGATGATTATTGTGGTATCGCTGTTTACGCCAGCACCTAGCAGGGAAGTTCAAGAAACCTTTGAACGTGCAAATAAAGCGTATTTAGATGAAGTAAAATAGCATAAAATAAAAGTGGCTTAGGGAGATCCTTAAGCCACTTTTTTGTAAAAGTTTTATTAAAAACAACCGCTTGTAACATTATGACAAATCTTCTCCTTGCGATTATTTATCTCTGTTTTATCAGTTTAGGCTTGCCTGATGCTATTTTAGGCTCAGCTTGGCCTTCAATGCATCAAGAGCTTGTTGTGCCGCTTTCTTATGCGGGCGTGGTTTCAATGATTATGTCGATTGGGACTATTACCTCAAGCCTGATGTCGGATAAGCTCACCTACCATCTCGGCACAGGCAAAGTGATGGTAATCAGTGTTGCTTTAACTGCTCTCGCATTATGGGGTTTTTCGATAAGTGATTCTTTCTGGGTTTTGTGCCTATGGGCAATTCCTTACGGCTTAGGAGCTGGGGCAGTTGATGCAGCGTTGAATAATTATGTAGCAGTTCATTACGCCAGCCGACATATGAGCTGGCTGCATTGTATGTGGGGCGTAGGAGCATCTATTGGTCCGCATATTTTAGGTATTGCACTCTTGCAAGGTCGAGGCTGGGAAGGTGGCTATTACACGATTTCTCTATTACAAATCGGGCTAACGGTTATCTTATTTTGTTCTCTACCTTTTTGGAAATCTCGCAAGAAAACCGCTGCGGAAATGAATGAAGCCGCAAAACCGGTCAGCCTAAAAGAAGCAATTAAACTACCGGGTGTGAAGTACGGCATTTTAGCCTTTATCGGCTACTGTGGTGTAGAACAAACTGCCGGGCTTTGGGCGAGTAGCTATTTTGTGATGGTAAAAGAGGTTGGCTTAGAACAAGCTGCTGCCTTTGGCAGTATCTTTTTTATCGGCATTACTGTTGGGCGAGGCATTAGCGGCTTTCTCACGTTAAAATTAAATAATCATCAAATGATTAAACTGGGTTTTGGTTTAATTCTGATCGGTATTGCAATGCTTTGTTTACCTTTTGGAAAATATGTAACCCTTGTCAGCTTAATTATTATCGGGCTAGGTTGTGCCCCTATTTTCCCGTGTTTAATCCATTCCACACCTGAATTTTTCGGGGAAGATAAATCTCAGGCAGTAATCGGTATTCAAATGGCAAGTGCCTACGTGGGTGTGCTTTTACTACCACCGCTGTTTGGTTTGATCGCAAACGCTATTTCCATTCAATTATTACCGTTTTATCTGTTAGTAATGCTGACTCTTTTGGTTTATGCCTACCGCAATTTGCGACGAAAAACGGCAAAATAGCCAACACAAGCGGTCGAATTTTGAGATTTTTTTGCACATTTATCGACTATTACCTATTGTTACTATAGTTTAAGTAAATTAAATCTATTGATCCTACTCAAAATATTAGTGGATGTTTTGGCTCATAATAAAATCTCCTGTACCTATTATTGATTATTAAGGGGTTTATTATGAAGAAATATCTATTTTCAGGGCTTGCTTTAGCTGCTATCGGATATTTTGGGTTAGTGGGATACGCAACGTATTTTGATAAAGCGAATTCAGAAAAATTAATGGCGACAACTGCGGCAGAATTACCGCAATCGCATAAATCGGTATTAGGTGTAATGTATAAAAATGGCTGTCAATATTGCCATTCACAGAATGCTGAACTGCCGGGCTACGCGAAATTCCCTATTGCAAATCAAATTATTGCGAGTGATATTGAAACCGGAAATCGTTTTTTCCGTTTAGATCAGATGATTGAAGGAATGAAAGATCCAAGTAAATTATCTGAGGCAGATTTAGCGAAACTTGAGCAAGTTATTCGTAACGATGAGATGCCTGCGGCGAAATATATCCATATTCACTGGGGATCTCGCCCTGATGAAGCAGAACAGAAAGTGATTTTAGATTGGATCGAAGAGCAACGTAAAACACATTTCTTACCAGAAGGGGGGGAAGGCGTAAATGCGAAAAACCTTGTGCAACCTATTCCAAACAGCTTACCAACCAACCCTAAAAAAGTGGCATTGGGTAAAGATCTTTACTTAGATGGTCGTTTATCGGCAGATGGTTCTATCAGTTGCCACTCTTGCCACTTACTAGCACAAGCCGGCGTAGATAATTTACCGGTAGCGGAAGGGATTCACGGACTAAAAGGTGGCATTAATGCTCCAACCGTATTTAATGCCGCATTAAACAAATGGCAATTCTGGGACGGGCGTGCGAAAACGCTTGCCGATCAAGCAAGCGGTCCACCAACCAATCCTGTCGAAATGGGATCGAAGAGCTGGGACGAAATTGTAGCGAAATTTGATAAAGATGAAGAGTTCAAAAAACGTTTCTTTGAAGTTTATCCACAGATTTCCGAAGCAAATCTAACTGATGCAATCGGTGAATTTGAGAAAACCTTATTAACTCCAAATAGTGCGTTCGATAAGTTCTTAAAAGGTGATGAAAATGCCTTAACGGCGGAGCAAAAACGAGGCTACGAACATTTCAAAAATGCAAAATGTGATACTTGCCACACCGGTAGCTTAATGGGCGGGCAATCCTTTGAATATATGGGCTTGTATGGCGATTACTTTAAAGATCGTGGCACGGCAATGACTGATGCGGATCAAGGTCGTTATGCTCATACTAAAGATCCGCACGATATGCACCGTTTCAAAGTACCAACTTTGCGTAATGTTGCTTTGACCGCACCTTATATGCACGATGCCGGTGCAAAAGACTTAAAAGAAGCGGTGCGTATTATGGGCAAATATCAAAGCAATAAAAACTTCACGGATACAGAGTTAAACGAAATTGTCTCATTCCTTGAGTCTTTAACCGGGGAATACGAAGGTAAGTTACTCACTAATGAAAAAATGAAGTAATTATTGCAAACTGACAAGCGGTAATATTTTGCAAATTTTTTACCAAATATTACCGCTTGTAACCTATTCAAAATGCTCTAAACCATACTGATACAACGCATTTTTCTTATAACCAAAAGTTTCTGCCACAATCGCTGCCGCTTTTTTCAGTGGCAATTCTTGGCAGAGGAGTTCAAGCAGTTTGATTGCTTGGCTGGAAAATTCTTCCTCAAGATTTTGCTGTTTTCCTTCAACAATCAGCACAATCTCGCCTTTAATGCGGTTGCTGTCTTCATTTAGCCATTCAATTAAATTGCCGAGTTGCTCGCCGTGAATGGTTTCCCACGTTTTAGTAATTTCACGAGCCATCACCACATAACGCTCTTCGCCAAAGACCTGCTTCATATCTGCCAAGGTGTCTAAAATGCGATGGGTGGATTCATAAAAAATCAACGTGCGAGGCTCATTTTCTAATTCCGCTAATTTATCGCAACGAGCCTTTGTTTTAGCAGGTAAGAACCCTTCAAAACAGAAACGGTCTGATGCTATGCCGGAGGCACAAAGTGCGGTTACAGCGGCACAAGCCCCCGGCACCGGTACCACTTTTAACCCTGCTTGGCGGCAGTGGCGAACGAGGTGGAAACCGGGGTCGCTAATTAGTGGTGTGCCGGCATCTGAAATTAAGGCGATATTTTCGCCTTTTGCTAATTTTTCCACTAAAACGACCGCTTTCTGCTGTTCATTGTGGTCGTGCAGGGCAAAAAACGGCTTTTTGATGCCGTAATGACTAAGCAGTAAGCCACTGTGGCGAGTGTCTTCTGCGGCAATTAAATCAACTGTAGCGAAAGTGTCTAATGCCCGCTGAGTAATATCGCCCAGATTACCGATTGGCGTGGCAACAATATAGAGCGTTCCGTAGTCAGGATTGATCTCTGTTGAATTTTGTCTGTTTTTCATTTGCTTTTAGCTCATTTGATAAGTAAGATTTCATCATTAAATTTAGCACATTATATTCTATCGAGGAAAATACAATGGCAACTATTTTAAACCAAACAATGAAAAAGGCATTTGTGCCAACTGCAATTGCATTATTCATTTCTGCCTGTACATCGGTAAACCCAATCACCGAATCCATCAAAGATGAGGCTTATTCAAGCTCAGAGTTCTATATCAATAAAGCCGATCAAACTAAAGCTAAAGAAGATAAAATTTCATACCAGCTTCTCGCTGTGCGTAAATTAATTGATGAAAACAAAGAATATGAAGCACAAAATACCTTTAGTGAAATTCAAGTAGCTGAAATGAATGAAGTACAGAAATTAGAGTATGCGTTAGTTTCTGCACAGCTTGCGGCTTTACAAGGTAAAAATGAAATAGCGATTAGCCAATTAAAAGCGGTTCAACCATCTTTATTAAGTCCTGCACAGCGTTTACGTTATATTCAAACGCAAGCTCGTATTGCAGCAAATCAGAATGACGCAATTGGTATTGTACGTGCGAGATCACAATTAAACGGCTATTTCCGAATGAACCGCGAACGTCAAGAGAATAATGATATTATTTGGCAAACCTTGCGTGATGCTAATCGTGGTATGCTTGAAAGAACCGTGCCTGAAGCTGGCGAAATGGAGCTTGCGGGTTGGTTGGCGTTAATTAATATTTATAACCAAAATGTAACTACGCCTGCTCAAATGCCACAGGCAATTAATAATTGGAAAAACCAATATCCAAACCACAGCGCGGTTACGGTTATGCCAAGTGAATTGCAAGGGGTAAATAACTTCCAGCAAACACAATTAAATAGCGTTGCATTGTTATTACCGCTCAGTGGCGATGCTCAAATTTTAGGTGATATTATTCAGCGCGGTTTTAATGATGCGAAAGCAGATGACCCGACAGCAGTTCAGACGTTTGATACAGGCTCATCTGATGTAAATTCATTAATTACCCAAGCAAAACAACAAGGGGCAAATATTATTGTTGGACCGTTGCTGAAATCTCGGGTAGATGAAATGCTATTGAGCCCAGAAATTCAAAATATTAACGTGTTAGCACTAAATGCAACGGAAAACGCACGCAATATTGCTCAAGTCTGTTACTACGGCTTATCGCCGGAGTCTGAAGCTCAAGCAGGGGCGGAAAAAATGTACCGTGATGGTCATCGAGTGGCTATCGTTGCAGCCCCACAAGATGATTTTGGTAATCGCTCAGCAGAAGCTTTTGCAAAACGTTGGCGTCAGCTAAGTGGCACTGATGCTGATGTGCGTTATTACAACCAACCGCTTGATTCTGTTGCATCTATTCAAAATGCAGGCGTAACTAAAGCCGGTTTGTATGTATTAGGCGGTGCAGAACAAGTGGTAGAAATTAAACAAGCTATTGATAGTTCTAATTTAAAAGAACGCTTAGCCATTTATACTTCATCGCGCAGTAACTCGCCAAATAATGGCATTGATTTCTATACGGCAATGGAAGGTGTAAAATTTAGTGAAGTGCCGTTATTGGCAGATACTACTTCAAATGAATACCAAAAAGCAGAAAATTTAGCCAATAGTGATTTCTCAATGATGCGTTTATATGCAATGGGAGCTGATGCGTGGTCGCTTGCTACGAAGTTTAACGAGTTCCGTCATATTCCGGGCTATAAAATTTCAGGTTTAACCGGAGAATTGAAAGCCGGACAAAATTGTAATATTGAACGTAGTTTATCTTGGTTGCAATATCAAAATGGGGCTATTCAACAGGCTTATTAATAAACGAGAACAAGGCTCTTTTTATGAACAAAAAGCCCGAGTGTTTTTAGAACAGCAAGGGCTTCGTTTTGTTGCCGCTAACCAACATTTTAAAGGCGGAGAGCTGGATTTGATTATGCAAGACGGACAAACGATTGTTTTTGTCGAAGTTCGTCAGCGTAAAAGTGATCGTTATGGTTCGGCAGTTGAAAGCATTGATTACCGAAAACAACAAAAATGGCAAAATGCGGCGAATATGTGGCTACTCAAACAACATCAAAGTTTAGAAACTGCAAATTGCCGCTTTGATGTGGTTGCTTTTGATGGAAGCCAATCCCCATTATGGATTCCTAACTTTTTAGGTTAGATTAAGATGTTAAATAAAATCCAGGATAGATTTACCGAAAGTATACAAACCCAAATTTCTGCAGCAGAATTATTGCCGACTAAATTGAGTGAAGCAGCAAACCGCATTGTGGCGTGTTTATTGCGTGGCGATAAAGTGATTGTGTGCGGGCACGGGCGTTCTTACGGCAATGCGGCTCTGCTGGTTAGCCACTTAATTCATCGCTATGAGCTGGCAAGACCGAGCTTTTCTGCGGTGCAATTACAAATTAACGGCATATTAGCCGGCGTTTTTGCACAAGATAATGAGCTAGATTCAATTTATAAAAAACAATTACAAGCGGTTGCAAAAGAGGGTGATCTCTTCATTGTTTTTTCGCCTGTGGGAAATGAAGAGTGTATATTGCAAGCCATTCATACGGCTAAAAATCAACATTTAGATTTAGATATTATTGCTTTAACAGGAAGTAATAATGACCACACACTCGGGTTATTAGATGAAAGTGATATTGAAATTTCAGCTCCCTCAACCAATGAGTTGAGAGTGATTGAAAGCCATCATTTTTATACTAATTTACTCTGTGAACTTATCGACCATTTACTTTTCTCGTAAGGAGAGATTATGACGTATTTAGCAAAAAAACTGCTTAAAGCAGGTTTACTCACTTTAGGCTTCCTGTCTTTACAAGGCTGTATTACCACCGCAGTAGTAACTTCAGCAGCAGTGGCAACCAAAGTGGCTACTGACCCACGCTCAACAGGCACACAGGTTGATGATGAAATTTTAGAAGAAAAAGTGGCTTACAACATCAATAAAGACGAACAAATTAAACAAGAAGCCCGCATTAATGTAGTGGCTTACAACGGTAAGGTGTTATTAATTGGTCAAGCACCAAGTATGGATGTAGTGGAAAATGCTAAAAACCTCGCCGCAGGAGCAGAAGGGGTAACGGAAATTTATAACGAAATCCGACAAGGCGAAAAAATCGGCTTTGGACAGATTACACAAGATAGCTGGATTACCACTCAAGTTAAATCTAAGCTATTAGTGAATGGCGAAGTAAAAGCAACAGAAGTAAAAGTGGTTACCGAAAACAGCGAAGTCTTCCTAATGGGAAAAGTGAGCCAAGCTCAGGCCGATGCAGCAGCAGAAGCGGCTCGCAACGTGAGTGGTGTAACAAAAGTTGTTAAAGTATTTAGCTATGCACAATAATTGATAAGGCGAACCTAAGGGTTCGCCTTATTTCGTTGATTTGCAAATTTTTAGGGAAATTTGACCGCTTGTTTTACTAATAGAATAGGAATAAACAATATGAAAAAGACAACATTATTTAAATTAAGTGCATTAAGTCTTGCATTAGCAGGGCAATATGCTCACGCAGATGTAGTTAATCATACTTGCACGGTAAGTTCAGATTGTTATTACTCAACATTACATTCTGGTATTACGACAGCTGATGGTAAGACTAACACCGAATATTATTGGTATCTTAATTCTACTAAATTAGGTAAGCACAATGATGATCTAGAGGCTTCGGTTACTCCTCAGCACTACCAAAATATCCCTTCACCTGATGATGATATTCGTGGTTCTAATTCTTTAATTGGGATTGGTAATTCTGATAGAGATGCTTTCTCCCTTGCTGAAATAGAGTACAAAAGAAAAGCTAGTCTATATATTCCATCAGGCACGACAGCAACTGTTGCTAATAGTGGTTATCACAATGCTAATGTTGTATCTATTAGAAATGCGAATGCTAAGATTGATTCAGGTGTTAGATTACAAGCAGGAGAATCAGAAGATGAAAAAACGCTACTGATAGCTATTGATGTATCTGGTGAAAGCAATGTAACAACTTCTGCAGATGTGATATTAAAGAGTAGAGACTCTGTCGGTATTTGGGGAAGTGATAGTTCAACGGTAACAGCTAAAAATCATAAAATTGAATTATCGCCTGAATCATCGGGGGTTTTAGCTCGTGATAGTGCAAGGGTAGTATTAGAAAATGTAAATATCACTGGCTCTAAAGCATTACAATATGCGTTAGAAACAAGGGAATCGGGAAGTTCCATTGAGTTTAATCGGGGTTCTATTGATTTAACGAATGATATTCTAACTATGGCTGCTAGTTTAGGTACAGGAAAAATAGACATTAATCATAGTAGTTTAAATGCAAATTATGCTGTAATTTCTGACGCATATTGGTACGAAGACGATGATTATATTGCTAGTCATGGGGTAATAAATATCAACCATAGTAATGTGACTGGTAGAGAATTATTTGTGGCTGTGAATACCGATGAAGATACAGAGCCGCTTTCTCGTGATCATTCTACCACCGTGAATGTGGAGAGCAGTAAGATCTCAGGTAGAGTTGCGAATATTAGAGATGCTTCGGATGAAAACGACGACAACGAATTAGATATTCACATTGATACGAAAGCTAATACTAATGTTGATCTTACAATGAAAAACAGCCAATGGACGGTAAATGGCGATAGCCATTTAAATGGGCTTGCAATGGCAAATTCCACAACCTCATTGCAAAAAACAGGTAATCAATTTCAAACTTTAACGATTACGGATTATTTGATCGGCAACGGCCATTTCGATCTAAACACCGATCTTGCTAACCAAAAATCCGATAAAATTGTGGTAAAAGGCGATGATAGCGGTAATTTCACATTGGGAATTAAAGATAGCGGAAATGAGCCAAATGCTGCGAATGGTAAAGTTACTTTAGTTGAAACGCAAACGGGTCAAGCTCAATTTAGTTTGAAAGATCGTGATTATGTTGATGCGGGAGCATATCGTTACCGTCTAAACAAAGAGGGAACAAATTGGGTATTGGCAAACCGCCAAGCTGAATCTGTTAAAGATAACTCAGTTCAGCCTACGCCTCCTGCTAAGCCTGTAACACCAGCACCTACTGAACCAACTCAGCCAGTTGTTCAGCTAAAACCTGTCACTTCAACTCCACCAGTTGTTGTTCAACCAACACAACCTCAACCAATACAGCCTAGCCAGCCTGCTTCTCCTGGGTTGAAAGCTTTAAGTGAGAAAACAAACGCTCTTGTCTCTCTCCGCCAAGCTCAAGGCGTATTGCTTAGCCAAAATTTACAAGGTATTCATCAACGTTTAGGCGAATTGAAAACTGATAAAGTTAGCAATGTGTGGGTAAAAAATAACAATAGCCGTAGTGAAGCCAAAGCCCAAAATGTAGCGGTAGATAGCCGATCTTCAGGTTTTGAAATGGATTCTCACAGCTTGCAAATTGGGGCGGATCGTGCCATTAATGACAATCTTCGTTTAGGTGGATTTGTCGGTGCAAGCCGTGCTGATGTGGATTTTAATAGTGAATATGGCAAAGGCAAGTTACGCTCACAAGCGGTCGGTTTATATGCAACTTTTGCAAATGAACAAGGCTGGTATCTGGATAACATCGCCAAATATGAACGTTTAACCACAAAATTTGTTGATGAGAAACGTAAATATAATGCGTTTAGTCTTTCCAGCGAAATCGGCAAACGTTTTGCGCTGAGCAACGATTGGAGCGTTACACCACAAGCTCAGCTTGCCTACCATACCATTAACGGCAAAGCTGATGAGAGCCGTTTAAATCTATTTACTGCTCGTGCAGGTGTGCGTGTAGCAAAAGACGTTGCGCTGAATAGTGGTTGGAATCTACAAACTTATGCGGAAGTGAATGCGATTGCGGAAAAAGCAAATAATGCGAAAGTGCGAGTGAATCAATATCAATTTGATGTGGCAGAAAATAAAGGCAGAGTACAAAGTGCATTAGGTTTAACCGCAGGCAACAGTAACCACCGCTTAGGCTTAGAGGCTTCGGTTACTTCGGGTAGCAAATTTAAACAACCACTTAGCGTATTAGCGAATTATCGTTATCAGTGGTAATAATTTGCAAAAAATCGGGTAAATTCTACCGCTTGTAAAAACGTAGGGGCAAATTGCAATTTGCCCCTATTTTCATCTTATCGGCAGAAATGATAAATCAACTTCGTTAATAGCTCTTTTGTCGGTTCAATATATTTGGTTTCTAAAAATTCATCAGGCTGATGGGCTTGTTCAATCGAGCCCGGCCCTAGCACAAGCGTTGGGCAGAGTTGCTGAATAAATGGAGCTTCGGTGCAGTAATTTACCGCATCGCATTTTTCGCCTAATAGCTTTTCAACTACTTGTACAATTTGAGCAGAGTGTTCGCATTCATAGCCGGGAATGCCGTCGTGAATTGGGCGGATTTCAATTAAATCGCCATATTGTTCAAGCATTGGTTTTAAGTATTCATCAACCATTGCGTATAAATCGGCTAACGGCATATTTGGCAATGGTCGCATATCAAACTGTAGTTCGCAGCAAGCACAAATGCGGTTAATCGCATCGCCGCCGTGAATGTTGCCGAAATTCATTGTCGGGTGCGTGACTTGGAACAGCGGATTATGATATTTTTCTTTCAGGTCATCACGCATTTTCATCAAATAACCGATAGATTCGTGCATTAGCTCAATGGCATTAATGCCTTTGCTAGGATCGCTTGAGTGTCCGCTTCTGCCTGTAATTCTGACCGATTCTCCCATATGCCCTTTGTGAGCTCGAATCGGTTTAAGCGAAGTTGGCTCGCCGATAATCGCACAATCCGGGCGAATGTGGGTATGCTGTGCGAAGGTTTTTGCCCCAAGCATCGTGGTTTCTTCATCGGCTGTGGCTAAAATGTGAATCGGCTTTTTGATTTGCGATAAGTCAATTTGGCTGACTACGTCCACTACGAAAGCAAAAAAGCCTTTCATATCTGCTGTGCCTAAGCCGTAAAGTTTGCCGTTTTGTTCGGTAAGTTTAAATGGGTTGAATGTCCATTTACCATCATCAAATGGCACTGTGTCGGTGTGTCCTGCTAGCAATAATCCGCCCTCGCCCTCCCCATAGGTGGCAAGCAAATTGTATTTATTGCGGCTGCCTTCAACTGCTAAAATTTCGGTTTTAAAGCCAAAGTCTGCCAGCCAAGTAGCGAGCAATTCAATTAATGCACGGTTCGATAAATCGTTTTCTGCCACCAAGCTGGAAATCGTTGGTAGTTCAATAAGTTGTGCATAGCGAGCAGTAAAAGGAATGTTGTGTTTCATAGCGTATCCTGTTTTTATTCTATATGTTGTGTTAATGAGGGAATCTTTCTTAATCGTTTAATAATGGCAAAACCAGCTAAAATTTCCCACATCATAATAGTGTAAATGCCTGCTCGTTCAATTAACGGGCTGAAAATAGTCGGTAAGAACATTGTAATTAAAATACAAACTGCCCCGATAATGCCTGCCGTAATGCTAAAACGTTTGAAAAAACGCATTGTTGGGTGGTAAATATCTAGCCCTGCGATAATCAAAGTTAAGTTACCAATTAAAAAAGTGATGCTTGCCCCTAGATTGTAAATACCAAATTCGCTGCGTGAGGTGGGTTGAATACCCGAAATTAACGAGCACCCAATTGCAAAACCGAGTGCTAAAACTAAGCCGATAACACGCAGCTTATTGTGGGTAATGTGGGTAATGCCGATTGCATAAATAAAGAAAAAAACGACCGCTTGTAGCACAAACATTGAACGCATTACGATTGAAAGCGGCGAGAGTTCGGTAATCTTTCCATCAATCATTGTGCCAGCAGATACAAGTAATTCTAAGGTACTGTGGTGGAAATAGGTGGTAAGTGATCTTTCACTGAATAAAATTGTAAAATGTTCTGCCACTAAATAGAATAGCCCGCTAAAGCTAGAGAAAATAGCGGTAATAAAAACTAAAAATGCACAGCTTTTGCGAAAGCAAGGGTGCATTAAAAAAGGGTAAAATCTCACCCCAAATGAACCGCTTGTAAAGTAGTTTTCCACCGCTTTTGAAATTGCGATTAATTTTTGTACGAAGTTTTTAATCCACTCTGTTTTCATAACAACCTTTCATTAACGAGTTGCGTGGGTTAATGTATGGGTTCGCACATCGAACACGTCCATTCCACCGCTAAGAGCGGCTTGCACGCCTAAATCGGCATCTTCAAAGACTAAGCAACGATGAGCAGGCACACCCAGTTTTTCAGCACATTTTAAAAATGTTTCAGGATCTGGCTTATGGTTGCTCACATCATCAGAATCCACAATTACCGAAACATAATGGCGTAAATTAAATTTTTCGTCTAATAAATTTACCATTGCTCGATGTGAGCCTGTGCCGATTGCCATTGGTTTTTTGCCGAAATTGGCTTTTATGATGTCAAAGGCAGGCAGTAACGTGGCATTTTCAGGAATTAATTCCATACCAAGTTGGCGTTTTAATTTAACCACTTCATCGAAATAATGCTCGGGCATATTAGCACGCTTCATTGTTTCTCGAGCAATAACAAAGGTGGTTGAACCGCTGAGTTCAAACATTGCCTCTGAAGTTAAAGGATAGTCTAATAACTCGCCTACTTGCTCCCACGCTTTGGCGTGGCTTGGCATTGTGTCAATTAATGTGCCGTCCATATCAAAAATGAGGGCATCATATTGGTCGATAATAGCTTGATCTAACATTGCTTTCCTTAAATTCTGGCTTTAAGTCCACCAAATTCTTCAATCATTTTGGCAGTAAAGGTTTTTAGTTCTTCCGTCATCAGTAAGAAATCGGCATCAAAACGCTGGGCGACATCTTCTTTAAGAATATCATCATTTTTCTCACGCACTTCATCAGCAAATTTAAGGCGAGAAAGCGTGGCGTCTTCATTGAGAACGCAAGAAAAATGGGCTTCCCACTCAATTGCAAGTTTTGTGATAAATTTGCCCGCTTGTAAATGCTGGGCGATTTCCTCTGTTTCCAAATATTGGCGTTTGCAGCGGATAACGCTGTCGGTATCGAAGGATTTCAGCTCGGCTTCTTCCAGTAAGTTCAACCAACTTGGGGTGTGCCCTTTTGCAATCCAGTTTGTCATTACTTCTTCAGGCGGTAGTGTGAATGAAATCGGCACAACAGGTAATGAGCCAAGTGTCTTACGCAGTAAGGCGAGCGTATCTTCCGCTCGTTTGCTTGAGGCTGCATCAACATAAACTAATTGATTGTCTAAATCCAACCAAATAGCGGTAAATTGATGTTTACTAAAGGCACGGGGTAAAAGGTTCGATACCACCTGATCTTTTACCGCTTGCTTCTCGGTTTTCTTGAGCTTGCGAGCCTCTTTTTCTTCCAGTTCTGCAATGCGTTGCTCGGTTTCGGCTTTAACAACATTAGCAGGCAGTAATTTATCTTCTCTGTGTGAAACCAGCAAAAATTGATTACCTTGTGAAAAATGAAGTAAATCAGAGCCTTTCAACGGGCTAGACCAGCCGAATTTACTCATATCAAATTGAGTGCAAGGCGTGAATTTTGTCTCTTGCTGTAAATCATCAAGGCTTTTGCTATCAAGCGAAAGCTCGCTGGTTAATTTATAAATCATCACATTTTTGAAGAAAACCATTTTTGACTGTCCTTTTAGAGAAATCTTTTAAGGTGTAGAATAGGGTATTTTAACAGAGCCAACCCCAACACAGTAGAGAATTTGCAAATGAACAGTAAAAAACTTGCCTTTATTGGCACAGGCAATATGGCATTCGCCATTATTCAAGGTTTATTGAGAAGCGGTTATCACGCTTCTCAAATCATTGCGTGTAATAAAAGCAATATTGCTCGGAGAGAGGCATTACAAGCGGTCGGAATTTCCACACATTTTGCAAATCGTGAAGCGGTAGAACAAGCGGAAGTGGTGGTGTTAGCGGTTAAACCTCAGGTAATGGCGGAGGTTTGTGCAGAATTTGCGGACGTTGATTTTTCAAATAAATGGGTCATTTCTGTTGCCGCAGGGATTTCGGTGAAACGTTTGGAAGAATTGCTTCCAACAGCGAAAAATATTATCCGCACAATGCCAAATACGCCTTCATTGATTGGTGAAGGAATGACGGGGCTATTTGCAAAAAAATCGGTAAATTCGACCGCTTGTGAATTTGCTGAGAACTTAATGAGTGCGGTAGGGAAATGTTATTGGGTGGAAACTGAGGGTAAAATCAACCGCATTATTGCCATTACCGGCTCAAGTCCTGCTTATTTTTTCCGTTTTATGGAAGCAATGCAACAAAGTGCGATGCAAATGGGCTTTAGCGAGCAAGATGCAAGATTGCTTGTGCAATCTGCTGCACTTGGAGCGGCAAAATTAGTAGAGGCAAATCCAACAGTTCCCCTTTCAACCCTGCGAGAAAATGTAACATCCAAAGGTGGTACAACAGCTAAAGCCCTTGAGGTATTCGAGCAAGCCAATATTGCCGATACGGTAGATAAAGCAATGTGGGCGGCAATTTACCGTGCTGAGGAAATGGAGAAGTCATTATGATAGCGGTTTCGCCGTTTAAATGGGCGGCATTTAACTATTTCGGTTTCTTTTGTGCCTATGGAGTAATACTGCCATTTTTACCTGTTTGGCTAAAGCATCACGGCTATTCCACTGAAATTATCGGCTTACTGGCTGCCGTAGGCTACCTGTTTCGCTTTGGCGGCAGTATGTTGGCTTCGCAGCGAGTAAAAGCGGTAAATCAGCTTATTCCAACCGCAAGAACCTTAACGTGGCTAAATATTGCAGTTGCCGTTGTGCTGGCATTTTCTGGCGATTCTATTTGGTTGGTCTTTCCTGTCTTAATGCTGTTTCAAATGTTTAATTCAGGGGCGATGCCGATTGCAGATAGTATAGCTTCCATTTGGCAACAACAAGTCGGTTTGGATTACGGTAAAGCCAGACTTTTTGGCTCAATCGCGTTTGTGGTTGGTTCACTTTGCGGAGGTTATTTTATCGGGCTACTAGGCGAGGAGGTTGTAGTTTGGGTTATTATCGGCTTTTTAGTCTTGTTTGGGATAGGGCAATTTGCTACCCCTACCATTGGTTTTGAAGAAAAAAATGTAGCCACAAGCAACTCGAATGTGACCTACTTAGCGTTATTAAAAGAACCTACCACGTTGCGAATGTTAATTGCGGTGTCATTAATTTCTGCTTCCCACGCAACTTACTACACTTACAGCACTATTCATTGGTCAAATGCAGGCATTTCAACGCAAATTACCAGTTTGTTTTGGGGATTGGCGGTAGTGTCGGAAATTTTATTCTTTTTGGTCTCTAAACAGTTGTTTAAGTCGTGGAAAATTAGCCATTTGATGATTTTATCAGCGGTATTTGCCTTTATCCGTTGGGGAATTATGGGGAGTAGCACCGAGATTACATTAATGATTTTTGCACAAATGTTACACTCAGTTACCTTTGGTGCTTCTCATATTGCAATGATTCGTTATATTTCAATGCAATCGGCAGAAAATATTACGAAGTTGCAAGGCTTATATTTCGGTTTGGCAAGCTGTGCGTTTATGGCGGTATTTACCTTTGTAGCGGGGATGATCTATCAATATTCGCCAAGTTTAACCTTCTGGTTAATGGCAGCTTTTGTTGTACCGGCGATGTTTATTGTACCGAAAAAATTTGAGGTACAGATTTTGAAATAAGCATAAAAATGCCGACATTAAGTCGGCATTTCATTGAAATCGTATTAATTAGATTTTTTTCACGTTTACTGCTGATGCACCACGTTCTGAATCTTGAATTTCAAATTGAACTTTTGCACCATCTTCTAATGTACGGTAACCACCGTTTGCTTCGATTGCAGAGAAGTGAACGAACACATCTTTGCCACCTTGATCTGGGGTGATAAAACCAAAACCTTTAGTTGCGTTGAACCATTTCACTGTACCAGTAACTGCTGACATAGGATTTTCCTTATAAATAAAAAAAGTGATAAAAGATAGCTAAACGGGATATTACAGGCGTATCTATCAATCACTTACCCAATTATTTGGTTGGGGGAAAATAACTAACAAGATTCAACTACTAACTAACACTCGAACAGCTTTTACCATTAGAGCATTTATTCATTTTTTAAGCAAACGATTTTTTTATGTTTTATGAACAATTCAATAAAAAAATAGTCTATCACGAATATACAATTTATATGGACGAAGCCTTATAAATCAAATATAGTATCCAGTTAGATTTTAACTGAGCAAATTCTCGAATTTTTATTTTAACGGAACTTATTATGTCGGAACAACAAGTAGAACAAACTCACAATAAAACAAACCCAAGCACAAAGGAAGTGATTGCCTATTTAGCGGAAAAATTTCCACTTTGTTTCTCTGTTGATGGAGAGGTAAAACCACTAAAAGTGGGGCTTTTCCAAGAATTAGCAGAAGCATTAAAAGATGATGAAAAAGTAAGTAAAACCTTATTGCGTCAAGTATTGCGTAGTTATACAAACTCTTGGCGTTATTTAGCAGCAAGCCAAGCGAATGTCGCTCGTGTTGGATTACAAGGTGAAGAAGCTGGTCTCGTAACAGAAGAGGAATCAGCACACGCAGCAGAAACCTTAGCAGCAGCCAAAGCCGTTGTGGCAGAACGCAAAGCTCAAGAGCGTAAAGCACAACGTAAAGAATTCTTTAAACAAAAGGCTCGCGAAGAAAATGCAAAAAAACGAGCCGATTCTAAAGCAAAAAAAGCAGCAGATAATTTACCAAAAGCATCAGAAGAAAAATTAGCGGCTTTAGCAAGTAAATTTGGTCGTAAATAGTTTTTCTACCCAGTTTACCCTTACAAGCGGTTAGATTAGCGTAAATTTTTGCGTATTTATGACCGCTTGAATATTTGGAAAAGAAGATGAAACTAACAAAATTAAACAAAATATTTGCAATCACTTTAGGTTTATGGGTAAGCAATGTTTTTGCCGTTCAGCCTGATATTAAAGCAGATGCAATTGTTATTCCAAAACCAAGTGAACAGCATAGTTTATCAACCAAGCGTGTTACAGCCCGCCTCACTCAATCTCATTATCATAAATTCCAATTGAATGATGAGTTTGCATTGAAAATTTTTAACCGTTATGTGGATTGGCTTGACCCATCGCATAATACTTTCTTGCAATCTGATATTGATGAAATGCGTAGCAAATATGCATCAACATTAGATGATGATTTATATACTGGCAAGCTAGATGCTGCATTTGCAATGTATGAGTTGATGTCGAAACGCCGCTATGAACGTTATAGCTATGCGTTGTCTCTATTAGATAAAGAGCCGGATTTAAAAGGCAGCGATAAAATTGAGATAGACCGTGAAAAAGCCGCATTCCCAACAAGTGTGGAAGAAGCAAACACACTTTGGGAACAGCGTGTTAAAAACGATATTATCAATTTATATCTAAAAGATAAAAAGTGGCCTGAGATCAAGAAAACTTTAACTAAACGTTATAATTTTGCGATTAAACGTCTAACTCAAGTAAAGGCAGATGATATTTTACAAACTTACTTGAATTCATTTTCTCGTGAGATTGACCCGCATACTAGCTATTTATCGCCTCGTGCAGCAAAAGCTTTCCAAGAAAGTATGAATTTGTCATTAGAAGGGATTGGTGCAACGCTAACTCAAGAAGATGATGTAACTAGTATTAAATCTTTAGTGCCGGGAGCACCGGCTGCCAAAAGTAAGAAAGTAGTTGTTGGTGATAAAATTATTGGTGTCGGTCAAGGTGAGAAAGGCGAAATTGAAGATGTTATCGGCTGGCGTTTAGATGATGTGGTTGATAAGATTAAAGGTAAAAAAGGCACAAAAGTTCGTCTAGAGATTGAGCCGGAAAAAGGCGGAAAAACGAAAATCATCACACTTGTGCGTGATAAAGTGCGTATTGAAGACAGTGCGGCTAAATTAACGGTTGAGAAAGTTGATGGAAAAAGTGTTGGTGTAATCAAAATTCCAACCTTCTACATTGGTTTAACTGAAGATGTGCGTAAATTATTAGCGGATATGAGTAAGCAGAATGTAGAAGGCTTAATCATTGATTTGCGTGAGAATGGTGGTGGTTCATTAACGGAAGTGATTGAATTAACAGGTTTATTTATTAAAGGTGGGCCTGTAGTTCAAGTACAAGATGCGTTTAATCGTATCAAAGTACACGAAGATCCTGAATCAAAAATCGTTTATGACGGTAAAATTATGGTAATGATTAATCGCCATAGTGCATCGGCTTCCGAGATTTTTGCAGCTGCAATGCAGGACTATAACCGTGCGATTATTGTTGGTCAGCAAACCTTTGGTAAAGGTACAGTGCAGCAAAGCCGTTCGTTGAATTTTGTGTATGATTTAGATAAAGAGCCATTAGGTTTTATTCAATATACAATTCAAAAATTCTATCGTATTAATGGTGGTAGTACTCAGCTGAAAGGAGTTGATGCGGATATTAAATTCCCTGAAATCATTAATGCGGAAAAAACTGGCGAAAGTTTTGAAGACAACGCTCTGCCTTGGGATAAAGTGCCTGCAGCGACATATCAAGAAGCGGGTAATGCACGCAATGCAGTTTCAGAGTTAAAAACGAAACACGAAGAGCGTATTGCGAAACATCCGGAGTTCATCGTATTAAATGAAAATATCGCTATTCGTAAAGAGCGTGATGAGCGTAAATTCTTATCGTTAAATTTAGAAGAGCGTTTGAAAGAAGAGAAAACCGATGATGTAAAACGCTTGAAAGATATTAATGCCCGTTTCGCAAGAGAAGGTAAAAAAGCATTGAAAAGCATTGATGATTTACCAAAAGATTATGAAGCACCTGACTTTTTCTTAAAAGAAACTGTACAAATGGTAGTAGATTGGTCGAATATTGGTAAAAAACCATAAATGTGTTTATAATATACACAAATATTGCCGCTTAGATTACTAAGCGGTCTATTTTTTGAAAAAATTTGCAAATGATATTAAGAGGAAGAGTGGGTGAAAACCTTTAAATTATTACCTATTATGATGGCTTTTTCAGGTTTAGCTTTAGCTGAAACGGCAACAGTTACTCAGGCTACAGCTGCACCTGTTGTGCAAGATACAATTTTACCGCAGTTAAGTTTTGCAGCCCAACAAGCTCGTGCCGCAGAATTGGTAAAACAGGCAGATTATGCGTTAGCTCAAGAACAAATTCGCCAAGAGCAAGCAAGAAAATTTGCAGAGGCAGAAGCGAGAGTGAATCAAGAAATTGGTAATAATGCCCTATTACTAAACCAAGCGACAACAAAAGTTTATTTAGACAATGAATTTGCCACAATGTGGAATGATAAAGCCGCAGAAAAAGCTTTTTTAAAAGAATATGCTTTATTTGCTGCAAGTGGTGTATCGTCTAAATCTGCTAAAGCATTGCAACAAATCTTAAATCAGCCAGAAGGTTTAGGTAGAGATATTTTATTAACAGACGGTTTTTTAGATTATTTGTATTACAACAAAAATGTGTTTAAAAATGCAAATAACTGGTTATATAACTTAGGCAGTTATG
Source organism: Mannheimia varigena (assembly GCF_013377235.1). Classification (NCBI taxonomy): domain Bacteria; kingdom Pseudomonadati; phylum Pseudomonadota; class Gammaproteobacteria; order Pasteurellales; family Pasteurellaceae; genus Mannheimia; species Mannheimia varigena. Next base: position 969,829 of record NZ_CP016226.1, on the reverse strand, counting down.
CACCTAAAGCTCCTTCTTCAGAGCAAATTACTAAATGGACTGATGCGGTAAAAGATGGAGCTTCAGGTCAGTTTGTAACTAATCTTGTGCCAAGAAATCATTTATACCGTGATACAGCTGAAAGAGTATTAGCAATGGCGGGTGGCTCATCTTCAGCAAAATCTAAAAGAGGTAAAGTAGCGGCTGGAGAAGTAGCAAATAACGGCGGTTCTTTCTATAAATTAGCCTTAAATGCTCAACGCTTGCGTATTATTCCAAGTTTCAATAATGGTATTTTTGTGAATATTCCAAGCTACCAATTATATTATTTCCGTGATGGGGCATTGGCTTTACAATCTAGAGTAATAGTTGGACGAGCAGATCGTAAAACGCCTGTAATGTATAGCAAATTAAGTAATGTTGTGGTAAATCCGCCTTGGAACGTACCAACAAGCATTATGACTAAAGATATTGTGCCAAAACTTGCTCGTGATTCAGGCTATGCAGATCGCGCTAGCTTTGAAATTTTGGATGGTAGTGGCAATAAAATTAATCCGCGTAGCGTGAACTGGTCTCAGTATTTAAATGCCAAAAGTACACCATACCGTATTCGCCAGAAAGCAGGTGATGATAGTGCATTAGGTCGTTATAAATTTAATATGCCAAGCTCAGATGCAATTTATTTACATGATACACCAAATAGAGGTCTATTTGGTAAGACAGATCGAGCATTAAGTTCAGGTTGCGTACGTGTCGAAAAGGCAGATGACTTAGCGACTATTCTTCTTAAAGAGGCTGGTTGGGGTGTAGATAAAAAGAATCAAGTTTTAGGTAGTAAAAAAACCACTTCTGCACAAATTCGTTCAGATAACCCTGTTTACTTATATTATGTAACCGCTTGGGTTGAAGGTGGAAAAGTACAGACTTTACCTGATATTTACAGTCTTGATGCGAAGATTCCGCAATATTCAATCAGTTGGGGAAAACTGAAAAGTTTGATTTAACTCAATCAATAAGGATAAATTCCAAGAAGATCTCGTATCTTCTTGGAACTTTTTTTTAATTCAGATTACTAACCGTATTCTATGATTAAAAATTATACTATGGATTTATAGAAATTCGTTTATCAAACAAAGCGATTTTCTCTAAATTATTAGCTAACCTATGAGGGAAAAATGAAACAAATTGATGTTCAACGCCGTAAGTGGTTATCACTTGGTGGACTTGTTTTAGGGGCTAGCCTTCTGCCGGGTCAAGTAATGGCAGCACTTTCTACTCCAGCCCCTGTAGCATTACGTTTTCGTAATATTAATACAGGCGATACCTACACGGCGAAATTTGGTGTAGGTGGATTAAATAAAAAAGATCTCGGCCAGTTAAATTATTTGATGCGAGATCGTCATATCAATCAAGTTAAAGCGATAGATCCAAAACTCTTCGTTAAACTTAATCAATTACAACGTCGTTTAGGTTTCCACAATGCGGAAATTTTAGTTTTAAGCGGTTATCGCTCAGCACAAACAAATGCAAGAATGCGTCGTAGAAGCCGTGGTGTAGCAAGCCATAGCTATCATATTTTAGGAAAAGCGGTAGATTTCCAAATTGCGGGTGTGCCTTTACATAAAGTAAAACAAGCAGCAGAGAGTCTAAATAACGGTGGGGTTGGTTACTATCCTCGTAGTAATTTTGTTCACGTTGATACCGGTCCTGTTCGTACTTGGAGAGGCTAACAAGCGGTCATATTTTATGTTTAATTTGCAAATTATTCCTGTTAGCCCATTTCAGCAAAATTGTACTGTTATTTGGGATAACGATAAAAACGCTGCCATTATTGATGCCGGTGATGATGCAGATCGTATAATTCAATTTGTTGAATCTCAAAATTTAAACGTGCAAAAATTGCTGATCACTCACGCACATTTAGATCATATTATGGCGATTGAAGCTGTTAGAAATCATTTTAACGTTGATGTATTTGGCTCTCAGCTTGCCGATAAACCATTATTTGAACGTTTGCCTGAAATGTGCCAACAATTTGGCTTACCAGCGGTAGAGGGATTTTATCCGGATCACTGGCTAGAAGAAGGCGATGTGGTTGAAGTGGGGGCATTGAAGTATCATATTCGCCACTTGCCAGGGCACGCACCGGGTCATATTGGTTTCTTTGATTTTGAGAATAAAATCGCTTTTAGTGGTGATATTTTATTTCAAGACAGTATCGGAAGAACCGATCTTTATATGGGAAATTATGATCAACTTTTAGAAACCATTCGTACTAAAATGTTTGATTTAGATGACGATTTCATCATTGTTCCCGGACACGGTCCTCACACCACCATTGGGCGGGAAAAACAGAGTAATCCGTTTTTGAAGTCGTAGAGATAAAAATGCAGAGTTTTCACTCTGCTTTTTTACTATCTGGTATCTCGCAAATAAAGCCGGTAATTATGGCTTTCTTCAGTAGGTTTAATTAATGCCACTGTCTGTTTTTGCTTTGGCTGTAGCCATAACGGTTGCCAGCCTGAACTTTCTGAAATACCATTTGGTGATTGGGTTACACCATCTTTATCGTACCAAAATAGCTTGTAAATCACATTGAGCGGAAAATCTGTTAAGTTAGTGGCACTAAAGGTTTTGCCATTGGTATTGAGTTCCACTTTTTGTGAAATATCTTCCTCAATATTGACAATAGGTTTTGAACCTGTTGGCAAGTAGCTTACAGGCTTGCTTGAACAAGCGGTTAAAAAAAGCGAAAAAATTGTAAAAGTAAAATAAGATAAACGCATATTACTTCGCAACCAATGGACCTAATTTTTGCCCTCCAAGTAAGTGCATATGAATATGGAACACTTCTTGCCCTGCGTTTTTATTACAATTCATAATTAAACGATAGCCATCTTCGGCAATGCCTTCTTCTTTAGCAATTTGAGCCGTAGCGGTAAATAAGCGCCCCAATGCTAATTCATCTTCAGTGGTAACGTGATTAACGGTTGGAATAAATTTATTCGGAATAATCAGAATATGGGTTGCTGCTTGTGGGGAAATATCACGAAATGCCGTAACAAGCTCGTCTTGATAGACAATATTAGCAGGAATTTCTTTGTTGATGATTTTGGTAAAAATAGTTTCTTGGTATTCTGTCGTCATAAAATGTTCCTTCTAGTCAATTAAGCCTAATACCTTTTTTACTGGAGCAAAACTTTTTCGATGATAAGGTGTTGCCCCAAATTCAATTAACTTTTCAAAATGCAATTTAGTTGGGTAGCCTTTGTGCTTGGCAAAACCATATTGCGGAAACTGTTTATCTAATTCGTCCATTTCTTGATCGCGTGCAACTTTTGCGATAATCGAAGCGGCACTAATTTCAGCCACTAAACTATCGCCTTTAACTACTGCTTGTGTCGGCACGGAGAATTGTGGTGGGCGATTGCCATCAACTAAGATAAAATCAGGCTGAATATGTAATCCGGCTACTGCACGCTGCATTGCAAGCATTGTAGCGTGGAGAATATTTAATTCATCAATTTCAGCCGGTTCAGCTCGACCAAGCGACCAACTCAAGGCTTTAGCTTTGATTTCTTCTGCCAATGCTAAGCGTTTCTTTTCCGATAGCTTTTTAGAATCCATTAACCCTTCAATCGGATTATTAGGATCTAAAATCACCGCTGCGGTTACAACTGCACCGACTAACGGACCTCGTCCAACTTCATCAACACCTGCAATCAATTTAGCATTTGGATAGATAAATTCGTTCATTATACGTCTTCTTTTCTAAAATGGCGTTGGCTTTTGGTTTCGGTCAGGCTTTCAATTAAGCGGTGGTAATTTTCAAACCGAATTGCAGAAATTTTACCATTTTCAACCGCTTGTCTTAACTCACAGCCCGGGTCGTTTTTATGTTTGCAATCACGGAATTTGCAAGTACCTAACACTGATTGAAATTCACGATAACCAAGTGTAATTTGTTCTGGCTCTAAATGCCATAATCCAAATTCACGAATACCCGGAGAGTCAATTAATTGACCACCTTGTGGTAAATGGTATAAACGTGAAGCGGTAGTAGTGTGTTGCCCCAAACCTGAATTATCACTTACAGATCCTGTGAGTGCATTGACTTCCGGCAGAAGCTGGTTAATAAGGCTCGATTTCCCTACACCCGATTGACCAACGAAAATGGATGTCCCTTTTGCAAGATATTGATGCAAAGCGTGCATATTCTCGCCGGTATCGGCGGATAGGCAAAGTGTTTTATAACCAATATCTTCGTAAATTTTTAACTGTTCTTCAACCGCTTTTCGCTCGATTTGATCAAGTAAATCAATTTTGTTTAGCACAATAAGAGCGGGAATATTCGCTGTTTCACAAATCACCAAATAGCGATCGATAATATTGAGCGAAAGTGTAGGCACAACTGCGGAAACAATGATGATTTGATCGATATTTGATGCCATTACTTTAATGCCGTCATAATAATCGGGGCGGGTAAGCTCATTTTTACGAGGGAATACGGCTTCAATTACACCACTGATACCTTGTAATTGCTCATTGCCTTTACGCCAAGAAACACTATCACCTACCACTACGTTTTTTAATGTGCGACGGATATTACAACGGAAAATTTCACCTGCTTCAGTTTCGACATCAGCGTGTTTAACGTGGCGAGTTACTACAACACCTTGCTGCATTCCGCCCAGCATATCATCTTGCCATTCAACTTCTTTTTTATTGATGCGTTTATGATGATTTGATTGGATTCTACGTTGTTGGTTATGTGTTAATCTTGGTTTACTCAAAGGAATGCTCTGCTATCAAATAAGAATAATGCGTAGAATACTATAAAACCTATTTTTATAACAGATGAAAGTGAAAGAATAAAAGAGTATAAAAGCTAGAATAAATATAACGAATAATATAGAATACTCTCTAGTTTTTATATTCTTGCATATAGAAAAAAACCGCCCAAAGTGGGCGGTTATAAACCAATACGGTTCAAAATATACAGGAAGTGAAACGAGTAACTTTCGTTACTCTAGTCTAGTTTCCTAGACCAATATGCAAACACAACATCATACTTAAAAATTTAGGAATAGAAATGAATTCTACAACTATCCATCTAAGTATGGGCGTTATTCTATCTGTTTTTGCTTTTGGTTATCAAACGAAATTTTTTAATTTAAGCTATCAGAAAAAATAATGGGATCATTGATCTCAAATTTGAAGTTGAAATACTATGAACAAAAAACTCCCTCCACTCAATGCTCTAAAAGCATTTGAATCTGCTGCTCGTCATTTGAATTTTACTAAAGCAGCAGAAGATCTCTTTGTTACTCAAGCTGCGGTTAGCCATCAGATTAAGTTATTAGAAGACTTTTTAGGCATTTCATTATTTCACCGACGTAACCGTTTATTAGAGCTAACTGAATTAGGAGCGCAATATTTCTATGAGGTGCAGCCACTTTTAGAGCAAATAGCATTAGCTACTGATAAAGTAAGGCAACAGAGTAGTCGCCAGATTTTAACCATTAGAGTTCCCCAAACGTTTGGAATGCACTGGCTTGTACCTCGTTTAGCAGATTTCCACGAAAAGTATCCAGAAGTAGAGGTGCGTATTAAAGGGGTAGATCAGGACGAGGGACTATTAGGTAAAGAAACAGATGTTGCAATTTACTATGGGAAGGGAGATTGGCAAGATCTTGAGTCTATCCGATTAACAGAGTCTCGTATTGTTATTTTAGCCTCACCAGAATACTTATCTAAAAATCGAGTTTATTCAGCAGAAGATTTGGTAGGTAAAACGCTGTTACATTCTTCCACCTATAATAAGTGGAAAAGAATGGTAGAGCACCTAAATATTGAAGATAAAGTCGATGCGGAAACAGGTTCGATTTTTAGCCATACTTTTATGGTTTTACAAGCAGCAATGCACCAACAAGGTATTGCTATTTCAAACCAAATTTTAGCCCAGCATGAAATTGATAAAGGAACATTGATTGAACCTTTTCCAACTACGTTGTTTGATGAGAAATCGTTCTATGTGGTGTATCCGCCTCAATCGGTACAAGTGCCGAAAGTGAAATGCTTTGTGGAGTGGATTCAGCAAAAGATGAAAGAGCGCTGTGCTTAAACATGGCTTGCAAGCGGTGAGATTTTGAAGTTTTTTGTAAAAAAGAACGAAAATTAGACCGCTTGTTTTATAAAAGGAGAAATATGAAGTACCAATGGATTTTGTTTGATGCCGATGAAACCTTGTTTTCATTTAATTCGTATTTGGGGCTTAAATCAATGCTGGCCCGCTATCAAATTGATTTTAGTGAGCAGGATTACGAAGCTTTCCAAGCAGTGAATAAACCGCTTTGGGTGGCATATCAAAATAATGAAATTACCGCCCAAGACATTCAAACACGCCGTTTTGCGAAATTATCTGCCTTAACTGGTGTTGAACCACTGAAATTAAACCAAGAGCTAATGGCTGAAATGGCGTGGGTGAGCAAGCCGTTAGACGGGGTGATTGAGATGTTGAATGCTCTCCATGGCAAGGTCAAAATGGGGATTATCACCAATGGTTTTACCGAGCTTCAGCAAAAGCGGTTAGACAATACAGGCACTTCATACTTTTTTGAGATTGTGGTAGTTTCCGAACAAATAGGTGCAGCTAAGCCAGATAGACAGGTTTTTGATTACGCTTTTGCGTTAATGGATGAATTTGATAGAACCAAAGTATTAATGGTGGGTGATACTTTAGCATCTGATATTTTAGGTGGAAATAATGCAGGCATTGATACCTGTTGGATAAATTGGCATAAGCTAGAAAATGATACAGGCATTAATCCAACCTATGAAGTGAATACTATTAGCCAAATCATTGAGATTGTCGAGGGAACACAAGAATGAAACTACAGCAGCTACGTTATATTGTGGAGATAGTAAACCAAAATTTGAATATTACTGAAGCCGCAGAAGTGCTTTATACATCCCAACCGGGCATTAGTAAGCAGGTTCGCTTATTAGAAAGTGAGCTGGGGATTAATATTTTTGAACGTAATGGTAAGCACGTTAAAGGATTAACACCTGCGGGCGAGAAAATCGTAGCAATTGCCCGTGAGTTATTAGTTAAAGCTCAGAGTATTAAATCTGTAGCAGAGGAACAAACTCGCCCGAATAAAGGAGTGTTAAGAATTGCGACCACTAATACTCAAGCTCGCTATATGTTGCCTGAAGTCATTGAAAAGTTCAAAGCTCGTTATCCGGAAGTGAGTTTGCATTTGCATCAAGGTTCGCCAAACCAAATTTATGATGCGTTAATGGCAGGCGAGGTGGATTTGGCGATTACTACTGAGGCTCAATACCTGTTTGAAGAGGCGATTTTGTTGCCGTGCTACTGGTGGAATCGTTCAGTTATTGTTAAACCGGATCACCCATTGGCAACTTTTGTGAACCAAAGCCGAGATTTAACTGTCGAAGAACTAGGTAAATATGATTTGATCACCTACACCTTTGGGTTTACGGGGCAGTCAGATTTAGATCACGCATTCAATAAAGAAGGAATTTTGCCAAATATTGTGTTTACCGCAACCGATGCAGATGTGATTAAAACTTATGTCCGTTTAGGTTTAGGGGTGGGAATTATGGCAGCAATGGCACATACTGAAGCAGATAAAGATTTAGTCGCAATCAATGCAAGCCATTTATTTCAGCCAAGTATGACTCAAATCGCATTTAAACGAGGGACATTCCTTCGTAATTATATGTATGATTTTATTAATTATTTTTCGCCACATTTAACACGAGTGCAAGTGGAGAAAGCCGAACAATTACGAGATAACAATGCAATCTCAAGATTGTTTGAACGTGTATCTTTAGAGGAGAAGTAGATGAAAATTTGGCAGAAACTTACAACTGTTATTATTGCAACTTCAGGGTTAATTTCAACCGCTTACGCAGACAATTACAATATTAAATATAGCTCAAATTACTTAATGCCAGCCTACATTAACTTCAATAATGGCGGAGGAAAATACAATATTCAAGCTAAAATTAATGTACCTTTGTACAATATTGTATTTATTGCAAAAGGAACGGAAAAAAACGGGCAGTTTAATATGTTAAGCTACCGAGATACACGTAACGGTAAAACTTACGCAATGGCAGAAATTGATTCTAAAACAGTAAAATACGGTAAAGTAAAAGAGCCTTTAAAAGAAGAGGCTTTAACAATGCCAACTTATGATTTGTTTACAACTGCATTTCAGTTAAGCTATCATGATAAATTACCAACGAGTTTCCAAACTACTAACGGTAAAAAACTCTATCCAACGCCAAATGTGCAGCTACGCAAATCACAAAAAGAGGTAAGATCGGGTGGAAAAACGTACCAGGAAATTACTTATCGCTTCAGAACTAGCGATAAAAAAGACATTACGGTTAAAAAATATGAGGGAGAAAAATTCCCACGTTATATTTCCTATAATCGAGATGGCGACAATTATGAGCTAACCTTCGATAGCTTTGTGAAGTAAAAGTAAATATTAGCAAGCGGTCTATTTTGCAAAAAATTTTACAAAATAGACCGCTTGTTATTGTATATTGGAAGTTTTCAAAATATTCCTAAATCTATTAATTAGACCGCTTGCAGATTTTAGATTAGCAAAAAAATTTGATTTCATGTAAACTACTATCCCGTCCTAATAGTTTCTTTTTAGTAAAAGTAAACTTGTACTCTTAATTTCCAACCAAACTAATCAGCAAAAAAGGCAATAACAATGGCAACGAATTATATTTTCGTAACGGGCGGTGTTGTATCTTCTTTAGGGAAAGGTATTGCGGCTGCTTCTCTTGCATCTATTCTTGAAGCTCGCGGTTTAAATGTCACCATTATGAAGCTTGATCCTTATATCAACGTGGATCCGGGTACAATGAGCCCAACTCAGCACGGCGAAGTGTTTGTGACCCAAGACGGTGCGGAAACCGACTTAGACTTAGGTCACTATGAGCGTTTTATCCGCTCAAAAATGAGCAAAGCGAATAACTTTACCAGCGGTAAAATTTACTCTGAAGTGCTGCGTAAAGAACGCCGTGGCGACTATTTGGGTGCAACCATTCAGGTGATTCCACACATCACCAATGAAATTAAAGAGCGTGTGATTGAAGGCGGTAAAGGCCGTGATGTGGCGATTGTTGAAGTCGGCGGCACAGTAGGTGATATTGAATCGCTACCATTCTTAGAAGCACTTCGTCAATTAGCGGTAGATGTAGGTCGTGAAAAAACCTTATTTATGCACTTAACCTTAGTGCCTTATATTCCGACTGCCGGTGAAGTAAAAACTAAGCCAACCCAACACTCAGTAAAAGAGTTACTGTCTATCGGTATTCAGCCGGATGTGTTGATCTGCCGTTCAGATCGTGCCATTCCGGAAAATGAGAAGAAAAAAATCGCATTATTCTGTAACGTGCCGGAACGTGCAGTTATCTCATTAAAAGATGTGGATTCGATTTACCGTATTCCTGAATTATTGAAATCACAAGGTTTAGATACCTTTGTGTGTGACCGTTTCCGTTTAGATTGCAAAGAAGCCGATTTATCCGAGTGGGAGCAAGTGTTATACCGCCAAGCAAACCCAACCGGTGAAGTGACTATTGGTATGGTAGGGAAATATGTGGAATTACCTGATGCGTATAAATCAGTGAATGAAGCATTAAAACACGCAGGCTTAACTAACCGCTTAACAGTCAATATTAAATACATCGACTCGCAAGATATTGAAACCAAAGGCACCGAGCTTTTAGCTGGTTTAGACGGCATCTTAGTGCCGGGTGGCTTTGGCTATCGTGGTGTTGAAGGTAAAATCCGCACTGCACAATATGCTCGTGAGAACAATATTCCATACTTAGGCATCTGTTTAGGGATGCAAATTGCTTTAATTGAATACGCTCGTAACGTGGCAGGCTTAACGCAAGCGAACTCATCTGAGTTTGACAAAGATTGTCCGCAGCCGGTGATCGGTTTAATTACCGAATGGCAAGATGCGGACGGCAATGTGGAAACTCGTAGTGATGAGTCCGATTTAGGCGGCACAATGCGTTTAGGGGCTCAACAATGTCACTTAATCGAAGGCTCAAAAGCGCGTGAATTATACGGAGCGGAAACCATTGAAGAGCGTCATCGCCACCGTTATGAAGTCAACAACAAATTGCTTCCACAAATTGAAGCGGCAGGCTTGAAAGTCACTGGCTTATCGGCAGACCGCAAATTAGTGGAAATCATTGAAGTTCCAAATCATCCTTGGTTCGTAGCAGCTCAATTCCACCCGGAATTTACCTCTACACCAAGAGATGGTCACCCACTCTTTGCTGGTTTCGTTAAAGCAGCAAAAGAACACCAAGATAGCCGCAAGGCTTAATTGGTGTAACAAGCGGTTAAATTTGCCAATTTTTTTGCAAATTTGACCGCTTGCTACAATCTATCATTCGTTAATTCAAACAGAGAGTTGAAACAAAAATGACAAATCAAACGATCAGCACGCCGAAACAGGCGTTCGTTGGCTTGCAAATGCTATTCGTGGCGTTTGGAGCTTTGGTGTTAATGCCGCTTATTACCGGCTTAGATCCTAACACTGCACTTCTTACCGCCGGCATTGGCACCCTTCTTTTCCAAATCTGCACCAAAGGGCAAGTCCCGATTTTCCTTGCTTCCTCTTTTGCATTTATCGCCCCCATTCAATATGGCGTGCAGCAATGGGGCGTAGCGGTCACCATGGGCGGCTTGGTATTTACCGGCTTTGTCTATTTCTTCTTGAGTGCCTTGGTGAAATTCAAAGGGGCAGCGATTTTGGAGAAATTATTTCCGCCTGTTGTTGTGGGGCCTGTGATTATCATAATCGGTTTGGGATTGGCTCCCACCGCTGTAGATATGGCGTTAGCAAAAGGCACAGAAATTCCACAAAACACGGCGTTGTTAATCTCAATGGCGACCTTAGTCACCACCTTGGTTGTGGCAGTATTTGCGAAAGGCTTGATGAAATTAGTACCGATTATGTTCGGAATTGTGGTCGGCTACCTCCTTTCACTGTTCTATGGCATTGTGGATTTCAGCAAAGTGAGCGAAGCAGCGTGGTTTAGTTTGCCGAAATTGACTACACCTGAATTTAAACTTGAGGCGATTCTTTATTTGTTACCAATCGCTCTTGCTCCTGCAGTGGAGCACGTCGGTGGTATTATGGCGATTAGTTCAGTGACTGGCAAAGATTTTATGGCCAAACCGGGCTTACACCGTACCTTGTTGGGTGATGGTGTCGCCACTTCAGCTGCATCACTGTTAGGTGGTCCACCAAATACCACTTATGCGGAAGTAACAGGGGCAGTAATGCTCACCAAAAACTTCAACCCGAGAATAATGACGTGGGCAGCTGGTTGGGCGATTGCGATTTCGTTCTGCGGCAAAGTGGGAGCGTTCTTGCAAACCATTCCGGGCGTGGTGATGGGCGGCATTATGATGTTGGTGTTTGGTTCCATTGCCGCGGTGGGAATGAGTACACTTATTCGTGCCAAAGTGGATATGGGGCAGGCTCGCAACTTGTGTATCGTTTCTGTGGTAATGACTTTCGGTATCGGTGGAATGTTCATTAACGTGGGAGAATTCTCACTTAAAGGCATCAGTCTTTGTGCGATTGCGGCAATCATTATGAATTTGGTGTTGCCAAAAGAGAAACCAGAGTAAGAAAATTCATAAAAATAAGGGAGGGCTAATGCCCCCCAATTTTTTATCTGATTAATAGTAAGAATGCTCGCCGTGTTGATGCTCAGTGATGTCTTTCACACCTACTAATTCTTCAGGGAACTGAGCTAAAAGCTGTTTTTCAATCCCTTCTTTTAACGTCACATCAACCATTGAACAGCCGTTACAACCACCACCAAACTGCAGAATTGCATATTTATCTTCGGTGACTTCAATCAGCGTCACTTTGCCGCCGTGGCTGGCTAATTGAGGATTGATCTGTGTTTGAATGACGTAATCTAAACGCTCAATAAATGGTGCATCATCAGCCACTTTACGCATTTTGGCATTCGGAGCTTTGAGTGTTAGTTGTGAACCCATTGGATCGGTTACATAGTCAATTTCTGCTTCATCTAAAAACGGTAAACTTACATCATCAACAAAGGCAGAAAAGCGATTAAAAGTAAACTCGGTATCGGTTTCTTCTATTGCATTTGGCGGGCAGTAAGATACGCCACATTCTGCATTTGGTGTTCCAGGATTGACTACAAAAATACGAATATTTGTACCTTCTTCTTGTTGCTCTAAAAGTCTTACAAAATGGGCTTGTGCCACATCTGAAATTGAAATATGAATTGTTTGTTCTTCCATTTTCTCTTGTCCTGTAATCAAAAAATATTCTACAAAATTTATCAACTATTTTACGCTTGAATTTTAAAATTGCCTAGCTAAAAATAGCCACCTATTTTTAGCTAGGCAATTTTGTTGATAGCTTAAATGTTAACATTGCAAATTAAGAAGAAAATTTGATCGCTTGTATCAAAAGATGTACCTATTCATAGGTATTGTTTGATTTTGCTCACTAAAAATATTGATTTACTTCAAATTTTGGAAAAGGAAAAAGCAAAAATTCAGGGGTTTTTCTAGCCATAAGGGGGCGTTTTTAGGTAGAATAGACGATTATATTTTTAGTTAATCTTTTGTTAAAAGATAGCGAAAGATTATGAACCAAATTTGAGAACTTAATGTGGCTTTGAAAATAAGTGGGAGAATCATCATTTATTTTTAAATAAAGCTGCGGCTCAATAGAAGCGATTGCGTTATTTCGCAATCATATTTTTAACCCAAAAGAAAAGTAGTGCAAACAATATGATTACAATCAAACAAGGCTTAGATCTTCCGATTTCGGGAAAACCTGAGCAAGTAATCCATAACGGAAATACCGTTACTGAAGTTGCTGTGCTTGGTGAAGAATATGTGGGTATGCGTCCTTCAATGAAGGTACGTGAAGGTGATGTAGTGAAAAAAGGTCAAGTTCTTTTTGAAGATAAAAAGAATCCTGGCGTTATCTTTACTGCTCCTGCAAGCGGAACAGTTACGGCAATTAACCGTGGTGAGAAGCGTGTTCTTCAATCAGTAGTAATTAAAGTTGAGGGTGATGAGCAAATTACCTTTGCGCGTTATGATGCTAGTCAATTAGCGTCATTAACTTCAGAGCAAGTAAAACAAAATTTAGTTGAATCGGGATTATGGACTGCTTTCCGTACTCGTCCGTTCAGTAAAGTGCCCGCATTAGATGCAAATCCTTCGTCAATTTTTGTGAATGCAATGGATACTAATCCACTTGCTGCAAACCCTGAAGTGATTATTGCTGAACACCAACAAACCTTCTTTGATGGTTTAACGGTACTAAGCCGTCTATTTGAAGGCAAAAAAACCATACATCTTTGTGGTGGTGCTGATTCTAATATTTTAAATGCGGCACAAAGCCGTCAAATCCAAAATGTGGAGACCAACCGTTTCAAAGGTCCACATCCGGCTGGTCTTGTTGGTACGCATATTCATTTTATTGATTCAGTTGGTGCAACCAAACAAGTTTGGTATTTAAACTACCAAGATGTGATTGCTATCGGCAAATTATTCACCACTGGTGAATTGTTTACAGATCGTGTTGTTGCGTTAGCTGGTCCGCAGGTAAAAAGCCCTCGTTTAGTGCGTACTCGCTTAGGTGCAAATCTTTCACAATTAACAGCAAATGAGTTAAATTCAGGTGAAAACCGTGTGATTTCAGGATCTGTTTTAAGCGGGGCAACCGCAATTGGTCCTCATGATTATTTAGGTCGTTATGCATTACAAGTGTCAGTGTTATTAGAGGGGCGTGAAAAAGCATTCTTCGGTATGATTGCGCCTTATTCAGATAAATATTCTATTACGCGTACAACCTTAGGCCATTTTGCGAAGAAATTATTTAACTTTACAACAGCCGTTCATGGTAGTGAGCGTGCAATGGTACCAACGGGTGCTTATGAGCGTGTAATGCCATTGGATATTATTCCAACAATATTACTACGAGATTTAGCTGCTGGAGATACAGACTCCGCTCAGGCTCTAGGTTGCTTAGAGTTAGATGAAGAAGATTTAGCGTTATGTACTTTTGTGTGTTCTGGTAAAAATAACTGGGGGCCATTATTACGTCAGGCGTTAGATAAGATCGAGAAGGATGGTTAAAAATGGGTTTAAGAAATCTTTTTGAAAAAATGGAACCCGCTTTCCATAAAGGTGGAAAGTATGAAAAATGGTACACGCTATTTGAAGCGGCTTATACCATTTTCTATACGCCAGGCACGGTAACCCGTAAAGATGCTCACGTGCGTGATGCTATCGACTCTAAACGTATGATGTTAATTGTATGGTTAGCGTTATTCCCTGCGATGTTCTACGGTATGTACAATGTAGGGCACCAAGGTATTTTAGCTGCATTAAATTTAGGTACATTAAGTGATTTAATTGCGAATGACTGGCACTACAGTTTTGCTAACAACTTAGGTTCTGTAGCGGAGGCAGGCTGGGGAACTAAAATGTTACTAGGTGCAACGTACTTCCTTCCAATCTACTTAACGGTATTTGCTGTGGGTGGTTTCTGGGAAGTTGTATTTGCAATGGTACGTAAGCACGAAATTAATGAAGGTTTTTTCGTAACTTCTATCTTACTTGCGTTAATTGTTCCACCAACATTGCCACTTTGGCAAGCTGCTCTTGCAACTACCTTTGGTGTTGTAGTGGCAAAAGAAGTATTTGGTGGTGTAGGTAAAAACTTTATGAACCCAGCATTAGCGGGCCGTGCTTTCCTATTCTTTGCGTACCCAGCACAAATTTCGGGTGATGCAGTATGGATAGCAGCTGACGGCTTCTCTGGAGCAACAGCACTCTCACAGTGGGCTGTAGGTGGAGAAGGTGCATTAAAACACGTTGCAACAGGTGAAACGATCACCTGGATGGATGCATTCTTAGGTAATATCCCAGGTTCAATCGGTGAAACTTCAACTTTAATGTTAATTATTGGTGCGGCAATTATTGTATTTGCACGTATTGCATCTTGGAGAATCATTGCTGGTGTAATGATTGGTATGGCTGCAACCGCAACATTATTTAATGTAATCGGTTCGGAAACTAATACGATGTTCTCTATGCCTTGGCATTGGCATTTAGTATTGGGTGGTTTTGCTCTAGGTATGTTCTTTATGGCAACTGACCCAGTATCAGCAGCCTTCACAAACAAAGGTAAATGGGCATATGGTATCTTAATCGGCTTTATGTGTGTATTAATCCGTGTGGTAAACCCAGCATACCCAGAAGGTATGATGTTAGCTATCTTATTTGCTAACTTATTTGCCCCAATCTTTGACTACTTAGTAGTTCAAGGTAATATCAAACGCAGATTAGCGAGGGTATCAAACAATGGCTAAATTTAATAAAGATAGCGTTGGCGGTACACTAACCGTTGTAGTTTTATTAAGTTTAATTTGTTCTCTTATCGTAGCAGGTGCTGCGGTGTTGTTAAAACCAACACAAGATATGCAAAAACAACTTGATAAACAGAAAAATATTTTACAAGCGGCTGGTTTATTGGAGCCAAATACTAATGTACCTGTAACTTACGAAAAGTTTATCGAACCAAAAGTAGTTGATTTAGCTACAGGTGAGTATGTTGAAGGAATGAAAGATTTTGATGCTCGTGCAGCAGCAAAAGATCCTAAAGAAAACGTTACTATTGCTCCTGAAGATGACAAAGCCAATATTAAAGTGCGTGCTAAATATGCTGAAGTTTATTTAGTGAAAGATGAAACGGGTAAAGTTACTCAGGTAGTATTACCAATGCACGGTAATGGTTTATGGTCAATGATGTATGGCTTTGTAGCAGTTCAACCTGATGCAAATACTATTAATGGTATTACTTATTACGAGCAAGGTGAAACAGCGGGTCTTGGTGGTGAAATTGCTAACCCTAACTGGCAGAAAAACTTTGTAGGTAAGAAGTTATATAACGACAACAATGATGTTGCTTTAACTATTTCTAAAGGTGCATCTGCTAATAAAGAGCATGGCATTGATGGCTTATCTGGTGCAACATTAACTTCAAATGGTGTTGATGGTTCTTTCAAATACTGGTTCGGTAAGAGCGGGTTTGGCCCATATTTAGCGAAATTTAAAGCAGAAGTAGGAGCTAACTAATGGCAAGTAACAACCTTAAAAAGTTATTGTTATCTCCAATTGCAGATAACAACCCAATTGCATTACAGATCTTAGGTATCTGTTCTGCATTAGCGGTAACTACTCAGCTACAAACAGCAGTAGTAATGGCAATTGCAGTAAGTTTAGTTACTGCTTTTTCAAGTATGTTCATTTCAATGATTCGCAACTATATTCCAAATAGTATCCGTATTATTGTACAAATGGCAATCATTGCATCACTTGTAATCTTAGTTGACCAAGTATTACGTGCCTATGCATACGATCTTTCAAAACAATTGTCTGTATTCGTAGGTCTTATCATTACGAACTGTATCGTAATGGGACGAGCAGAAGCATTTGCAATGAAATCTGGCCCAGTTGAGAGTTTTGTAGATGGTATTGGTAACGGCTTAGGCTACGGTGCAATCTTAATTATCGTTGCATTTTTACGTGAGCTTATTGGTT
Organism: Mannheimia varigena; assembly: GCF_013377235.1. Taxonomy (NCBI): domain Bacteria; kingdom Pseudomonadati; phylum Pseudomonadota; class Gammaproteobacteria; order Pasteurellales; family Pasteurellaceae; genus Mannheimia; species Mannheimia varigena. Next base: position 953,163 of record NZ_CP016226.1, on the reverse strand, counting down.
CAGGTAAACTATTCGGTGTAACTATTATGCAAACTGTTCAAGATGGTGGTTGGTATCAAGCAAATGGTTTGTTCTTATTAGCACCAAGTGCGTTCTTTATTATCGGATTTGTAATCTGGGCGATTAGAACGTGGAAACCTGAGCAAGTGGAGAAATAAAGATGGAACATCTTATTAGTATCTTTGTTAAGTCTGTATTTATTGAAAATATGGCACTTTCTTTCTTCCTTGGTATGTGTACATTCCTTGCGGTGTCTAAGAAAGTTTCAACAGCATTTGGTTTAGGTATTGCAGTAATCGTGGTATTAGGTATTGCGGTACCAGCGAATCAATTAGTTTATACTCACATTTTAAAAGACGGTGCATTAGTTGAAGGTGTAGATTTAACATTCTTAAACTTCATTACCTTCATCGGTGTGATTGCGGCACTTGTTCAAATTCTTGAAATGATTTTAGACAAGTTCTTTCCAGCATTATATAGTGCATTAGGTATCTTCTTACCACTTATCACAGTAAACTGTGCAATCTTCGGTGGTGTATCATTTATGGTACAACGCGAATACAACTTTGTAGAATCTGTGGTTTATGGTGTAGGTGCAGGCACAGGCTGGATGCTAGCAATTGTTGCACTTGCCGGTTTAACAGAGAAAATGAAATATTCTGATGTTCCAGCGGGTCTTCGTGGTTTAGGTATCACCTTTATTACCGTTGGCTTAATGGCATTAGGCTTTATGTCATTCTCAGGCATTCAATTATAAGGAGCATATCGTGGATAGTAATTTTATTTTCGGTATTATCGCATTTACTGCTCTTGTTCTAGTGCTTGCGGTGATTATCCTATTCGCTAAATCTAAATTAGTGGATTCTGGCGACATTACCATTTCAATTAACAATGACCCGGAAAAAGGCATCACCTTACCGGCTGGCGGAAAATTACTTGGTGCTTTAGCGAGTAAAGGGATTTTCGTTTCCTCAGCTTGTGGTGGCGGTGGCTCTTGTGGTCAATGTAAAGTACAAGTGAAATCGGGCGGTGGCGAAATTCTACCAACTGAGTTATCTCACATCTCGAAGAAAGAAGCGAAAGAAGGCTGGCGTTTAGCGTGCCAAGTTAACGTGAAATCTTCAATGGATGTTGAATTACCTGAAGAAATCTTCGGCGTGAAAAAATGGCAGTGTACTGTTATTTCTAACGACAACAAAGCAACTTTCATCAAAGAACTTAAATTGGCGATTCCTGAAGGCGAAGAAGTGCCATTCCGTGCCGGTGGTTATATCCAAATTGAAGCGGAACCGCATACAGTGCATTACAAAGACTTCGATATTCCAAAAGAATACCACGAAGACTGGGATAAATTCGACTTATGGCGTTACACTTCAAAAGTGGATGAGCATATTATCCGTGCTTACTCAATGGCTTCATACCCGGAAGAGAAAGGCATTATTATGCTGAACGTACGTATTGCAACGCCTCCGCCACGCAACCCAGATGTACCGCCGGGTCAAATGTCATCTTACATTTGGTCATTAAAAGCGGGCGATAAAGTAACTATCTCTGGTCCATTCGGTGAATTCTTCGCGAAAGATACCGATGCGGAAATGGTGTTTATCGGTGGTGGTGCAGGTATGGCTCCAATGCGTTCGCACATCTTCGACCAATTAAAACGTTTAAAATCTAAACGTAAAATGTCATTCTGGTACGGTGCTCGTTCAGAACGTGAAATGTTCTATGTTGAAGATTTTGATATGCTTCAAGCAGAAAATGAAAACTTCAAATGGTATGTAGCACTTTCTGACCCATTACCGGGCGACCGTGAAGACTACTTCCGTGGTTTCATTCACAACGTACTTTATGAGAACTACCTGAAAAATCACGAAGCACCTGAAGACTGCGAATACTATATGTGTGGTCCACCGGTGATGAACGCAGCGGTAATCGGTATGCTGAAGAGCTTAGGTGTAGAAGATGAAAACATCTTATTAGATGACTTCGGTGGCTAATAACTTCTAGCTTTAACAAACAACAAGCGGTCGATTTTGCAAAATTTTTTGTAAAATTGACCGCTTGATTTAGTTTATATAATTAAGTATCTGCGTTAGGTATTTAATCACATGAATTATAGGGACGAATTGCATTCGTCCTAAATAGATAAATGAGCGAATGTAATTCGCACCTATAGGAGAAAAAATGAAAATCAAATTTTTCGCTTTTGCTATTTTCTCGCTGTTCTTAAACGCCTGTGAAAAAGCCCCAGAACAAATTACCTTGCAAGGTAAAACAATGGGAACGACTTATACTGTCAAATATATTGATAATGGCGAAGTGAAAAATTTAGCTAATCCCGAAAAAGTCAAAAGTGAGCTAGACAGATTATTAGTAGAAGTGAACAACCAAATGTCCACTTATCAGCAAGATTCTGAAATCAGCCGTTTCAACCAGCTAAAAGAAGCTAATCAAGCGGTCGAAATTTCGCAAGATTTTGCAAAAGTGGTTCAAGAAGCGATTCGCTTGAACAAAATTACAGAAGGTGCATTAGATGTTACTGTTGGACCTCTAGTGAATTTATGGGGATTTGGGCCTGATAAGCGCTTAAACAAAGTGCCTTCTGATGAACAGATTAAAGAACGTTCTAGCTATGTAGGAATTGATAAAATTAGTCTCAAAATGGAAGGTAAGCCAATACTTACTAAAACTATGCCTAATCTCTATTTAGATTTATCCTCTATTGCAAAAGGTTTTGGGGTTGATAAACTGGCAGAACATCTTGAAAAGATAGGTGTGAGCAACTACTTAGTGGAAATTGGCGGTGAATTACGTGGCAAAGGAAAAAATTTACAAGGTTTAGATTGGCGAATTGCGATTGAACAACCTATAATGGAACAAGCACAATCTGTACAAATTACTGTGCCTTTACATAATTTAGGGATGGCAACATCGGGCAATTATCGTAATTATTTTGAAGATGAAAACGGCAACCGCCTTTCACATATTATTGACCCACAAAAATTAAGCCCGGTGAGCCACAACTTAGCTTCAATTACCGTACTCGCCCCAACAACGATGACGGCAGACGGATTATCAACAGGCTTATTTGTATTGGGTGCAGAAAAAGCATTAGCCCTTGCAGAGCGTGAAAAATTAGCGATATTTTTAATTGTTAAAAGCGGCGACAAGTTTGAAACACAAATGTCGAGCGAATTTAAAAAATTAACTCAATCACAATAGTTGGAGTGGAAAATGGAAACTGTATTATTAACTTTTGGCTTTTTCGTGGCGGTGATTTTCGCCATGTCGATTGGCTTTATCGTCAAAGGCAAAACCATTAAAGGTAGCTGCGGCGGCATTACCGCATTAGGAATGAAAAAAATGTGCGACTGCGAAGAGCCTTGCGATAACCTTAAATCTAAAATCGCAGACGGCACAGCAGATCCTGAAGAAGTCGCTCGTTTTAACAAAGAACCGCAATTTTACGAAGTGAAGTAACTTTTAACTTCTTTATTACTATTATTCATCTATAAGCGGTATGATTTGCAAAGTTTTTTGCAAATTTCACCGCTTGTTGCTTTTCTAACCAACCAATGTGCTTCGCCTTAACCGAAGTTACGGGAGAATTATGACAACTCAATTAACCTCAAAAACCTACGACATCCACTTCCCCAAACTCAGCCCCGAACAGCTTGCCGAAAATGCGAAGAAAAAAGTGATTATCGGAATGTCGGGTGGGGTGGATTCCTCCGTTTCTGCTTTTATTCTTCAACAACAAGGCTATCAAGTGGAAGGCTTGTTTATGAAGAACTGGGAGGAAGATGACGACACCGATTACTGCACCGCTGCTGCTGATTTGGCAGACGCTCAAGCGGTTGCGGATAAGCTCGGAATGAAGCTGCACAAAATCAACTTTGCGGCGGAATATTGGGACAACGTGTTTGAATATTTCCTTGCGGAATATAAAGCAGGACGTACACCAAACCCTGATATTTTGTGCAACAAAGAGATTAAATTTAAAGCCTTTTTAGAATATGCGGCGGAAGATCTTGGGGCGAATTATATCGCCACAGGGCATTATGTTCGCCGTAGCGGTGATGATAATGACGCCAAATTACTGCGTGGTTTAGACGAAAACAAAGATCAAAGCTATTTCTTATATGCCATCACCAAAAAGCAAGTAGGGCAAAGCCTGTTCCCGGTTGGCGAAATTGAAAAACCGATCGTGCGTGCGATTGCCGAAGATTTAGGCTTAGCAACGGCGAAGAAAAAAGATTCGACAGGGATCTGTTTTATCGGCGAGCGTAAATTCAAAGATTTCTTGGCTCGCTTCCTGCCGACACAACCGGGTGAAATCCGCACGGTGGACGGCAAGTTGGTCGGTCGCCACGATGGGTTGATGTACCACACTCTCGGTCAGCGTAAAGGTTTAGGCATCGGCGGTGTGAAAGGCTTGAGCGAAGATCCGTTTTATGTGGTGGAAAAGGATTTGATCAACAACGTGCTGGTGGTCGCTCAAGGGCACGATAATTCCGCTTTACTTTCCAGTGGTTTAATTGCGAAGCAACTGGCTTGGGTCGATATGCAGCCGCTGCGTGAAAATCTCCGTTGCACGGTGAAAACTCGCTATCGCCAAGCGGATATTCCGTGTGAAATCCAAGTGATCGATGATGAAACCATTCGAGTCATCTTTGACGAACCGCAAATTGCGGTTACCCCGGGGCAATCAGCGGTGTTCTACTTAGGCGAAGTCTGCTTAGGTGGCGGTATTATCGAACAGCAATTAAAATAATTGTAAATAAATATTGAAATATTATGCATAATTATGCAGAATAAGCACAAATTTAAGGCGGTAAAACGCCTTTTTCATTTTCATCGCAGATAAAGGATACAACTATGGCTCTTTGGGGTGGACGTTTCACACAACAAGCAGACGCAAAATTCAAATATTTCAACGACTCGCTACGTTTTGACTATCGCCTTGCGATTCAAGATATTGAAGGCTCAATCGGCTGGGCAAAAGCGATTCAAAGTGTGGGCATTTTAACCGAATCGGAATTAGAACAGCTTATCGTCGCTCTTAAAGAAGTGCGTGCAGAAGTGGAGCCGAATCTCGCCATCATTTTAAAAGACGATGCAGAAGATATTCACAGCTGGGTGGAATCTAAACTAATCGAAAAAGTGGGCGATCTCGGTAAAAAATTGCACACCGGCCGTAGCCGTAACGACCAAGTGGCGGTGGATATTAAAATGTGGTGCAAAGTACAAGCGGTTGCATTACAAGAGCGTATCCGAGCGTTACAAGAGCGTTTAGTCTCTGTTGCTGAAGAAAATCAGAATTCAGTTATGCCGGGCTACACCCACTTGCAACGAGCTCAACCGGTCACATTCGCCCATTGGTGTATGGCGTATTACGAAATGCTCGAACGTGATTTCAGCCGTTTAAGCGATGCGAATAAACGTATGGGAACTTGCCCGCTCGGTTCAGGAGCGTTGGCTGGCACGGCGTATGGCATTGATCGTGATTTGTTGGCTCGCAATCTTGGTTTTGATGAAGCAACTCGCAACAGTTTAGACAGCGTGTCAGACCGTGATCATATTTTGGAATTGCTCTCAACCGCTTCTATCAGTATGGTGCATTTATCTCGCTTTGCCGAAGACTTGATTATTTTCAACAGCGGTGAATCGGGCTTTCTTGAAATGTCGGATCGTGTGACTTCAGGTTCTTCACTAATGCCACAGAAGAAAAACCCAGACGCTTGCGAGCTAATTCGTGGTAAATCAGGGCGTGTATTTGGTGCACTAACCGGGCTTTTAACCACGTTAAAAGGCTTGCCGCTGGCTTACAACAAAGATATGCAAGAAGACAAAGAGGGCATTTTCGATGCGTTAGAAACCTGGCAGGCGTGTTTAGAAATTGCAGAATTAGTGCTGGTAGATATTCAGGTAAATACGGAACGCACTCGTGAAGCGGCTCAACAAGGCTATGCGAATGCAACTGAATTAGCGGATTACTTAGTAGCAAAAGGTGTGCCATTCCGTGAAGCTCACCACATTGTGGGCGAAGCAGTAGTGTATGCGATCAGCAAAAAAGAGCCGCTTGAAGCCTTAAGTATTGCAGAATTCCAACAATTCCACCCAACCATTGGTGATGATGTTTACCCGATCCTTTCATTAGAATCTTGCTTAGATAAACGTTGTGCCAAAGGCGGGGTAAATCCACAACGTGTGGCTGAAGCGATTGCGGCAGCGAAAGCGAATTTAGCTTCTTAATTATTTCCCCGTAATACAAGCGGTCATATTTCTCCCAAACTTTGCAAAAAATTCGGGAAATATGACCGCTTGCTCATTAAATTTTCAAGATTTTTGCCTGTTCCGATTGCAAAATGGTCTTTACCTCTTTAAACTTCCGAGTAATTTTCTGTATTTTTATTTCTACCATTTTTGAAAGAGTTTTGTATGACCGAATCAGTTCATTCTACCCAAGAGCAGCCTCAAACCGGGCTGAGTTTAGGACAACAATTAAAAGCTGCACGTGAGGCACTAAACCTCTCTATTGCTGATGTAGTGGAAAAAACCAATTTAAAGAAATCCCACATTGAATCGATTGAAAATGATATTTTTATTTTAAAAAATGTCGCACCCACTTTCGTGCGTGGCTACGTACGTAATTATGTGAAGTTTTTACGCTTACCGGAATCGTTAGTTTCTTCTGTGAATTATGGCGAAGTAACTATTCCAAAAGAGATTACAAAAGTTTCGCCTGTAAAACCATCATCCAATTCACAGGGGAAAGCATTGAAATATTTAACCATATTTGTGCTTTTAGCAGCATTAGGTATGACGCTTTTATGGTGGTGGCAGGGTTATCAGAAAGATCAGGAAAACCGTGAACAGCTTGTTAATTCAGCTCCTGTAGCTGAAATAACAAATTCCGTACCTGTTGAGTCTAGTAATCAAGTTTCTGTGCCTGTTCAACAACCAATTCAAGTGCAAGAGCCTCAAGCTCAACCACAGCCTGAAACGGCTACAGTTGTAGAGCTAAGCCAACAGGAAAATACACCAACACAGACAGTTGAACCACCAAAACCTGAAGCAGAAGTAACAGCTGAGCCAGTTAATGTATTGCAACAAACTCAGACAGCAACAGAAGCTGAAGCCACAACCGAGCAACCGACAGCAGTAGGTAATGATGAATTACGCATTGAAATTACTGGTTCGCAAAGCTGGATCACTGTGCGTGGAGCGAAAAATAAGCGTTTGGCGGAAAAATTGTATAACAACGGTGAAACACTCACCTTTAATGACAATGAGCAATATCGCTTAACCATTGGGGCTCCGGCGAATGTGAAGCTCTATTACAAAGGTCAGGAAGTACCGCTGAAAATTGACGGTCGTGTTGCTCGCATCCGCCTGCCATTACAATAATCGCAATTGATAAAACGCCGTAGAGCTAATGGGAAACCTTATCTTTACGAGCGTTTTCTCCTTTTTTATCACTTTTAACATTAGTTGAGACTATGATACATCAATCACCAATTAAACGCCGTGTATCGAAAAAAATCTATGTGGGTAACGTGCCGGTGGGGGGCGATGCTCCGATTTCGGTACAATCAATGACGAACACTCGCACCACCGATGTGGAAGCGACTGTCGCCCAAATCAAAGCATTAGAACGTGTTGGGGCTGATATTGTGCGTGTTTCTGTGCCGACAATGGACGCTGCCGAAGCCTTCAAAGCGATCAAACAGCAAGTGAAAGTGCCATTGGTTGCCGATATTCACTTTGACTACCGTATTGCACTGAAAGTGGCGGAATATGGAGTGGATTGCTTGCGGATCAATCCTGGCAATATCGGCAATGAAGAGCGGATCCGTGCTGTGGTGGATTGTGCTAGAGATAAAAATATCCCGATCCGCATCGGCGTAAATGCTGGCTCGCTTGAGCGAGATCTGCAAGAAAAATATGGTGAGCCTACGCCGGAAGCCTTGCTAGAATCGGCATTACGCCACGTTGATCATTTGGATCGTCTTAACTTTGACCAATTCAAAGTCAGCGTGAAAGCATCAGACGTGTTCCTAGCGGTCGAATCTTACCGACTTCTTGCAAAACAGATCGAACAGCCGTTGCATTTAGGCATTACCGAAGCAGGCGGAGCAAGAGCCGGCTCGGTGAAATCTGCGGTCGGTTTGGGGTTGTTATTAGCAGAGGGGATTGGCGATACTTTGCGTGTTTCTTTGGCGGCAGACCCTGTTGAAGAAATTAAAGTAGGTTTCGATATTTTGAAATCACTGAGAATTCGCTCCCGCGGCATTAACTTTATCGCTTGCCCGACTTGCTCACGCCAAGAAATTGACGTGATTGCAACGGTAAATGAGCTGGAACAACGCTTAGAAGATATTATTACGCCAATGGATGTGTCGATTATCGGTTGCGTAGTGAACGGCCCGGGCGAAGCGTTAGTCTCAGATTTGGGCGTCACCGGCAGCAACAAAATGAGTGGTTTCTACTTAGACGGCGTTCGCCAAAAAGAGCGTTTCGATAACGCCAAATTAATCGACCAACTCGAAGCAAAAATCCGTGCGAGAGTCGCACAACAACAAAATCGTATCGATATTGAACAAATAGGATAAAAAAACGTGGCAAAAACAATTCAAGCAATTCGTGGAATGAATGACTGCTCACCGAGCGAATCTCCGTTGTGGCAATGGGTAGAAGGCAAGGTACGCAACGTATTGGCAAACTATGGCTATTCAGAAGTACGTATGCCGATTGTGGAAAGCACGCCGTTATTCGCCCGAGCTATCGGCGAAGTGACCGATGTGGTCTCTAAAGAGATGTACACATTTTGGGATAACGATGAGCAATTAACCCTCCGCCCAGAAGGCACGGCTGGCTGCGTGCGTGCGGCGATTGAGCGTGGCTGGATCTACAACAACGAACAGCGCCTTTGGTATATGGGCCCGATGTTCCGCCACGAGCGTCCACAAAAAGGGCGTTACCGCCAATTCCACCAAGCCGGTGTGGAAGTTTTCGGGATTCCAAACCCGGAAATCGATGCGGAATTAATTCTATTAACCGCTCGTCTTTGGAAAGAGCTGGGTATTGACCAACACGTTTCGCTGCAACTTAACTCTATCGGCTCGTTAGAAGCTCGTGCGAATTACCGCTCTGCATTGGTAAAATTTTTAGAAAATCACACCGCTTTAATGAGCGAAGAAGAGAAAGAGCGTTTGGTGAAAAATCCGCTGCGTATTTTGGATACCAAAAACGAAGTGTTACAAGAGGTGTTAAATGACGCTCCGAAGTTGCTCGATTATTTAGACGATGACAGCCATGAGCATTTTGCTCAATTATGTAGCTTGCTTGATGCAATGGGCATTCGCTATGAAGTGAACCCGAAATTAGTACGTGGCTTGGATTACTACAACAAAACCGTATTTGAATGGGTAACTTCTGCGTTAGGTTCACAAGGTACGGTTTGCGGCGGCGGTCGTTATGACGGCTTAGTAGAGCAACTTGGCGGACACTCTACTCAAGGAGTTGGCTTCGCAATGGGCTTGGAGCGTTTAGTGTTACTCGTGCAAGAGGTAAACAAAGAGATCGATTTGCCGAAAGCGGTGGATCTGTATATCGTCTTCTCGGGCGAAGGTTCAACCGTTAATGCGTTCCAAATTGCGGAACAAATCCGCAGCGAACTACCGCAACTGCGTGTGATGACCCACTGCTCAGGCGGCAAATTCCAAAAGCAATTTAAACGTGCCGACAAAGTAGAAGCCCAGCTGGCGTTAGTGATCGGCGAAAGCGAAGTCGCAAACAAGCAAATTGTGATTAAAGATTTACGCTCAGGTGCAGAGCAGATCACCATTGCACAAGCGGATCTGATTTCAGAATTAGCGAAACGATTCTAGGAGAAAAAATGAGTAACGAATATTTAAATAAAACGGAAGAACAGCAGTTTGAAGATGCGAAAAACTGGTTCAAAGAGAACGGCACGCCGATTTTGGTAGCCATTATTTTAGCTTGTGCGGCGAGCTTTGGTTGGAACTTCTGGAAAAATCATCAACTTGAAACCGCACAAAAAACCTCAGCGGCATACCAAAGCGTAATGGAAAGCTATTTGCAAAATCCAAGCAAAAATCAACCGCTTATCGAGAAGTTTATTGAGGATAACAAAGGTTCAAGCTATGCGACCTTTGCTCAGTTAGAAACTGCAAAACAAGCGGTCGAAAATGGTGATTTTTCTGCAGCCAAAACCACATTACAAGCGGTAATTGCGAATAACGCAGATCTCACTTTGCAAAATGTTGCTCGTTTTCGTTTGGCTCAAATTGACTACCAGCTTAAATCTTACGATGAAGCCTTGGCGAGTCTTGCTCAAATTCAAGATAAAGCGTGGGAACTGCGCAAGCAAATCCTAACAGGTGATATTCTTGCGGCAAAAGGCGATATTCCAGCAGCGAAAGTCGCTTATGAGCAAGCCAAAGCAAATGTTACTCCTCAAGAACAAACTTTGATTGATGTGCGTTTGAATAATTTATAAAAATAAAGCCCTGTAAATACAGGGCTTTATCTTATCTTCAGTTATAACCGCATCGGCATAATCACATATTCCGCCGAACTATTGTCGCAATCTTCAATTAAGCAGCTTGAGCTGGAATCGACGAGGCTGAAGCGTACTCGTTGGCATTTTAGCGTATTGAGAACATCTAGCACGTAGCTGACATTAAAGCCAACTTCCATTTCCGGACTGTCGTAGGCAACATCAATAATTTCTTCTGCTTCTTCTTGCTCCGGGTTATTGGCGGTAATTTTAAGTAGGTTATTGCTTAGCGTTAAACGCACGCCTCTGAATTTCTCGTTTGAAAGAATAGCCGCTCGCATTAACGCACGTTTTAGCGTTTCGGTATCTGCTTCTAAAATACGGTCTGCATTACGAGGTAGCACACGGCGATAGTCTGGGAATCTACCGTCAATCAATTTAGAGGTAAACACAATACCGTTCATTGTAATGCGGATGTTATTCGAGCCGATCTCTAAACGCACTGCTTCATTGTTTGCAGATACAAGGCGTGAAAGTTCAAGCACTGCTTTACGTGGCACGATAACCGAATGGGTTAAAAGCTCTTGGTTTAATACCATTGTACAAACCGCTAAACGGTGTCCGTCTGTGGCAACAGTGCGTAATAAATTACCTTCGGTTTCAAACTTCATACCGTTTAAGAAATAACGTGCATCTTGGTTTGCCATTGAGAATTGTGTTGCATCAATGAGACGGGCAAGCGTTGATTGCTCAATGGAAAAATCCACCTCAGGCTTCCAATCCATTAAATTAGGGTAATCGCTGGCGGGTAAAGTGGCTAAGCTAAATTTACTACGCCCTGCTTTGATGATCGCTTTATCTTCCTCAAACTCAACTGAGATCACGCTATCGTCTGGTAAACTTTTGCTGATGTCTAAGAATTTTTTCGCCGGAATGGTAAATTTTCCTGCAAAATCGACCGCTTGTAGTAGTTGAGCTTGGGTGGTTAACTCAACTTCTAAATCGGTTCCTGTAAGAGATAAACGATCGCCTTCAATTTCTAATAAAATATTATTAATAACAGGCAAGGTCGGGCGACTGCTTAATACGCCACATACCTGCTGTAAAGGCTTGAGTAATTGGTCTCTAGTAATCGTAATTTGCATATAATCATTCCTTTCTTCTTAACAATTTAAGATGATAATTTACGCGTTAAATTTATATAGTCCTCTTGAATACCGCTTTCGGTATCACGCAATTCATTAATGGTTTTGCAGGCGTGTAGCACTGTGGTGTGATCTCGTCCGCCAAACTCTCTACCAATTTCTGGTAAACTGTGGTTAGTTAGCTCTTTTGCCAATGCCATTGACATTTGGCGAGGACGAGCAATGCTTCTTGCACGGCTTTTTGATTTAATATCAGCTACTTTAATGCCGTAATATTCCGCCACAATTCGCTGAATATTTTCAATGGTAATCAAGTAGTCGAATGAGGCGAATAGATCTTGTAAGGTTTCACGTACCGCATCAACGGTAATTGGGCGGAGTGTGAGTTTTTGCCACGCAATTACACGGTTTAATGCCCCCTCTAATTCTCGCACATTGGTACGGAGTTTCTGTCCCATTAAATATGCCGCATCTTCTTGCAAATCAGCTCCTCGCTCTAAAGCTTTTTGGCGGAGAATTGCCACACGGGTTTCTAATTCAGGTGGCTCAATTGTTGCACTAATACCACCACTTAAGCGAGATTTAATTGCTGTATCAATTTTATCAATATTCTTTGGCAGAACATCAGAAGTTAGAATAATTTGCTTTCGCTGCTCAAATAGTGCATTGAGTAGATGTAAAAATTCTTCTTGTACTTTTGGTTTATTGGTGAGAAATTGGATATCGTCAATCATCAATACATCAAGTGAGCGGTAGAATTTTTTGATTTTTTCCGCATCATTATTTGAGCTGTTAATAGCTGTAATAATATCACGGTAAAACCGCTCAAGGTGGATATAAAGCACACGAACAGTTGGATTGCGTTTCACTAATTCATTACCGATTGCGTGCAATAAGTGTGTTTTTCCTAAACCTGTGCTGGCATAGAATGAGAGCGGGTTACAGTGACTTTCGCCTAAATTATCTACCACTTGTTGAGCAACTAATTTCGCCAGTTGGTTGGAACGACCTTGTACAAAATTATCAAATGTTTGATGCGGATTTAGTCCTGTTTTAAAGCCAGTATTAGAGAATTCTGAAGGCTCATTTTTTGAGCTAATTTGTGGTTTTGATTGCTCGGTAGGCTTAATTCCAACCTTTAAATTCACAACTAAATTATCGTTTTTAGATAAAAAACGAGCTAATTCAGTAATTTCCGCTAAAAATTTATCTTTAACCCAATTTTCAACAAATTGGTTTTGAGCATAAAGTGTGAGCTCCCCATTATCAGAACTGGCTTGCAGAGGGCGTATCCAAGTGCTGTAGTCGGTTGGCGATACTTTCGTTTGTAAGTGATTAAGGCAATCAGACCAAAGGGAAGACACAATTTGCTCCAAAATTATTGTTATTAAAGGTGGTAATGATACCCGAAAAAGAGGGAGAAATCTTGCAAATTTTTATCAAAATTTTGATAGGTTTGGTGTTAGTTTAAAGAAGGTTTTTATTAGATAACAAGCGGTCACAAAAAAGCATCGTTTTTTTGAACATTGGCTTTGCCAACGGCAGAGAAATTGTGAATGATTTTTTGCTGAAAATTTGCAAATTTCCAATAAAAAATGACCGCTTATTATTAAATGATAATACGAAATCTAGTCTTAAATATCAGTATCTTCTGGCAAGAACCCGCCACTTTGATGAGCCCAAAGTCTTGCATAAACACCGTTGTGGGCAAGTAGTTCTTCATGTGTGCCTTGCTCAACAATTTCGCCTTTGTCTAGCACGATTAATCTATCCATTGCCATAATGGTAGAAAGGCGGTGAGCAATTGCCACCACGGTTTTGCCTTCCATCAGTTTGGTTAGGTTCTCTTGAATCGCTACTTCTACCTCAGAGTCTAATGCGCTGGTCGCTTCATCTAATAGTAGAATTGGAGCATCTTTAAGCATTACACGGGCAATTGCTATACGCTGACGTTGTCCGCCTGAAAGTTTTACACCACGTTCGCCAACGTGTGCATCAAAACCTGTTCTGCCTTTAGCATCTTGCAGGTTTGGAATGAATTCACTCGCAGCTGCTTGTTTTACTGCTTCGATCATCTCTTCCTCTGTAGCCGTTGGGCGACCATACATTAAGTTTTCACGCACAGAACGGTGGAGTAGTGAGGTATCTTGCGTTACCAAGCCGATTTGTGAGCGGAGACTTTCTTGCGTGATGTCTCGTATATTCTGCCCATCAATCATAATTGAGCCGCCTTGAATATCGTAAAAACGCAATAGCAAGTTGGTAAGTGTTGATTTGCCTGCACCACTACGACCGACTAAGCCCACTTTTTCACCCGGTTTGATGGTTAAATCAAAATCTTTCAGTAATGGTTTTTTTACATCGTAGGCAAAATCTACGTTTTCAAATTTAATTTCGCCTTTGGTTACGTTTAACGGTTGGGCATTCTCTTTATCAACCACATTGTGCGGTTTGGAAAGGGTAATCATACCATCTTGTACCGTGCCTAAATTTTCAAATAGACGGGCAAATTCCCACATAATCCATTGTGATAATCCTTTGATTCTTAATGCTAATGCAGTTGAGGTGGCAATTGCCCCCGCTGTTACTATGCTTGAGCCCCAAAGCCATAAACCAATACCTGCGGTGGAGATAATTAACGCTATAGAGGTTAGGTTGGTTACGATTTCTATCACGGTAACTAAACGCATCTGTTTATGTACAGTAACCATAAACTCTTCCATTGATTCTTTCGCATAAGCAGATTCTCGGTTACCGTGAGAGAATAATTTAACGGTTGCGATGTTCGAGTAAGCATCTGTAATTCGACCGGTCATAAGGCTTCGAGCATCAGATTGTTCTTGGGCAGCTTGAGCCAGTTTAGGAACGAAATAGATAATAGTTATAGCAAGTGAAATAACCCATAAAATAAACGGCACAAATAGCCAACTATCAAGTTGCAATAAAATTACACTTGAGGTGGTAAAATAGACCAATACATAAACTAGCATATCGGCACAGGTCATAATCACATCACGCACGGAAAGAGCCGTTTGCATCACTTTGGCAGATACACGCCCTGCAAATTCATCTTGGTAAAAGCCTAGACTTTGCCCTAGCATTAAGCGGTGGAAGTTCCAACGCAAACGCATTGGAAAAACGCCTTGTAAAGATTGGAAACGAATACTACTGGCGAGATAAACGAATACAACGGCAAGTATGGCAATAAAAAACATACCTACAATTGTCCAACCTTTTTCTGCCCAGAGTTCAGCCGGTGTGTATTTGTTTATCCAATCGACTAAATCGCCCATAAATTGAAACAGGATAGCTTCAATAACGCCAACTGCTGCCACAAAGATTGTTAGAATTAGAATATAAATTCGCATCCCTTTTGTAGCATCAAAAATAAAAGGAATTAAACCTGATTTTGGTGTTTTCGGCATTTCATTTGGGTAGGTTTCCACCCTTGCCTCAAACCATCTAAAGAGTTTTTCAAACATAAATTAATGATTTCCGAATATAAAAAGTAGGGGCAAATTGCAATTTGCCCCGAAGAATGACGATTTTGGAAAAATCTAAATTATGGATTTAATAATTTCTCGTCTAATGCTAAATCTTCATTACGGTTAATGCCGATGCCAGCACTTAACACATCACGGGCAATTTTGTGAGCTTCTTCTAATGAATGCTCTTTGTAAGATCCGCATTGGTATTCATTAAGTTCTGGAATGGCAGATACCTCTGGGATTTTATTTAACGCATCTTCCATAGAAGCTGTCCACGCATCTGCCACTTCTTGTGCAGATGGTGTGCCGATGAGCGACATATAAAAACCTGTGCGACAACCCATTGGCGAAATATCAATGATTTCTACTGTTTCACTGTTTAGGTGATCACGCATAAAGCCTGCAAAAAGGTGTTCCATCGTATGAATACCACGCGCAGGAAGAATATCAATATTCGGACGACAAAAACGTAAATCGAATACAGTAATCGTATCGCCTTTTGGCGTTGTCATTGTTTTTGCCACACGCACTGCTGGGGCGTTCATTTTAGTATGATCTACTTTAAAACTATCTAATAAAGGCATTTTTTTACTCCATCATATTATTCTGCAATTCCTTGCTCCCACGCTGGGGCATCTTCAGGAAGTTTGCGTTGTAAGAAAAATCTTCTATTGGCTTGAGCTTGAGGTTTTACCACTTTTGTATAAGGAGTAGAGAACTCAATACCGCCATTTAATAATTGCGACATTGTGCCTGAGTTCATACTTACACCTTGTAGGTTGATATCCATTGTATAGCCTGAAGCCTGCCAGAACTGAGTATTAGTTCTGACTAAGTGTTTATATTTATTATTAATTTTAAGATGAATTAACACTCTGTCATTCAGTTCGCTTAAACTTAAGTGGCTCACAATACCGACTTGCATTCCACGATAAAGCACAGGGGCTTCTGGCTGAATACCGTTGGCGTTGGTAGTTTCCACAATAATTGGGAAGCCGTTTGCATAAGTAGTTTTTACCGTATCGGTTTGTGATAACTCAAAATAGTTTTGGGCTTTGCCAGAACCTGCATCAACGGTAATATAGTTTTGCAATGCAGCATCTAAGTTTTTAAAACCAGCCGTGCTAATTTCAGGCGAAATCACACTAAATTTTGTCCCAGCTTTCGCAATAGATGGATAATATTTGCCTTGAATGTAAGCGGTCGCTTTTATCTGTTTTTTTGCATTTTGCAATTCTAGCTTTTCAATTTTACCGACCGTTAAGCCCATATATTTAATATCCATACCTTCGCTAAGTTTGCTGCCATCTTTGGCAATAAGAGTAATATAAGTATTACCTGAAGTTGCTCTTTCTTTTGTGGTATAAAGGGTTTTATTGCCTTTTGAACCGCCGTTATCAAAGCTAATTGCCCCTTTTAAGGTTCGCATTAACGGTGCGGTAGTGATGTTTACGCCTTTTAATGAAACATCAACATTGGTTGCAGGTTCAATCCAGAAACGGCTTGTATTAGTTAATAAGTGGTGATAATTAGGTTGAATAAAGAGCTCAACATCAAA
Organism: Mannheimia varigena; assembly: GCF_013377235.1. NCBI lineage: Bacteria > Pseudomonadati > Pseudomonadota > Gammaproteobacteria > Pasteurellales > Pasteurellaceae > Mannheimia > Mannheimia varigena. Next base: position 936,447 of record NZ_CP016226.1, on the reverse strand, counting down.
GCGATTTTGCTTAGGTGTTACTCTTAAAACTTCGCCAACTTGAAAGTCTCGATAGAGTACGACGGAACCTTCGCTAATACCTGATAATGACTCGGCAGAAAGCGTAACAGTCGCTTTCTTACTTAATGTAGAGACGCCAGATTTCGCGCTTTCTACATCTTTATATAGCGGATACTGCTTTTTAGGAGCCCCTTCGCTCTTACCGTTAATTAGGCGAACACCGCCTTTTAACCAATCAGACGGAGAGCCTGCGTGTATTCGTAAGCCATCTAAACCGACGGACATATCCAGATTGGAAATGGCAACAAATTTACTGTTACCACCAATTAAATTACGATAAGACGGGTAAATAATGGCATCAAAACGGATATTATCTAAATCTAATGATCGCTTAACAATTTCGCCAATTTGTACATCGCTATAGTAAATGCCTTGATTTACATCAACCCCATAGGCTTGCGGGGCAGTGAGACTGAAATTTAATAGATTAGGTAAGTTTAATAGGTAATCTGCTTCATTTTGTACAATAAACTCAGATTGAGGTTCTCCTTCGCCAGGTTGAACATCAAAATAAATACCACGCAGAAGCTCACCAACTTTAGACAGTTGCTCGGTATTTAGTGAGAGTTTCGGTTCTTTCAACAAAATTCTAGTTTGTGAACGGAGCAAATTCTCGTAACCTGGGTCAATTAATAAAATCCCATCAATTAATTTATCTTGCTCTAAATTTTGCTTTGGTAAGTCGTTATCAACTACTTCAGGTAATTTTAGCTGAGAAAGTGTTCCAATTTGTGTGCGTTGATAAAAAACAGAGGTTTCATTTACTTTCAAATTAGGCGAAAGGGGTACTTTAACCTGGATTTCAATACCACGTTTTGCTGATTTTAAATCAGGATACAACTCAAATTTTTGCCCTTGCTCGGCTACTTCCATATTATCAGGCGAATCGAACGCAACAGCTCCTTGCACTACAGAGGCAAGACTTTCTATATTAACTTTTATGCCTTGTAAATTAAGATCTGCACTAATGCCGCTAATATTCCAAAATCGACTCTCTTTTTTGACTAAATTGGCATATTTTTTCTGAATAATGACATCAATTTCAATTTTTTTCTGATCTTTGGTAAAACGATAATCAGCGATATTGCCTACAGCTACCTTGCGGTAATAAACGCTTGCTCCAACGTTAATTGATCCGATGTCATCAGAAACTAAATGAATGAGTAAATCACCATCGCTTACTGGGACGGCAGGTGGATCTTCTTCTGCAATAAATTCATCAGCAGACTCTCCCTCACCAGGTAAGAGTGTAATATAGTTACCCGAAACAATTGCATCTAACCCAGAAACCCCAGCTAATGAGGCGGTAGGTTGAACTAGCCAGAATTTAGTATCTTGGCGTAATAAGCTTCTCGCCTCAGAATTGATTTCAGCTAAAACTTCAACTTCTCTTAAATTATCAACAAAGTAAACACGTTTTACTCGCCCGATTTCTAAGCCTTGATAACGAACGATCGTTTTTCCTGCAACAATACCATCGCCTTTAGCAAATCGGATCGAGATTGTTTCGCCTTGTTCTTTTAATATTTGGAAAAAAAGTAAAGCCCCAATAATAAAAGCAACAATTGGCAAGAGCCAAAAAGGCGATATTTTGCGAGGTTGCCTAATTTGGGCATCCACTACAGGTTGTGTCTGTTCTTCCATCATAATATTAATTAGCGAAACCTATATAGAACAATACCGAAGACCCTAAAAAAGGGGCTTCGGTAATAGATAATTAAGTTAAATAAGCGATCTTATTTTTTCTCATCACAATTGGTTAAATTGCTACATTTACCGTAGAGATATAAACTGTGGTTAGTTAGTTCCATTCCGTGCTTTTCACTGATTTCACGTTGGCGGCGTTCCATATCCGGATCTTTAAATTCAAATACTTTACCGCAATCCATACAGATGATGTGATCGTGTTCGTGGTTCATATTTAATTCAAATACCGCTTTGTTTGCATCGAAATTATGGCGAGTTAAAATGCCCGCTTCTTCAAATTGGTTTAATACACGGTAAACAGTTGCCAAACCAATATCTGAACCTTTTTCTAACAGAATCTTATAAATATCTTCCGCTGCAAAATGTTGCATTTCATCACGAATGTCTTGCATTAATGCAAGAATGGTTAAACGAGGCTCGGTAACTTTTAAACCCACCTCTTTTAAACGTTTAATATTTGCTTCAGACATATCTGCCACCTAATTATCTTTACTTAAAACCTTATGCAAGTTGGTCTAAACACATTTCTTCTTTTAACTGTGCACACCATTTATTAACACGCTCAGTGGTTAATTCCGGTTGTCTATCTTCATCAATGCAAAGACCGACAAAAGTTGCATCATCAACTAAAGCTTGTGAAACTTCAAAGTTATAACCTTCAGTTGGCCAATGCCCAACAATTACCGCACCATTTGGTTCAACAATATCACGTACAGTGCCCATTGCATCACAGAAATATTCTGCGTAATCTTCTTGATCGCCACAGCCAAAAATGGCTACCACTTTACCGTTAAAATCAATTTCCTTTAATGTTGGCATAAAATCGTCCCAGTCGGCTTGAGATTCGCCGTAATACCAAGTTGGAATACCAAACATTAGAAAATCGTATGCCTCAATATCTTCTTTCGTACTTTTAGCAATATCACGAATATCAATTAATTCAGCACCTAAATTTTTCTGAATCATTTTAGAAATATTTTCTGTATTGCCGGTATCACTACCGTAAAATAAACCTACAACTGCCATTACTACTACCTATTTTTGATATAATTATTTAGAATTATTTCAATCAACTGCCCGCGTGAAACACCTTGTTCGGCTGCCTGTTCCTCTAAAAGTTTGACTAAATCCGAATGCAATTTGAGTTCAACTCGTTTTAAGCCCGACGATTTATCTCGTTTTAGCTGATTACGTTTATTGATTCGAATTTGTTGTTCTCTATTAAGAGGGTTAGTGCGAGGACGCCCAACTTTTGGTACAGTCGCAAACAGATCTAATGTGATACAATCTGAATCTTGTTTTGCCATTTCTTTACATATCGGGCTTTTTGACTTCCATTCACTTTCCATTTTAATGAGAATGAGAAGCTACTTTCCAAAGTATGAACTATATCAAAAATCCAAACATTTGAAAAGTAAATCAGTCGGAAAACAAGCGGTGTTTTTTTGTTAAAAATTTACAATTAACTCGTTGTAGGTATGATATTGCCGTTGCTATTCAGAATAGCGAAGGAAGGTAAATTGCACTATAATTTCTGCAACGAAAATGATGAGAAAGGAGAATATGTGTCAACTATCCATTTAGCCATTGCCAGCAATTTTGCCCTTGCGGAGAAATTGTTGGAGGCGTTAGAACATAAAAATATCGCCATTGAGAAAATTTCAGCGGTGGAATTAGAGCCGTTTGGTGAAGAGCAGAATTTACGTTTCGGGCCGAAAGCGGTGGAGCAATTTGCGTTAGACGAAGTGGACTGGGCGGAGTTTAGCCACGTTTTCTTCGCTGGTAAAATGGCTCAAGCGGAATTGCTGGCGGAAGCCGTGAAAGCCGGTTGTGTGATTTTGGATTTATACGGTATTACTGCGTTAATCGGCGATGTGCCGGTGATTGTGCCAAGCGTGAATGATGAAAATGTCGCCAATCTGCGTGAGCGAAATATTGTTGCATTAGCAAATCCGCAAGTGTCGCAACTGGCGTTAGCGTTAAAACCTTTGCTGGCTCAGCCGTTAAACCAAGTATTCGTGACTTCACTTTTACCGTCTGCTTATTTTGGCGATGAAAAAGTGAAAGAGCTGGCAGGGCAAACCGCACGCTTGCTCAACGGTATTCCGTTTGATGAAAATTCCGAGCGAATTGCCTTTGATGTGGTGCTGGCGAATGTGCAGGGCGAAGAGAAAAATTTACCGTTCTCCAAAGCCTTTGAGTTACAACTTGCAAAAGTGTTACCAAATTTGACCGCTTGTACCACCTTCCACGCCGTGCAAGTGCCGGTGTTTTATGGCGTGTCGCAAATGGTGTCGGTGCAGTCTGAATATCAATTAGATGCCGAGCAGTTAAGTGAAGCGTGGAAAGCGGCAAATTGGATCAATTTCAACGAAGAAACCGTGATCACGGCAGTGAAAAATGGCGAAAATGAAGAAGAAAATGCGTTAGAAATCAGTCAGTTACTGGCGAAATCGGAACAGGAAATCCAGTTCTGGACAGTCGCAGACGAGCAACGTTTCAGCCTTGCGTTTTTAGCGGTGGAATTATTGGAGCTGGTTTTAGAGTATTAACGCTTGCTAAACGCCTCGTTTCGTGGTAAAAATCGTCAACGCCCGAGCAATGAAAAATTGCTTGGGCGTTCTTATTTCTCTCAATTTCATTAAGTTCCGAAGGTCTTATGTTAGAAAAATTATTTCAGCTTAAAGCGAAAGGCAGTAATGCAAAAACCGAAATCGTAGCGGGCATTACCACCTTTTTCACAATGGTTTATATCGTGTTCGTTAACCCGTCGATTCTTGGCGTGGCAGGAATGGACACTCAAGTGGTTTTCGTCACCACCTGTTTAATTGCCGCATTCGGCACCATCGCAATGGGCTTGTTCAGTAACTTGCCAATCGCACTTGCTCCGGCAATGGGCTTGAACGCTTTCTTTGCTTTCGTCGTGGTGCAAAAACTCGGCTACTCGTGGCAAGTGGGTATGGGTGCGATTTTCTTGGGCTCGGTGGGTTTATTCCTGTTAACCGTGTTGCAAGTTCGCTACTGGTTTATGTCAGCGATTCCGCTCGGTTTACGTGTGGGTATCGGGGCTGGCATCGGTTTATTCATTGCGTTAATCGGCTTTAAAAATATGGGCTTAGTGGTAGCAAACCCGGCAACCTTAGTCGCATTAGGCAATTTGCACGACCCGAAAGTGTTAATGGGCATTTTAGGTTTCTTCATCATCGTAATGCTAGCGGCAAAAGGCGTTCACTCGGGCGTATTGGTGTCGATTGTGGTAGTCACCGGACTAGCATTAATTTTTGACCCAGACGTAAAATTCAGCGGTGTTATCTCAATGCCGCCAAGTTTAGATGCGGTTGTGGGGCAAGTGGATATCGCCGGGGCGTTTGACGTTGCCTTGCTCGGTATTATTTTCTCCTTTATGTTGGTGAACTTGTTCGACTCATCAGGCACGTTAATTGCTGTGACCACCAAAGCCGGTTTTGCGGACGAACAAGGTCGCTTCCCGAAAATGAAACAAGCATTATTGGTAGATAGCACCGCTGCAATGGCAGGGACTTATATGGGAACTTCCGCCATTTCAACCTACATCGAAAGTGGTTCTGGCGTCTCCGTTGGCGGCAGAACCGGTTTAACAGCAGTTGTCGTGGGCGTATTGTTCCTCTTAACGATTTTCTTCTCGCCATTAGCAGGCTTAGTGCCGGCGTATGCAACCGCAGGGGCATTGGTGTTCGTGGGAATTTTAATGGCGTCTAGCCTTATTGAAGTAAAATGGGACGACTTAACCGAAGCAACCCCGGCGTTTATCACTACGGTAATGATGCCATTTACCTACTCCATCACGGAAGGGATCGCATTCGGCTTTATCACCTACTGCGTAATGAAAGCCTTTACCGGTCGTTGGAAAGAGATCAATCCATCAGTGCTGGTGGTTTCATTACTCTTTATGATTAAATTTATTTGGGCAGATGCTCACTAATTGGTTTCCCTCTCATTCGTGAGAGGGATTTTTTCATTATCTATGTGTTTCGTGTATTCCGAGGTAAAAATGTCAAATTCAGTTCAAAAATTCTTATTTATCATCAACTCCGCTCCATACGGCAATGAAACGTTCTTCAGTGGTTTACGCCTCGCGTTGCAGCTGCAAGATCAGCACAACGCCAAGGTGGAAATCAAACTGTTTTTAATGTCAGATGCTGTTACTGCAGGGCTGGCGAAACAAAATCCGGCGGAGGGGTATCATCTTCAACAGATGTTGGAAATTCTCACCGCTCAAGGGGCGACGGTGAAGCTTTGCAAAACCTGCACCAACGCCCGAGGCATTACCGAATTGCCGCTGGCGGAAGGGGTGGAGATTGGCACATTGAGCGAATTGGCAGATTGGACGATAGACGCAGACAAGGTACTCAATTTCTAATGCAAAAATTTGATGTAGTGATTATCGGAGCCGGAGCGGCAGGGCTATTTTGTGCTGCCCAACTCGGGCAAGCCGGCAAAAAAGTGGTGGTGCTCGATAGCGGCAAAAAAATCGGACGCAAGATTTTAATGTCTGGCGGAGGCTTTTGTAATTTCACCAATTTGGAGGTGGGGGCGAACAACTACCTCAGCCAAAACCGCCATTTTGTAAAATCGGCACTCTCACGCTATACGCAGTGTGATTTCATTTCACTCGTGGAGGCTCACGGTATTAGCTATCACGAAAAGGAACTCGGGCAGCTTTTCTGCGATGAAAGTTCGCAACAGATTGTCGATTTGCTCCAAGCGGAATGCGAAAAAGGCAAGGTGGAAATTTTCCTGCGACAAGCGGTCATTTCTGTTGAGAAATTTGCAAATTTTTTCCAAATTTCGACCGCTAGTGAGCAATTCCAAACTGAAAATCTGGTGATCGCCACCGGTGGTTTATCAATGCCGGCACTTGGGGCAAGCCCTTTTGGCTACCAAATTGCCGAACAGTTCGGTATTCCGGTAATTCCGCCCCGAGCCAGCCTTGTACCGTTCACTTGGAAAGAGAGCGACAAACACTTTGCCGAACTCTCGGGCATTGCTATTCCGATTACGGTCTCTGCCAACGGCAAAAGTTTTAGCAATCAAATGCTGTTTACCCACCGAGGTTTGTCCGGCCCGGCGATTTTGCAGATCTCAAACTATTGGGAACTGGGTGAAACGGTAGAAATTGATTTGCTGCCATTAGCATCAATTGTTGAAATTTTGAATGAACTTCGCCAATTTTCGCCGAAATTGCAGCTAAAAACTGTATTGGCTCGCCATTTTCCGAAAAAATTGGTCGATATCTGGTTAGAGCAAAAATTACTGGCAGATAAGGTGATTGCCGATCTCAGCAAAAAAGATCTCGCCTTTTTGGAACAATTTATCCACCATTGGCCATTCTTACCAAATGGCACGGAGGGCTACCGCACCGCAGAGGTGACCAAAGGCGGAGTGGACACCGACTATATTTCCTCCAAAACAATGGAAGCGAAAAATGTAGAGGGGCTCTATTTTATCGGCGAAGTGCTGGACGTAACCGGCTGGCTCGGCGGTTACAACTTCCAATGGGCGTGGTCATCGGCTTTTGCGTGTGCGGAAGGGATTGTGGAGAAAGGCTAAAAAAATAAGGCGAACTAATGTTCGCCTTATTTTTTGTTTGGTTTTACCGATTATCTCGCACGGAAAATAATGCGTGCTTTGCTTAAATCGTATGGAGTCATTTCAACGGTAACTTTATCGCCGGTTAAAATGCGGATATAGTTTTTACGCATTTTACCTGAAATGTGAGCGGTAACGATGTGACCGTTTTCTAATTCCACACGGAACATTGTATTTGGTAAGGTTTCTAAAATTGTACCTTGCATTTCAATGCTATCTTCTTTAGCCATTTATTCCTCTTTAAATTTTAATTTTTTACTATACCATTCGGCGAAAAACGGCGGATATTATACGCCTATTCGCTCAAATTACAATCGTTTATCTCATTGAGCGTAAACTATTTACGCTTGTTCCAGCGGCGGCGAGAATGAAAACGCTGTGTCTGTGTTTTCATTTCGCCTAAAATAGGTTTAGGGGCAATATGAATATGATGAATTTTACGGCGGAAGTAATAATGAACACTGCTTGCTAATAATATACCTGTTAGTAATAAGATAATCATTTCACCATAAAGTTGTTTAAATTGCTGCTCAACCCTTGCTTTGGTTGTTTGCCCATATTCTGCATCAAAGGTTACACGCAAGAAACCAACTAAGGTCTGCTGCGAAAATATAGGTTCAACAATTTGTTGTGTTTTTTCGGTTTGTTCAGCTAATAATGTTTTTAGCTCTTTTGCATTTTGACTTTGTGCAAGTAAAACCCCTTTTGGTGAGTAAATATTTGCATCAATAATAAAATCTTCTTTTGTAAAACTATCTAATGAATCAACTAGCTCATCAGTTTTTGCATTTTTAACTAATAAAAATGAAAAAATATTCGCTTGCTGGCGAACCAATAGGTGCGAAAGATTTGACACTTGGTTAATGCTTGCTAATTGTGAGCCAAATTTAAATTGATTTATACCCATTAAAATAACTGCCACAATACCGAAACAGAGTAGAGTAATTGTTGCTAGTAAAAGCGTTTTAGTTATTTTTTCACGCGTAATATACATTTAATTCCCCTCAAAATGATGCGTGATTGTAGCACGGTTTTCTGTTAGATTAATGTAGTAAATTTAAACAGCATAAAATAAGACTATGACAAACACCATTTTTATCTATTCCAAAACCTTAACGGACAACGAAATCCAGCAATTCTCCAGCCAAGCAAAAGCCGAACTGCTCAAACAAGCGGTCTATTTAGGCTATAAAATTGCATTTTTTTCCACAAATTCCACCGCTTGCGAGCTGCGTGAAACCGCTCAACAAATCAAAGCGGATATTAGCGACCTTAACATCACACCAAGCCTCAACCAAGCTGGTTTATTGTTGATGGATATGGACTCCACGGCGATTAAAATTGAATGTATTGATGAGATCGCCAAACTAGCCGGCACGGGCGACATTGTATCTGCGATTACAGCGAGTGCGATGCGTGGTGAGTTGGATTTCGAGCAGAGTTTGCGTAAACGAGTCGGCACGCTGGAAAACGCCCCTGAAAGCATTTTGCAAAAAGTGCGGGAAAATCTACCGCTTATGGACGGCTTCGAGGAAATGGTAGCCACCTTAAAATCACACGGCTGGAAATTAGCCATTGCCTCGGGCGGTTTTGATTATTTCGCCGATTATTTGAAAGAAAAATATGGCTTGGATTTTGCCGTATCAAATCAGCTCGAAATTCTGGACGGCAAACTCACCGGCAAGGTGCTGGGCAAAGTGGTGGACGCTAAACATAAAGCCGATACCCTACAACAGTTGGCGAACAAATTTAATATTCCGCAAAATCAATGGGTTGCAGTCGGCGATGGGGCGAACGATTTACCAATGCTAAAAACCGCCAGCCTAGGCGTTGCCCTGCACGCCAAACCAAAAGTGCAAGAACAGGCGGATTTTGTGGTAAACTTTGCGGACTTAACCGCACTTTGCGTGTTATTGAATGCTAAACATTTATTTCAAAACTAATTTGAGAGGAACGAAAAATGCCATCATTTGATATTGTATCTGAAATCACAATGCACGAAGTGCGTAATGCGGTGGAAAATGCCAACCGTGTACTCAGCACTCGCTACGACTTCCGTAGCGTGGAAGCGGTTATTGAGCTCAACGAAAAAAATGAAAGCATTAAGCTCACCACCGAATCTGATTTCCAATTAGAACAGTTGATCGAAATTTTAATCGGCTCGTGCGTAAAACGTGGCATTGAGCATAACTCGCTTGATATCCCAAGCGAAAGCGAACACCACGGCAAGCTCTACTCAAAAGAGATCAAACTCAAACAAGGCATTGAGTCTGATATGGCGAAAAAAATCACCAAGCTGATTAAAGATTCCAAAATCAAAGTACAGGCTCAAATTCAAGGCGAGCAAGTGCGTGTAACCGGCAAATCTCGTGATGATTTACAAGCTGCAATCCAGCTTGTAAAAGGGGCAGAATTAGGACAACCGTTCCAATTCAACAATTTCCGTGATTAATCGAATACAAGCGGTGGTTTTTGGTAAAAAATTTACAAAATTCGACCGCTTGTAAGTTGAGAGGGGAAAAATGATGAGTGAACAAACCGAAAAGAAAAGCTGGTTTAAACAAGCCCTTGAAAAATACGATAAATTTTGTGATGAATTAGGTGTAAATCAAGGTGCTTGTCGAGGCTGTGTGCCGGTAGTGAAATTTGACCCTGAACCTGAAAAAGAGCAAAAAGCCGAAAAGAAAGAGTAACAATACGCCCATAAAATGGGCGTATTGCGATTCTCTATTTAATCAGCATAGTAATGGCTATATTTCTCTTTTACTCCGCCTTGATTTGCACAAGGATTTTGCATATCTGTTGAATAAATCCCGTTAAAGCAAAGTGCCGTTGCATTTTTCGGCTTTTGCATATTCTGATTTGTAGTCGTCGTGTTATTTTCTAATTTTGATTCACTAATATGAATATTCTTTTGTTGTGCATAATCTAATTTATTATCGCCACTTACGACTTTCACAGGCTTATTAGATGAACAAGCGATAATAGAAAATGCCATTAAACTAATAATAATCTTGTGTTTTAACATAATCATTTCCTTCTGATAATAATAAAATTAGATAAAAAAAGGGCTGACAGAGCAGCCCCTATAATGCTAATTAAGCATCTTTATTGAATTTTTGACCTAATTCGATCTCTTCATTTAAAATTGGAATTAAATCTTCTACTTGTTTTTTCTCAAAATCACTTAATTTGCCAATTGGTAGCACTTCTTTTAAGCCTTCTGCGCCTAAGCGAATTGGGTAAGCAAAGAATGCTGGTGAGGTTTCTCCGTTGGTATTATCAACATAAGCGTAGCGAATAACGTCTTCACCAATTAATCCCCTTACTAAGCCAAGTGCAAATTCCGCTCCTGCCTGTGCCATTGATAAAGTTGCTGAACCGCCACCTGCTTTCGCTTCAACAACTTCCGTACCTGCATTTTGGATGCGGTGCGTTAATTGCTCAATTTGCTCTTGAGTGAATTCAAGTTTTAAGCCATTTACGGTTGCTTGTGAAAGTAATGGAAGAATAGTTGTGCCTGAATGCCCGCCAATAACAGGTACTCTCACATATTTCACATTCACATTTTTAGCTTCAGCTACAAAGGTGTGAGCACGAATTACATCTAATGTGGTTACACCAAAGAGTTTGTTTTTATCGTAAACACCGGCTTTTTTCAGTACTTCTGCCGCGATTGGAATAATTGTATTAACCGGGTTAGTGATAATTGCGATACACGCTTTCGGGCAAACTTTTGCTGCTTTTTCCACTAAGTTATGTACGATAGTTGCGTTGACATTGAATAAATCAGCACGTGTCATACCCGGCTTACGAGCAACACCAGCAGAAATCACAACCACATCAGCATCTTTAAGTGCATCAGTCGGATCTTCACCAGCAAAACCTGTTACTTTAACATCCGTTGGAATATGGCTTAAATCAACCGCAATGCCGGGTGTAACAGGGGAAATATCATAAAGAGATAATTCAGATTTAGCAGGTAAATTGAGTTTTAATAATAATGCGAGAGATTGACCAATGCCACCTGCTGCACCTAAAAGAGCGACTTTTTTACACATAAATTTCTCCTAATAAGTTATGGAAGTTTAGATTAATTTAGTGTAAGGCAAATTTTTTTATGATTCAAACAGCAAATCTCATTTTTGAGACATAGAGCAAATTTTTTATTGGATTTTCTCTTGCTTTATTGATTTATTTGCATAAATAAGCAAGAATGATGAATAATTTTAGCTTTTTTATGAATAAGAGAATGAATGTGGATAAGATAGATAATTTATCAGAAGCGTTTAAATCACTACTGCGAGAAGAAAAATTCAGCTCACAAAGTGAAATTGTAGCCGCATTACAAGAAATGGGATTTGAGAACATTAACCAATCAAAAGTTTCTCGAATGTTGTCTAAATTTGGGGCGGTTAGAACACGTAACACCAAAATGGAAATGGTCTATCAGCTCCCTGTAGAATTAAGTGTGCCAACAACATCAAGTCCACTTAAAAATTTAGTAGTTGATATTGACTACAATGAAGCATTAATTGTAGTGAAAACCAGCCCGGGAGCAGCTCAACTTATTGCTCGCTTACTGGATTCAATGGGAAAAGCTGAAGGCATTTTAGGTACAATTGCAGGCGATGACACCATTTTTATTACCCCTGTCCGTCAGGTTTTAGTCGAAGATTTAATTAAAAATATCACGGAGCTATTTGAAACATCATTGTAGCTAGATGGTAGATAACTAAATTGTAAATAATTAAGGCAGTAGCGTGGCAAGTTTGCCATTTCTTTATAAGGAGATAACGTATGAATATTCTTATTACGGGTGGTACGGGCTTTATTGGCACTGAGTTAATTAAAAAGTTAAAATCTGAAAATCATCACTTTACACTTTTAGTAAGAGATAAAGGAAAGAAAAGTGATGATAAGCAGATCACATATTGCTATTCACTCGATGAGTTTTCCGATTTGAACGACTTTGATGCGGTTATTAATCTTGCCGGTGAGCCCATTTTTGATAAGCGTTGGACGGAGCAACAAAAGCGTAAACTCATTGAAAGCCGAGTTAAAATTACCAATAAGCTCAGCGAATTAATTAATGCGAGTGTTAATCCTCCGCATACTTTTCTCTCAGGTTCGGCAATCGGAATTTATGGCGATTTACCGAAATCTGCAAATTTTTATACAGAATCGACCGCTTGTTATCAAGATTGCTTCACTAATCACCTTTGCCAACAATGGGAGAGGGCAGCTCTCGAAGCTGAAAGCGATAAAACCAGAGTTTGTTTAATCCGTACAGGGACGGTCTTTTCGCCGGAAGGTGGGGCATTAAAGAAAATTTTACCGATTTATAAATGCGGATTAGGCGGAAAGCTCGGTTCAGGAAAGCAATATTGGGCGTGGATTAGCCGCCGAGATCACGTACAAGCGGTCATTTTTTTACTAAAAAATGCAAATTGTTCGGGTGTTTACAATTTTGTTGCACCAAATCCCGTAAGAAATGAGGAATTTAATCGTATTCTAGCGAATGCCGTTAATCGCCCCGCTTTCTTTACTGCGCCTGAATTTGCGTTGAAATTAGGCTTAGGTGAACGAGCTTGCTTAGTATTAGATAACCAACAACTCATTCCAGAAAAACTCCTCGCAGCCGGTTTTGAATTCCAAGATCCCATTTTAACGGAGAACATTTTCTTAAACCCATAATTTAGGCTATAATGCTGTATAAAAGCACAGATTAAAAGGTGATTATGGATTTTTCATTATTATTAGATGGTTTAAATGACAAGCAGCGAGAAGCTGTTGCTGCACCAATCGGCAATTATTTGGTTCTGGCGGGAGCCGGTTCGGGCAAAACAAGGGTTTTAACTCACCGCATTGCGTGGTTAATTGGCGTGGAAAATATACCGGAATCAAACATTCTCGCCGTAACTTTTACCAATAAAGCCGCCGCAGAAATGCGGCACCGTATTGAGCATACCCTTTCCCAATCAGGAGATAACCGCCTGTTTGGTATGTGGGTAGGCACTTTTCATAGTATTGCTAATCGTTTATTACGCTCCCATTATTTAGATGCCGATTTACCGCAAGATTTTCAAATTATGGATACCGAGGATCAGCAGCGTTTACTTAAACGCTTGTTGAAATTACACAATATTGATGAAAAACATTTCCCGCCGAAACACGTAGCTTGGTATATCAATGCTCAAAAAGATAAGGGTAATCGGGCGAAAGATATTGATCACCATAACGATCCAAATGAGAAAAAGTTGGTTGAGATTTACCAAATCTATCAAGAGGCTTGCGACCGAGCAGGTCTTTTGGATTTTGCCGAGCTACTTATTCGTGCCTATGAATTATTTAAGCATAAACCTGCTATTTTACAGCGTTACCAGCAACGTTTTCAGCAGATTTTGATTGATGAGTTCCAAGACACCAACAATATTCAGTACGATCTCATTCGTTTATTGGCAGGAAATGTCGGTAAAGTGATGATCGTGGGCGATGATGACCAATCTATTTACGGTTGGCGTGGGGCGCAGGTGGAAAATATCCAACGTTTCCTCAATGATTACGACAACGCTCAAACCATTCGTTTGGAACAAAATTACCGCTCTACAGGTAATATTTTAAGTTGTGCTAACGAATTAATTGCCAATAATGATAACCGATTAGGCAAAAATTTATGGACAGATAGTGGTGATGGCGAACCCGTAGATATTTACTGTGCCTTCAATGAGTTGGACGAAGCCCGCTTTGTCGCTTCGCAAATCAAACAATGGAAAGAGGACGAGGGCGATCTTGCCGAATGTGCGGTGCTTTACCGTAGCAACAGCCAGTCCCGTGTGATTGAGGAAGCCTTAATTCAAGCCAATATTCCGTACCGCATTTACGGCGGAATGCGATTCTTTGAACGCCAAGAGATCAAAGACGCATTGGCGTATCTGCGTTTGATTGCCAACCGCCAAGACGATGCTGCATTTGAGCGTGTCATTAATACTCCAACCAGAGGCATTGGTGATAGAACCTTAGATACGCTTCGCCAAATTACCCGTAATCGCCAAATTACGTTATGGCAAGCTATTCAAGTGGCAGTGCAGGAAGAACAACTTTCAGGCAGAGCAGCCTCTTCATTACTCCGCTTTGTTGAGTTGATTAATGCCTTAGATCAAGAAACCGAGCAGATGTCTTTAGCCGAACAAACCGATTATGTGATTAAAAAATCGGGCTTGTATGAAATGTATAAGCAAGAAAAAGGCGAGAAAGGCGAAGTTCGTATTGAAAACTTAGAAGAGTTAGTTACCGCTACCAAACAATTCGTAAAACCTGACGAAGCAGAAGATTTAACGGATTTAACCGCCTTTTTAACTCACGCATCACTTGAAGCCGGTGAAGCTCAAGCCTCTCAACACGAAGATTATGTGGAGCTAATGACATTACACTCAGCGAAAGGCTTAGAATTCCCACGTGTATTTATGGTGGGTGTGGAAGAAGGGATTTTCCCAAGTGGAATGAGTTTTGATGAAGGCAGATTGCAAGAAGAGCGTCGCTTGGCATACGTTGGCATTACTCGTGCGAAGAAGAAACTCACCATTAGCTATGCGGAATCTCGCCGTTTATACGGCAAAGAAGAGCGCCATGTTCCTTCTCGCTTTATTGCAGAGCTACCCGAAGAGCATATCCGTGAGGTGCGTTTAAGAGGCTCAATCAACCGTGCGGCGAGCTTTAATCAATCTTCCTCATTTGCAAAAAATCCGCAAAAAACGACCGCTTCTATTTTGAATGATGATAGTTGGAAAATGGGACAAAAAGTCAATCATACTAAATTTGGGCAAGGTACGATTATCAATGTGGAAGGTTCAGGCGAAGCAACCCGTTTACAAGTGGCTTTTGTCGGTAATGGCATTAAATGGTTGATTGCGAAAATGGCGAATTTAGAGAAGATTTAAATTATTAATATGTCTGGCTGACTACAGGGAGAATATTTTCTCCCTTTATATATTAAGGTAAGCAAATAGGAAATAATTCTTTGCAAATGGTATTTCAATATAAATAGACGAAAAAATACTAGAAATTATTTAATAGAACATATGGCTGGGGTACTAGGATTCGAACCTAGGAATGCCGAGATCAAAACCCGGTGCCTTACCGCTTGGCGATACCCCAAAATAAAAAAACTAACTTACGTTAGCTTAAATAGATTTGAAAATTTGAAATTAGATGGCTGGGGTACTAGGATTCGAACCTAGGAATGCCGAGATCAAAACCCGGTGCCTTACCGCTTGGCGATACCCCAACACTAATTTTTGCTAATCGATAAATGGTGCGGGACGAGGGACTTGAACCCACACACCTCGCGGCGCCAGAACCTAAATCTGGTGCGTCTACCAATTTCGCCAGTCCCGCAATGGTGGCTACAGCGAGATTCGAACTTGCGACCCCAACATTATGAGTGTTGTGCTCTAACCAGCTGAGCTATGTAGCCATTTGCGTTCACCATATCGGTTAACGGAGTGCATTATGCTGATTTTAGAGCGCTCCGTCAAATACTTTTTTCAAAAAAAATGTTTTTTGAGTTTGATTGTATAGATGTTCGTCGTTTTGATGGAAATATAGCATTTTCTGTTTATAAAATAATAGTTGGTTTATTATTTTACAGATTGCATTTCTTGTTTTAACTGTGTAAGAACAGGCTCAATATTAGGAAATTTATTTTCCCACAAAGCAAAAGCAAAAGCAGCTTGCCCAACTAACATTCCTAAACCATCTTGATATTCTATGGAACCACAATCTCTTGCATAATTGAGAAATGGCGTTTGCATATTAACGGCATATTGCATATCGTAAATTTTGGCTGAAGCCATTAAAGATACTGGTAGTTCAACATATTTTCCCTGCAAGCCTAGAGAAGTTGCATTAATGATTAAATCAAACTGTCGTCCGGCTAGATCCTCTAAACAAGCGGTCTGAATCTTGCCAAATCTTGCAAATTTTTCCGCTAAAATGACCGCTTTATCTACAGTACGATTATAAATCGTAATCTCTAACCCTGCCTGAAGTAATGGTAACAATACGCCTTTGGTTGCTCCGCCTGCCCCCAAAATTAAGGTCTTTTGCCCCGCTTTTAGCCAACCAAGCCGATCTAAATCAACCGCTAAACCTTTACCGTCGGTATTATCGGCATATAAACGGCCATCATCTAATCGCTTTAAAGTGTTACAAGCCTCTGCTAATAAGCAACTTTCACTATATTCATCAGCAACAGTAAATGCTCGTTCTTTAAAGGGAGCAGTGATATTACAACCCTTAGCACCTGAATTGAAAAACTCCGCTAATTGTTGCTCAAAGGCAATTTCATCACCTAATTTCGCGATATATTCAATCTCTCGTTGAGTCTGCAAGCCAAAAAGTTGATGAATGCGAGGTGATTTACTTTGTGCAATCGGATTGCCCCAAACAGCGTATTGGTTCATTAGTTATCCTTGTCTAAAAATCTGTTGGCTGAAAATATCTCGAATTTCAGAAGGGTTTTCTCTGCTTAACGTTTTTGCATTTAATACAGGAAAATCATCTCCAAATTGAACCCGTACTTCTTCTGAATTTCGACAAGGTGGCTCACCTGTTAAATTAGCACTGGTTGAAGTGAGAGCAAAACCTGTTGCCTCACAGAGTGCTACTACAGCTGGTACTTTACATAAACGCACGGCAATGGAATCAAATTTACCTGTGAGGTAACTCGGCACACTTTTTTTTACGGGCACGACCCAAGTAATAGCTTGCTCGCCAATTTGGTTTAGCTGTTGCCAAGCCTGTTCTGTCATTCGATTTTCATCAATATAAGAGAGAAGATATTTCAAATCGGAAGCCAGTAAAATTAAGCCTTTTTCTTTAGGACGTTGTTTTAATTCGAGTAATTTCCTCACCGCTTTTTCACTTTGTGGATTACAGCCTAAGCCAAAAACAGCCTCAGTTGGGTAAGCTACCACTCCTTCTTGTTTTAATTGATTAACTATGTCTAAGAAATTATCCATTCGGTTCTACTTCTGTTTGATATAGGATTTGGTGCTGACAACTTTTATTTGCACAAATAGTGTATTGTTTACCCTTTATTTTTTTGATGGTAGCGAGTTCACAGCCACATTTTTCACACTGTTGTTTAATTGGCTGAGTTGGTAAGGTAAATTTACAGCCAGGGAAACCGCTACAACCATAAAATGTTTTACCTAAACGCCCTTTTCTAGTAATCAGTTTATTCTGTTTGCACTCAGGGCAATCAAACTCTTCTTCTACTTCAGCTTCTTCGTGAACAATAAAATGGCATTCTGGATAGTTACTGCACCCAATAAAAATACCATAACTACCTTGTTTTAGTTGAAGATAGTGCCCACATTCAGGACAGCATTCTTCTAACTTTTTAATGATATGATTTTCGTGGTGTAATGGCTTTATATAATCGCACTTGGGATATGTTGAACAGCCCAAAAATAAGCCTTTCTTCCCTTGTTTAAGTTGCAAGGATGAATGGCATTGTGGGCATAACTCAACTTGCTTAGTGGATTTAAATAGTACCATAGCGTTAATAATTAAATCAGTTCAAAATGAATTACAAAAAAGGAGTTGTCATTCGGATAAATCTCTCGAATGACTTTTTTCAATTCAGCTAAGCTCATATTCTCTTGTTGAGCGTGTTGTTCACTTAACTCATCATATTGAATTGGTGTTACAGAAAGCACTTTGATATTAGCAAAAAAGCGATCTGTTTCGTTGGTAAAAACGGCTAATTCTTGGTTAGGTTGAAAGTAAGATTCTGATTTATCTCGAATGGTAATAGTTTTTCTACTGCTTACAATATCTGATTCAAATCGGCTAAAAAAGGTTATTTTCTCTTTATTCATATTCATCACTACTATAATCTAAATCCATTAAATGACTAAAATGATCGTTGTAAAAACCGCGACTGATCATAAACCGCCACATTTTTTGTTTAGCTTTCAGATCCCACACAAGCGGCCGTTTTTTCTCAAAAATTTGTTCTGCTAATTTAAACCAATCGGTCTCCGCATTTTCAAGTTCTTGATTAATAAGCCAATCTTTAATACCCTTGAGTTTTAATTCTTGCTTTAAACGACGAGGACCTATGCCTTGCATTGAACGATAACGGATTAGCGTTGAACAAAATCGCTCATCACTTTGCCAGTTATTTGATTGAGCTTTTTCTATCGCTTCATCAATTTCTTCGGCTTTATACTCTTTCTGTTCGAGTTTTTGTCGAAGCTCTTTCTCGCTATAGTCACGTTTTGAAAGTAAATATAGCAGATAATTAGTTGCTGTGTATTTATTTGTTTTGGTTGTCGCAATAGTTTTCATAAATTGAAATAAAAATGCGATTTTCACATTAAGCGAAAATCGCATAAATTAAGTTAATTATAACTCTTCTTCATTAAACTCTTCATTGTCATCTGAGTCCTTAGAATCTGGTGTAGATGCTAAGTTCGGGTTAGCGATGAGTAAGTTTCTAATATCCTGCTCAATTTTATCAGCAATTTCAGGATGTTCTTTTAACCATTTAATTGCGTTGTTTTTACCCTGACCGATTTTTTCGCCCTCGTAAGAGAACCAAGCCCCAGCTTTATTAATGAAGCCATGTGCTTCTGCAAGAATTAACAATTCATTCATACGGGCGATTCCTTCACCGTACATAATATCAAATTGAACTTCCCGGAATGGCGGTGCAACTTTGTTTTTTACTACTTTTACTTTGGTTTCACTACCAATAACTTCATCACCATCTTTTACTACCCCTGAACGGCGGATATCTAAACGCACAGAAGCATAGAATTTCAAGGCATTACCACCCGTTGTGGTTTCTGGGTTACCGAACATTACACCAATCTTCATACGAATTTGGTTAATAAAGATAACCAAGCAGTTAGTTGATTTAATATTCGCAGTTAATTTACGTAATGCTTGCGACATTAAACGTGCTTGTAAGCCCATATGAGAATCTCCC